>JANOTZ010000326.1:0-4661 GCA_031416735.1 Frankiales bacterium
CCGGTGAGGTGTGGGGCGCTCTCGGGCTCTACCGCGAGAAGGGCGCCGCGATGTTCGACGACGCCGAGAAGCGCTGGCTGCGCGCCGCCGCGCCCTACCTGGCGGACGGGGCCCGCCGGGCGCTGCTCGTCGGGGAGGCCACCGATCCGGAGGGACCGCAGCCGCCCGGGCTGCTGGTCCTGTCGGAGGACTGGCAGGTCGAGTCGACCACGCCGGGCGTCCAGGCCGCGCTGGCCGACCTGCCGGACGGTGAGGAAGGCAGGTTGCCGTCCGCGGTGCTGTCGGTCGCGGGACGGGCGCTGCGCGCGGCGAAGGACAACGAACCGCCCGAGGTCGCGATGGCCCGGGTCCAAACCCGGTCCGGTGGGTGGGTGGTCCTGCACGGCGCCGTCCTGCACACGGGCACGGGTCGGCGGGTAGCGGTGATCGTGGAGCCGGCCCATCCGGCCCGCATCACCGGCTTGCTGATGGCGGCCTACGCCCTCACCGAGCGGGAGCGCGACGTCACCCGGCTCGTGCTGCAGGGCGGCTCCACGGCGCAGATCGCCGAGGAGCTCGTCGTCTCACCGCACACCGTGCAACAGCACCTGAAGAGCATCTTCGACAAGACCGGGGTCCGGAGCCGCCGCGACCTGGTCGGGAAGGTCTTCTTCGCCTACTACGAGCCGCGGCTGCGAGACAACGAGCAGCGGGCGGCCACCGACCAGCCCCTCCGTGGCGGCCCGGTGGCCTCCTAGGCCCGGGCTTGCTCGTCAGGCATCCCAGGTACGGCGGAAGGCGCGGGCGTCGAAGGTGCCGCCCAGCTGGGGCGCCAGCCCGGAGCGGGCGACCTCGAGGAACGCGTCAGCAGCGAGCGCCCCGGCTCCCGCTGGTAGCGCGCCGAGCAGCGGTCGGGCGGCGAGCATCTCCAGGTCCCGCAGGTTCGACCGCTCGGCCAGCCCTGGCGCGGCGGGCCAGGATCCGATCACCAGCCCGCTGAGCTCGATGCCCCGGTGGGCCAGCGCCTCCAGCGTCAGGGCGGTGCTGTTGAGGGTCCCCAGCCCGGCCTCGACGACGACGAGCACCGGGGCGCGCAGGGCGCGGGCCAGGTCCGCGAGGGTGCTGCCGTCCTCGTCGAAGCGCACGAGCAGCCCACCGGCACCCTCGACGACCACCAGGTCGTGGTCCAGAGCCAGCATCAGGTCGTAGAACGCCACCGGGTCCAGCGGTGGCCGCCCGCAACGCCGGGCTGCCGCGGCGGGGGAGAGGGGATCGGGATAGCGGACCAGCTCCCGGGTATCGGCTGCCGCGACGAGCCGGCTGACCTCGGCCAGGTCGCCCGGCTGGTCGGCGGCGACCCCGGTCTGAGCGGGCTTCACGACAGCGCACCGGCCCCGTTCGCAGGCCAGCGCCGCGAGGGCGCCGGTGACCACGGTTTTGCCCACGCCCGTGCCGGTGCCGGTGACGAACAACACGGTCAACATGAACTCCTCGTAAAGACGTTCAGACAGGCCTTGCGCGGGGCAGGCAGGGGGTGCCGACAGTGGAGGGTCCCACCCCGCCCCTGCAGCAGCGTGCCCCCCGACCCCCCAGGAGCAACCCGTGACGGTGTCCTACGCCGACGAGCATGTCTTCCACGACGCCGACCCCCGTCGGCGCACGTCTGACGAGGTTGATCTTGGCGCCACCTGGCGCTTCGCCGGTGGCAGCGATGCCTGGCGTCTGGCCTGGCTGCGCGAAACCGGTGAGCTCTACCTCTGCCAGTCCGGCGGCTACCCCGCGCCGGGGCAGCAGGTCCGCATCCTGACGGTCGTCCCGACCGAGGCCGAGCTCGACGTCCTGATGGACGGGTGGCGCGAGCACCGCACCGACGAGGACGGCCTGGTCTGGCTCAGGAACCGCCTGGCCCCCGCCGCCGCCTGACAGCCCGCTCTGGCGCAGACGCCCTATGCCCCCCGCCGCCGCCTGACAGCCTGTACGACGGAAGCCGCCCACTCGACCTGAGCGGGCGTGAGGTCGGCGCGCGCGGTGAGCCGTAGGCAGGCCTGTCCCTCCGGCACCGACGGCGGCCGGAAGCAGCCGACGCGCACCCCCTCGGCGCGGCAGGCGAGCTGCGCGGCGAGGGCCTCGTGCGGGTCGCCGATGGGGATGCGCAGGACCGCTCCGGGGGTGGCCGGCAGGTCCAGGGCCGCGGCCAGGGACAGGTTCACCCGGGCCAGAGCCGCGACGCGTTCGTCGGTCGTGAGCTCCAGCGCCTTCAGCGCGGCGCCCACCGACGGGGGCGCAAGCCCGGTGTCGAAGATGAACGCCCGGGCGGTGTCGACCAGGTGGTCGCGAAGCGCCGCCGGGCCGAGGACCGCGCCGCCCTGACTGCCGAGGGACTTCGACAAGGTGATGGTCCGCACCACGTCCGGCTCGCGGTCCAGACCCAGGAGCGCGCAGGCACCGGCACCCCCTGGACCGAGCACCCCGAGTGCGTGCGCCTCGTCCACGAGCAGCAACCCGGCCTTTCGTCGTACCAGCTCATGGAGGCGACGGAGGGGGGCCAGGGTCCCGTCGACGGAGAAGACCGCGTCGGTGACGACCAGCGTGCGGCCGTCGTGGCCGGCCAGGGCAGCCTCGACGGCGTCCGGGTCGGCGTGCGGGACGACCCGGACGGTGGATCGCGAGAGCCGGCAGGCGTCGATGAGCGACGCGTGGTTGGCGCGGTCGGAGACGACCAGCGTGTCCGGCCCGGCGAGGGCGGTGACCGCACCGAGGTTGGCGAGGTAGCCGGAGGAGAAGACCAGCGCGCTCTCCGCTCCGGTACGGGCGGCGAGGGCCTGCTCCAGCTCCAGGTGCAGCGCGGTCGTGCCGGTGACCAGCCGCGATCCGGTGGAGCCGGCGCCGAATCGACGCGCGGCGTCCCCGGCCGCCTCCACGACCTCAGGGTGCCGGGCCAGCCCCAGGTAGTCGTTGGAGGCCAGGTCCAGCAGGCCCTCCGGGGCTTCGAGCCGGCGGACCAGGCCGCCGGCCCGGCTCTCGGCGCGGGCCCTTTCGAGCCATTGCCAGGAATCCGTCACGAGCACAACCCTAGGCTCCGGGGTGTGTCGACCCTCGCCGAGCTCGTCCAGGCGCGTACCGACCTGACCGCGCTCGACCTCGAGCACCTGCAGCGGCTGGTGGCCGAGTGGCAGCTGCTCGCCGACCTGTCGTTCGCCGACCTGGTGCTGTGGGTCCGCACCCGTGACGACCACTGGCTGGCCGCCTCGCACCTGCGCCCCACCACCGGACCGACCAGCTATCCCGACGACGTGGTCGGGGAGGAGGTCGGCGAGAGCCACCGGATGGACCGGGCCTGGCGGGAGGCCCGGATCATCCGGGAGGGCGGGGCGGTGCCGGGCGAGCGTCGCCGGCTGTCGGTCCCGGTGCGGCAGGAGTCGGTGCCGGTCCGCCGGGGCGACCGGGTGATCGCCGTCCTGTCGCGGGACACCAACATCGCGGCCCCGCGGGTGCCGAGCCAGCTCGAGCTCACCTACCTGTCGACGGCCGGCGAGCTGGTCCAGATGGTGAGCGAGGGGACCTTCCCGTTCCCCGGGTCGGACCCCGACCCCGAGCACTCGCCGCGCGTCGGCGACGGACTGCTGCGGCTGGACCGGACCGGGCACATCGTCTACGCGTCGCCGAACGCCCAGAGCGCCTACCGGCGGCTCGGGGTCACCGGTGACCTGCTTGGCGCCCACCTGGGGCGCACCATCGCCCGGCTGACCGCCGGGCCGGGCAAGCTCGACGAGCCCCGCGGGTCCGCGGCGCTGGCGGCGGCACTGCGGTTCCAGGAGCCGCGGGAGAGCGAGGTCGAGGCGCGCGGCGCGGTGGTGCTGCTGCGGGCCCTTCCGTTGGTGCCGGGTGGCGAGCCGCGCGGGGCCCTCGTGCTCGTCCGGGACGTGACCGAGCTGCGGCGCCGTGACCGCCAGATCATGGGTAAGGACGCGACCATCCGGGAGATCCACCACCGGGTGAAGAACAACCTGCAGACCGTGGCGGCGCTGCTGCGCATGCAGGCCCGGCGGATGACCGACCCGGCGGCCCAAGCGGCTCTCGAAGAGTCGGTACGGCGGGTCGCCGCCATCGCGGTGGTCCACGAGACCCTGTCGCTGGCCCTCGACGAGAACGTCGACTTCGACGCCATCGCCGACAAGGTGCTGGCCATGTGCGCCGAGGTGGCCGTGATCGGTGCGCCGGTGGAGGTGGTTCGGTCAGGCTCGTTCGGGGTGCTGCCGGCCGGGGTGGCGACCCCGCTGTCGATGGTGCTCACCGAGCTGGTGCAGAACGCCGTGGAGCACGCCTACCCCGACGGTCAGGTCGGCCGGATCGAGGTCGGGGTGGAGCGGTGCCCCGCCGGCCAGGGCGAGCAGCTGCTCGTCGAGGTGGCCGACGACGGTGCCGGCCTGCCGGGCGGTTTCGACCTGACGGTCAGCACCCGGCTGGGCCTGCAGATCGTGCGGACCCTGGTGGAGGGGGAGCTCGGGGGAGAGCTCACGCTGGAGCGGCGGGACCCGCGGGGGACGCGGGCGCTGCTCAGAGTGCCGCTGGCGCAGTAACGAGTGCCGCTGGCGCAGTAACGAGTGCCGCTGGCGCAGTAACGAGTGCCGCTGGCGCAGTAACTGCTGGCGCAGTGACTGCTGGTGCCGTGGCGGCGGGGG
>JANOTZ010000327.1:0-3037 GCA_031416735.1 Frankiales bacterium
GGACGTCCTGGGGGTCGATGCCGCCGCGGGCGAGCCGCTCGGCCAGGATGTCACGCGCTACAGAGCGGTCCGTCGCCCCCGGTTGCTGCGGGCGCTGAACCAGGGCCCGCACGCCGACCCCGAGCAAGGCCACGATGCTGCCCCAGAACACGATCATCATGATCGTCATGCCGACGACCCAGCCGCCGCCACCGTATCCGTCCCAGTACATCATCGAGACCACCTCCTGCCGCCTCCCGTCGATCGGGATGGCGGCACACCGATCGTCACCCTGGATACCCGCACGGGGTATGGGCTTTGGTCCTGCGCGGTCAGGCCGTTCGGCTCTTTCTTCCCCTGCGGGGTAGGGGGAGTGTCGGTGGCAGGCCCCGGCCGTTGTGGCCGGTGGCCCGCCACAGGAGGTGCGTCATGAGACGCGAAAAGATGCCAATGTTCGTTCTCGCTGCCGCGATCGTCGTCGGGGCACTTGTCTTGGCCGGGGTGCCGCTCGCCTCGCTCGTGCTGCCGCTGATCCTGCTGGCCTGCCCGCTCATGATGATCTTCATGATGCGCGGCATGGACCACGGCGGCGACACCTCCGGGCGCAGCTCCGGCCACGGTGCGGGCTGCCACGGCGGTCACGCCGGTCACGACGCCAACACCGAGGATGACGCACACCGGCACGAGCCCAGCAGTCCGACAGGCAAGGATGCCGTGCGATGAGCCGGCGCGGCGTCGCCTGGGGCGTGCTTGCCGCGGCCGTGCTCGCGACGTTCTACGCCGCTGTGCTGGCCGGCAGCGCCGGTTGGCGCCACCTGGGTGACACGTTGGGCCGCGACTGGATGTTCGTGCTGCCGCTCACGCTCGGTTTCGGGGTCCAGGTCGCAGTCCTGGTCGAGGTCCGGCGCCGGCGCAGGGCGGCGCGCAGCGTCACCGCCGTCGCCGGTGCAGGTGCTGGTACGTCAGCGGTTGGCATGGTGGCGTGCTGCGCGCACCACCTCGCTGATCTCGTCCCGTTGGTCGGGCTCTCGGGTGCTGCGACCTTCCTTACCGGGCAGCAACGCACCCTGATGTGGGTGGCAGTCGTGATGACTGCCGCCGGGGTGCTGATGGCCTCTCGGCAGCTGCGCCTGGTGCCGGCCGTTGTCGGTCAGCCACCTCGGGATGCGTCATGCGTCCACTGAGTTCTCGTCGTAAGGTCCAGTTGGCCTTGCTCGCCGCGGTCGCCCTCTCGGCAGCAATCGCCGTCGGCGTCGCCGGGGACAAGGTCACCCCGCCGAGTCAGAACGCCCCAACAGGCGGCGCCGATCTTGCCAGGCGCGAGGCGACCGCTGGATCGGTCCAGCTCGTGGTGACACCCGTCCGCGTCGAAGCCACGGGCGCCGAGTTCACAGTCGTGCTGGACAACCACGAGATCGAGCTGACGATGGACCTGGCTCGGGGGGCTGCACTCACCGTCGGGGCGACCACCTGGACGCCGGCGAGCTGGTCCGGTGACGGACCCTCCGGTCACCACCGGGAGGGCACGCTGCGCTTCTCGGCCGCCGGACCGGCTACCGGATCGGTCGTGCTCACCCTGGCCGGTTTCCCGGCCCCCGTGCGTCTGGAATGGACGCTTCCCCCTGGAGGTGCCTCGTCATGAGCGCCGCTGATGTCCTGGTTCTGCTGTTCACCACCGGCTTGGCTGGCACCCTGGTCTGGTACTTCTTCGGCCCCAAACCGGCAGCGCAACGAGCCGCCCGGACCGGCGGAGGCCAGGACGTCACCGTCGTCGTCCGGGGCGGCTACACCCCCGCTCGCATCGAAGCCGTCGCCGGCGTGCCGCTGCGCATCACGTTCGACCGGCAGGAGACCGGCGACTGCACCAGTCGGGTCGTGTTCCCCGACCTGGGCATCAACCAGGCGACGCCCGCTCATCACAAGACCGTCGTCGAGCTGGTGCCGCCGCACGCGGGTGCGTTCGAGTTTTCCTGCGCGATGAACATGGTGCACGGCACCCTGCTCGTCACCGAACCCGCCGCCTCTGACGTCATCACTCCGGCCGCGGCCGCCAGTTCCCCAGCCGTCGCGTCTGTCGTCGAGGACCCTGCCGCGCAGGAGGCGGCGGAGGTGCATGCCCGTCAGGACGAGATCCGGGACCTGACCCGGCGGGTCGGGCTCGGAGCGGTGCTGACCGCACCGGTGCTGTTCGCCGTCATGGCGGACAGCGTGTTCGGCGCCGACTGGGTGCCCGGGCTGCTGCTGAACTGGTGGTGGCAGCTGCTGCTCATCGCCCCGGTGATGGTCTGGACCGGCGCACCGGTGCACCGCACCGGCTGGCTCGCGCTGCGGCACCGCGCCGCGGACATGAACAGCCTCATCACGTTGGGCACCACCGCCGCCTTCGGCTACAGCCTGGTCGTCACGCTCGCCCCCAACCTCGTCCCCGCCGACGTGCGCGAGGTGTATTACGAGGCCGTCGGGGTGATCCTCACCCTCATCCTCCTGGGACGTCTGCTCGAAGCCCGCGCCAAGGCCGGCACCGGCGAGGCGATCCGCGCACTGATCGGGCTGCAGGCCCGCACGGCCCGGGTCGAACGCGCCGGCCTGACCGTCGAGATCCCGGTCGAGGACGTCGCCGTCGACGATGTCGTCCTGGTCCGGCCCGGGGAGAAGATCCCGGTCGACGGGGAGGTCCTCGACGGTAGTTCGAGCGTCGACGAGTCGATGGTCACCGGCGAGTCGATCCCTGTCAGCAAGCACCCTGGCGACACGGTGATCGGTGCGACCGTAAACCAGACCGGGTCGTTCCGGATGCGTGCCGCCCGGGTCGGCCGGGACACCGTTCTGGCGCAGATCGTGCGGCTCGTGCAGCAGGCGCAGGCGTCCAAGGCCCCGATCCAGCGCCTCGCCGACAGCATCTCCTCGTACTTCGTCCCCGGCGTCATCTTCGTCGCGCTGGCCGCGTTCGCGACCTGGTTCTTGCTCGGTCCGAGCCCGGCGTTCACGCTTGCGCTCGTCGCGGCCGTGGCGGTGCTCATCATCGCCTGCCCCTGCGCGTTGGGCCTTGCCACGCCGT
>JANOTZ010000328.1:0-4582 GCA_031416735.1 Frankiales bacterium
CCCAGCGGGTCAGGGTGTCGGTGACCGCAGGGGCGATCGGGTGGTCCCAGGCACCGCTCGACAGGGCAGCCAGGGCGGCCGCCGTCTCACCGTCGGGCGCGGTCGAGCCGCGGGCGGGGACGCCCTCGGCGGCGACCCGCGCGAAGGCGTAAAGGGCATGTACGTAAGGACGTTTCCAGGCTGGGAGCAGCCGGGTCGCGAGGTAGTAGGTGCGGCCGTGGGTGGCGTTGACGGCCCGGCAGGCGGCGTAGGAGCGCTCGAGCGGGGTCATCCGGTGGCCTCGATGGGCTCGGCTTCCTCGAGGACCATCTTGGTGGAGCGGCGCACCTCGAAGGCGGCGAGGGCAGCGGCGGCGAGCAGGGGAGCGCCGTACAGGGGAGGACGGACCAGGCTGCGGCCGTTGGGGAGCAGCGACAGGCACAGGGCGACCGACAGTGCGCCGAGGGCGAGGGTGACGCGTTCGCCGCCGACGGCCGCGAGCAGGATCAGGCCCCAGAGCAGATACCAGGGTTGTACGACGGGAGCGAGCGCGACGACCGCCACCAGGGACAGGCCGAGGGCACGCAGCGGCCCACTGTGGTGCGAGCGCAGCATCAGGACGATGGCCACGACGCCCGCGATCCCGAGGCCTCCGGCGAGGACCAGACGGGTTGCCGTGCCGGGGTTCTCGACGAGCCCGAGGGCCTGCAGGGCATGGTCGAGGGCGACACCGACTCCGGTGGTGGGGGAGAAGATCGACAGCCTCGCGCTCCCGGCGTCGAGGGTGTGCAGCCAGCCGATTCCGAGGCCGGTGGCGAGGGTGAGGACGGTCGCGGTGACGGCAGCGGAGGCACCCGCGATCCCGGCGGCGCGGAAGCGCTGCGACCAGGTCGGGTAGAGCATCGGCAGGAAGCCGAGCGCGGCGATGGCCGGGAGCTTGACCAGCATCCCGACGGTGATGAGGGCCGCTCCGGCGGCCAACCGTCTGGTCGTCGGGTTGCTGCCCGCGACCGCCAGTCCGGCCACCAGCAGGCCGATCATGAGGGCGTCGTTGTGGGCGCCGCCGACTCCGTGGATGAGCACGAATGGGTTGGCCAGTCCGAGCCACAGGGCCCGCTGCGGTGGTACCCCGTGGGCACGGGCGAGCTTCGGCAGCGCCCAGGCGACGAGCAGCAGACCGACGACAGCGAGCAGGCGGAGCATGAGTAGGGCGGGTACGACGTGGTCCCGCGACAGGAGCACGACCCGGCCCGCGAGCCACAGCCAGACCGGTCCGTAGGGGGACGGGGTGAAGCGCCACACGGCGTCGACGCGGAATGCCCACCGGCCGGTGGGGTCGATGTCGCCGGGGCCGTAGGTGTAGGGGTCGAGGTTGTTGGCGACCAGGTTGCCCTGACCGGCGTAGGCGTAGACGTCCCGGCTGAACAGCGGTGGGGCCAGGAGCAGCGGCAGGGACCACAACCCGGCGACGAGCAGCAGGGCGCGCGGCGTCAGGGTGGTGAGCAGTGCGCGCAGCTGCCACCAGGCGACGGCGAGCATCGCCACGCCGAGGAGCACGAGGCCGGCGCAGATCGCCCGGGCGACGTCGTTCTCCTGCAGCCATTGCAGGTGCAGGAAGGTGGCGATCGCATCCTTGCCGTTGGTGCCGGTGACGGCGCCCGCGCCGATGCCGCCGAACGCGAGCAGCAGGGTGCCCGCGAAGCCCAGGCCGAGGACCCTTCGTGGGATGCCGACGGGGAGCAGCGCGGGGAGTTTCACGCGAGTGCCCGGGAGCGGTAGGTGCGGTCCCTGCCGACGATCCGCTCGGCGGCCAGACGGCCGCTGAGGAGCACCATCGGGACACCGACCCCGGGTCGGGTGCCGGAGCCGGTGAACACCACGCCCTCGACGTGGGGGGCGAGGTTGGCGGGGCGGAACGGGCCGGTCTGGAAGAACGAGTGGGCGATGGCGAAGGGCGCGCCTTGCTCGAGGCCGCGGCGCTGCCAGTCGGCCGGAGTGGTGACGTGCTCGACCTCGATGGCGTCCCCGAAACCGAGGTAGCCCAGGGCTTCGAGCCGGGCGACCACCTCGTCGCGGTAGCGCGGTCCGAGGACCCCCCAGTCGAGGTCGGCGCCGGCGTGGGGAGTGGGGACGAGCACCGAGAAGCTCTGCTTGCCGGGTGGGGCGAGCGACGGGTCGGAGTGGGTCGGGCTGGTGACCAGCAGCGACGGGTCGGCCATCAGCCGGCCACGGTCGATGAGGTCGGTGAACGTGCCCTTCCAGTCCCGGCCGAAGTGGATGTTGTGGTGCGCGGTGCGGCGGTAGGTGGCGCTCGAGCCGGCGAGCAGCAAGAAGCAGGAGGGGGAGTATCGGAGCTTGCGGACTCGGCGGGGAGTGGCGGACGGGGGGAGCAGCTCCCGGTAGGCGACCGGCAGGTCGGGGTTGAGCACCACCACGTCGGCGTCGATCCGGTCTCCGGTGGCTGTTTCGACCCCCACCGCCCGGCCGTGCTCGACGAGGACGCGGGTGACGGACTCGCCGTACCGGAAGACGACGCCGTGCTTTTCAGCAGCACCGGCGAGGGCCTGAGGGACCGCGTGCATCCCGCCCTTGGGGGCGAACACGCCGGCTACCGAGTCCATGTAGGCGATCACCGCGTAGAGGGCGAGCGCGTCGTAGGGGGACAGACCGGCGTACATGGACTGGAAGGACAGCACCCGTCGGGTGCGCGGGTCCTTGAGGTAGGAACCGACCTTGGGGGCGAGTCTGCGGAAGGCGCCGGCGGCGGCCAGCCGGGCCAGGTTGGTGGTGAGCAGATCGAGGGGGGAGTCGGTGTTGCGGTCGATGAAGTCGGCCATCTCCCAGCGGTAGAGCTTGCTGACGAACTCCACGTAGCGCTCGTAGCCGCGGGCCTCCTGCGGGCCGCAGACCCGCCGGACCTCCTCGGCCATCGCGGCGGTGTCGCTCTTCACGTCGAGAACCGAGCCGTCGGGGTAGAAGGCGCGGTAGATCGGGTCGAGGGGGGTGAGCTCGAGCCAGTCCTCGAGGCGTTCGCCGACACAGTCGAGGGTGTCGGCGATCAGGTCGGGCATGGTCAGCACGGTCGGGCCGGTGTCGAACCGGAAGCCCTGGTCCTCGAGCAGTCCGGCGCGGCCGCCGGGCACGTGCTCGCGCTCCACGACGGTGACCTCGCGGCCTGCACCTGCCAGTCGCAGGGCGGCGCTCAGACCGCCGAGCCCGGCGCCGACGACGACCACGCGGTCGGTCGGGCTGGGGACGGTGCGCACCGCGTGAGCCTACCGAGGGGGGCTTCAGGCGGTGGTGTGTCAGGCGGTGGTGAGGATCTCCGCGCCGGTGTCGGTGACGACGAGGGTGTGCTCGAACTGTGCGGTGCGGCTGCGGTCCTTGGTCACCGCGGTCCAGCCGTCGGGCCAGAGATCGTGCCGCCAGTCACCGATGGTGATCATCGGCTCGATGGTGAAGGTCATCCCGGGCTCCAGGACCAGCCGGGCCTGCGGGTTGTCGTAGTGGTAGACCTGCGGCTCGCTGTGGAACGCCCGGCCGATGCCGTGACCCACGAACGACCGCACGACGCCGTAGCCGTTGCCCTCGGCGTGGGCCTGGATCGCCTTGCCGATGTCGCGCACCGTCGCACCCGGCTTGACCGCCGCGATGCCCTTGTCGAGGCACTCCTTGGTGACTGCGACGAGCTTGCGGGACGCCTCGTCGACCTCGCCGACGAAGAAGGTGGCATTGGTGTCGCCGTGCACCCCGTCGAGGTAGATGGTGACGTCGCAGTTCACGATGTCGCCGTCCTTGAGCACGGTGCTGTCGGGGATCCCGTGGCAGATGACCTCGTTGACCGAGGTGCACAGCGACTTCGGGAAACCGTTGTAGCCCAGCGGACTCGGGTAGCCGCCGCGCTTGATGCACTCTTCGTGCGCGATCGCGTCGAGCTCGTCGGTGGTGATGCCGGGTCGGACCGCCGCACCGACGAGTTGCAGGATCTCCGCCGCGGCCTGGCCGGCCCTGCGCATCTTCACCAACGTCTCGGCGTCCTTGGGGGCGCTGCTCTCCCTGACACCCGGGCGACCCTTGGGGTCATTGGCGTACGGCGGTCGCGGGATGTCGGCGGGGACCTCGCGGCGGGGGCTCTGCTTGCCGGCCTTGACGTACATCTCCGCCTCGCGCACTGCTTCCTCGCGCTGAGCCTGCTCGGCCGCAGCCCGCTCCGGGTCGACGTCGGCGATCCGGTGGCAGCGCTTGTACTTGCGCCCGGAGCCGCAGTGGCACGGGTCGTTGGCAGCGAGGGTGGGAGCAGTCATGGTCGGTCCAGCGTACGGCGCCGACTGTGGCCGGTCGATCCATGTTGTGCCGGCCGGCCCTCAGACCGCTTGCGTCTGCTCGGCCATGCGGTTCACGTGTCCATGGGAGCAGACGTAAGGAGGAAACGAGGGTCGGGGCGGTTGTCGTTGGTCGGGGTACGACGGAGGGCCCGTCACCGGGTGGGTGGCGGGCGGTCCGTGCGGGGGGCGGGGGTGGGGTGGGCGTCTGAAGGTCAGAAGCCCTGGGGTGGTCGGTCGTAGGTGTGGCCGGTGCGGGTGGTCCACCGGTAGGTGCCGTT
>JANOTZ010000329.1:0-22418 GCA_031416735.1 Frankiales bacterium
GGCCGAGCTCTCCACCCCCCGTCCGTACGGCGGTTGGTTCGACGAGATGGTCGACGCCCTCGAGGCCGCCTGGTCGGGGTTCGGCGACAACGTGCTGCGCGTCGTCGTCGACCGCGGCGAGCTGACGCTCCACGTCAAGCCGGCTGCGGTCCTGGACATCGCCCTGGTGCTGCGCAACGACCCCAACCTGCGGTTCGAGCTGCTCTCGTCGGTGTCCGGTGTGGACTACCCGGCGCAGGTGGACCGGCTGCACAGCGTCTACCACTACACCTCGATGACCTACCGCCGTCGCCTGCGCGTCGAGGCCGCGGTCAGCGTCGAGAACCCGCACCTGCCGTCGGTCTGCCCGGCCTACCCGACTGCTGACTTCCACGAGCGCGAGGCGTGGGACATGTTCGGGATCATCTACGACGGGCACCCGGGCCTGACCCGGATCCTGATGCCGGACGACTGGGACGGCCACCCGCAGCGCAAGGACTACCCGCTCGGTGGGATCCCGGTGGAATACAAGGGCGCGACCATTCCGCCGCCGGACGAGAGAAGGTCCTACTCATGACCGCGGACCCCTACGCCGCGGGTGCGCGCGAAACCACCGAAGGCACCGTCTACACCGTCACCGGTGGCGACTGGGAGTCGGTCATCGACGGTGCCGCCGACGACCAGCGGATGGTCGTCAACATGGGTCCGCAGCACCCGTCCACCCACGGGGTGCTCCGCCTCGTCCTCGAGCTGGAGGGGGAGACGGTCACCAGTGCGCGCACGGTGATCGGCTACCTGCACACCGGCATCGAGAAGAACATGGAATACCGCAACTGGACCCAGGGCGTCACCTTCGTGACGCGGATGGACTACCTGGCGCCGATCTTCAACGAGACGGCCTACTGCCTGGCCGTCGAGAAGCTCCTCGGCATCGAGGTGCCGGAGCGCGCGCAGACCATCCGGGTGCTCTGCATGGAGCTCAACCGGGTGGCCTCGCACCTGGTGTGGGTGGCCACCGGCGGCATGGAGCTCGGTGCCCTCACCGCCATGACCAACGGCTTCCGTGAGCGCGAGCTGGTCCTCGATGTGCTGGAGACCATCACCGGCCTGCGGATGAACCACGCGTTCGTCCGCCCCGGTGGCGTCGTCCAGGACCTGCCCCCGGGCGCGGTCGAGAAGGTCCGCGAGCTGCTCAAGGTCCTCCCCGAGCGGCTGCCCGGCTACGACGACCTGCTCACCGGCAACCCGATCTGGCAGAAGCGCACCCAGGACGTCGCCCACCTCGACGTGCAGGGCTGCCTGGCCCTCGGCGTCACCGGCCCCATTCTGCGCTCGGCCGGCCTGGGCTGGGACCTGCGCAAGACCGAGCCCTACTGCGGCTACGAGAACTACGACTTCGAGGTCTGCACCGAGCCCGGCGGCGACGCCTGGGCGCGCTTCCGGGTCCGGATGCGCGAGATCCACGAGTCGCTGAAGATCGTCGAGCAAGCGCTTGACCGGCTCGAGCCCGGTCCGGTGATGGTCGAGGACAAGAAGATCGGCTGGCCCGCGCAGCTGGCCCTCGGCAGCGACGGTCTGGGCAACTCCCTCGACCACGTGAAGAACATCATGGGCACCTCGATGGAGGCGCTCATCCACCACTTCAAGCTCGTCACCGAGGGCTTCCGGGTCCCGGCCGGGCAGGTCTACGTCGCCATCGAGTCGCCGCGCGGCGAGCTCGGGGTGCACGCGGTGAGCGACGGCGGCACGCGGCCCTACCGCGTCCACGTCCGCGAGCCAAGCTTTGTCAACCTGCAGGCGACCTCAGCGATGTGTGAAGGCGCTCTCCTCGCCGACGCCATCGCCGCGGTCGCCTCGATCGACCCCGTCATGGGTGGAGTGGACCGGTAGTGGACGTCAATCTCGGCATGCCGGAGACCACTGTGGTCCCCGCTGGCATCCCCCCTCTCACGGAGCAGACGCGTGGGGAGCTGCGGGAGATCATCGCCCGCTACCCCCGTCCGCGCTCGGCCCTGCTGCCCATGCTGCACCTGGTCCAGTCGGTGCAGGGGTACGTCTCGCCCGCCGGCATCGCGGTGTGCGCGGAGGAGCTCGACCTGACCAGGGCCGAGGTCGCCGCGGTCGCGACGTTCTACACGATGTACCGCCGCAAGCCGGCCGGCACCTACCACGTCGGGGTCTGCACCAACACGCTCTGCGCGGTGCTCGGCGGCGACGCCATCTTCGCCTCGCTCAAGGACCACCTGGCGATCGGCAACAACGAGACGACGGCCGACGGCACGGTCAGCCTCGAGCACATCGAGTGCAACGCGGCCTGCGACTACGCCCCCGTGGTGATGGTCAACTGGGAGTTCTACGACGACCAGACGCCCGAGTCGGCGCGCTCCCTGGTGGACAACCTCCGTGCCGGCACCCCCCCGGCGCCGACCCGTGGCCCGTCGAAGCTCACCACCTTCAAGGAGGTCTCGCGGGTGCTCGCGGGCTGGAACGACGGCCTCGGCAAGGAGGGCGTCTCGGCCGGTCCGGCGACGCTCGTCGGGCTCGAGATCGCCAAGCAGCGGGGCGATGTCGCCCCCGCCTATCCCGCCTCGACGACGACGACAGAAGAGGGGAGCTGACGTGGTGTTCACCCCGGTCCTGTCGGCCCACTGGGACGAGCCCGACTCGTTCACGATCGACGGCTACACCCGCCACCGTGGCTACGAAGCCCTCCACAAGGCCCTCGCCATGGACCCCGACGCGCTGATCTCGCTCGTCAAGGACTCCGGCCTGCGCGGCCGGGGTGGCGCCGGCTTCCCCACGGGCATGAAGTGGGGCTTCATCCCTCAGGGGCCCGAAGGCCAGGGGGCGAAGCCGCACTACCTGGTGGTCAACGCGGATGAGTCCGAGCCCGGCACCTGCAAGGACGTGCCGTTCATGCTCGCGAACCCGCACGCGCTGCTCGAGGGCGTCATCATCGCGTCGTACGCCATCCGCGCCTCGCACGCCTTCATCTACGTCCGCGGTGAGGTCGTCCACGTCATCCGCCGGCTGCAGGACGCCGTGCAGGAGGCCTATGCCGCCGGCCACCTCGGCACCGACATCCACGGCTCGGGCTACGCCCTCGAGGTCGTCGTGCACTCCGGTGCCGGCGCCTACATCTGCGGCGAGGAGACGGCGCTGCTCGACTCCCTGGAAGGGTTCCGCGGCCAGCCGCGGCTGCGCCCGCCGTTCCCTGCGACGCACGGGCTGTATGCCTGCCCGACCGTCGTCAACAACGTCGAGTCCATCGCGTCGGTGCCGAGCATCGTGCTCGGCGGTGCCGCGTGGTTCTCGAGCATGGGCACCGAGAAGAGCAAGGGCTACACCCTCTACTCGCTGTCGGGCCACGTGAAGAAGCCGGGGCAGTACGAAGCGCCGCTCGGCACCACGCTGCGCCAGCTGCTCGACCTGTCCGGCGGCATGCGTGAGGGCCGCACCCTGAAGTTCTGGACGCCCGGCGGCTCCTCCACGCCGCTGCTCACCGCCGACCACCTCGACGTGCCCCTCGACTACGAGGGGGTCGCGGAGGCCGGTTCGATGCTGGGCACCAAGGCCCTGCAGTGCTTCGACGACACCACCTGCGTGGTGCGCGCGGTCCTGCGTTGGACCGAGTTCTACGCCCACGAGTCCTGCGGCAAGTGCACCCCGTGCCGGGAGGGCACCTACTGGATGGTGCAGATCCTCCAGCGGCTCGAGGACGGCACCGCCGTCGAGGCCGACATCGAGACGCTGCTCGACACCTGCGACAACATCTTCGGCCGGGCCTTCTGCGCCCTCGGCGACGGCGCGACGAGCCCGATCGTCAGTGGGGTCCAGCTGTTCCGTGACGAGTTCACCCAGCACCTGACCTCCGGTGGCTGCCCGTTCGACCCGGTGGCCTCCACGGTCTTCTCGGGCAGCACCACAGGAGCGTCGGCATGACGGCAACGCAGGACGTCGCGGTCGCCAGCGACCTCATCTCGCTGACGATCGACGGTTTCGAGGTCCAGGTGCCCAAGGGCACCCTGGTCATCCGCGCCGCTGAACTGGTGGGCATCGCGATCCCGCGGTTCTGCGACCACCCGCTGCTCGACCCGGTGGGTGCCTGCCGCCAGTGCATCGTGGAGGTCGAGGGCCAGCGCAAGCCGATGGCCTCGTGCACCACCCCGGTCACCGAGGGCATGGTCGTCAAGACCCAGCTGACCTCACCGGTCGCCGAGAAGGCCCAGCGCGGCAACCTCGAGATGCTGCTCATCAACCACCCGCTCGACTGCCCCGTCTGCGACAAGGGCGGCGAGTGTCCGCTGCAGAACCAGACGATGACCAACGGCCCGCAGGACAGCCGGTTCGTCGACAAGAAGCGCACCTTCCCCAAGCCGCTCGCCATCAGCAGCCAGGTGCTGCTCGACCGCGAGCGCTGCGTCCTGTGCGCCCGCTGCACCCGCTTCAGCCAGCAGGTCGCCGGCGACCCGTTCATCGAGATGTTCGAGCGCGGTGCCCTCCAGCAGGTGGCGGTCTACGCCGACCAGCCCTTCGAGTCCTACTTCTCCGGCAACACCGTGCAGATCTGCCCGGTTGGTGCGCTCACCGGAGCGGCGTACCGCTTCCGGGCCCGCCCCTTCGACCTGGTGTCGAGCCCGATGGTCTGCGAGCACTGCGCCGCCGGCTGCGCCCTGCGCACCGACCACCGTCGCGGCAAGGTCCTGCGCCGGCTCGCCGGCGACGATCCGCAGGTGAACGAGGAGTGGAACTGCGACAAGGGCCGTTGGGCGTTCACCTACGCCACCATGCCCGACCGCATCACCACCCCGCTCGTCCGGGAGGACGGCCGGCTGCGTCCCGCGAGCTGGACCGAGGCGCTCGACGTCGCCGCCCGCGGCCTCGCCCTGGCCCGCGATGAGGGTGGCGTCGGCGTGCTGCCCGGCGGCCGCCTCACCGTCGAGGACGCCTTCGCGTGGAGCAAGTTCGCCCGCGTCGCCCTGGCGACCCACGACATCGACGCTCGCGTGCGTCCCGGCAGCGACGAGGAGCTCGCGTTCCTCGCCAGCTCGGTCGCCGGCCGCTACCTCGAGACGACCTACGCCGACCTCGAGGCGGCCCGCGCCGTCCTGCTCGTCGGCTTCGAGCCGGAGGAGGAGTCGCCGATCGTCTTCCTGCGGCTCCGCAAGGCCGTGCTCAAGCGCGGCGCGAAGGTCACCACCGTCGCGGCGTTCCGCAGCCCCGGTGCCGAGAAGCTCTCCGCGACGCTGCTCCAGACCGTCCCCGGTCAGGAGACCGCCGCCCTCACCGGTCTGGACCGGGCGCTGCTCTCCGCCCCCGGCTCGGTGATCCTGGTCGGCGAGCGGCTCGCCTCGGTGCCCGGCGCGCTCAGCGCCGCCGCCGCGCTGGCCGCCGAGACCGGCGCCAAGCTGGCCTGGATCCCGCGCCGCGCGGGTGAGCGCGGGGCCGTCGACGCCGGTGCGCTCCCGACCCTGCTCCCCGGTGGCCGTTCCCTCGACCAGGGGTCCGAGCTCGGCTGGGGTGACCTGCCGACCGAGGCCGGTCGCGACCTGACCGCCATCCTCACGGCCGTCAAGGCCAAGCAGCTCAAGGGCCTGCTCGTCGGCGGGATCGACCCGGCCGACGCACCCGACCCGACCCTGACGGTCGACGCACTCGACGCCGCTGAGTTCCTTGTCAGCCTGGAGATGCGCCGCTCCCCGGTCACCGACCGGGCCGACGTGGTCCTGCCCGTCGCCGCCGCGGTGGAGAAGGACGGCACCTACCTCGACTGGGAGGGCCGCGCCCGTCCGTTCGAGGCGGTCCTGCGCACCAGCGGCGCCCTCACCGACGGCCGCGTCCTCGACGTCCTCGCCGAGGAGATGGACCGCGCGCTCGGCCTCCCCGACGTGGCCGCTGCCCGCGCCGAGATCAGTCGGCTGGGGGCCACCAGCACCCGCCCCACCGCCCCCACCGCCCACGTCCCCACCGCTCCCGCTCCCGTCACCGAGGCCGACCCCTCCGTTGCGTCTGCCGATGTGGTCACGCCGACCGAGGAGGCGGAGCAGACGCAAGCGGGGGCAGCGGTGCTCGCCACCTGGCACCTGCTGCTCGACGACGGTTCGCTGCAGGACGGTGAGCCCCACCTCGCCGGTACGGCGAGAAGCCCGCGTCTCCACCTCAGTGCCGCCACCGCCGCGGCCCTCGGGGTGACGGAGGGAGATGCCGTGACGGTGAGCACCGACCGCGGTTCGCTCACGCTGCCCCTCGTCGTCGCCGACCTGCCCGAAGGCGTGGTCTGGGTCCCGACCCGCACCACCGACGCACATGTCCGCACCGACCTGGCGGCCGCGCACGGCTCCGCCGTACGGCTCGCGAAGGGGTCCGCATGAGCGCCTTGGCACTGGCCGCCTCCGACAAGCTGGCACTGGCCGCCTCCGGTGTCCTCACCGCAGGGGAGGACACCCAGCTGCCGCTCACCAGCTTCGGCCACGAGCCGTTCTGGCTGACGGTCGCGAAGGCCCTGTTCGTCTTCGTGCTGCTCGTGGTCCTGACGCTGTTCACCATCGTCTTCGAGCGCAAGGTCGTCGCGTGGATGCAGCAGCGCACCGGCCCCAACCGGGTCGGGCCGCGCGGCTACCTGCAGTCCCTGGCGGACGGCCTGAAGTTGGCGCTGAAGGAGGAGATCATCCCGGCGCTGGCCGACAAGCCGGTCTACATTCTCGCGCCGATCCTTTCCGCCGTACCCGCCTTCCTTGCCTTCTCGGTCATCCCGTTCGGGCCGAAGGTCACCATCAACGGGCACGAGACCGCGCTGCAGCTCACCGACATGCCGATCGGCGTGCTGTTCATCCTGGCCTGCTCGAGCGTCGGGGTGTTCGGCATCGTGCTGGCCGGCTGGTCGAGCGGCTCGACCTACCCGCTGCTGGGCGCGCTGCGCAGCGCCGCGCAGGTCATCTCCTACGAGGTGGCGATGGGCCTGTCGTTCGTGGCGGTCTTCCTCTACGCCGGTTCGCTGTCGACGAGCGAGATCGTCGCCGCGCAGGCCGACATGTGGTTCATCGTGACGCTGCCCATCTCGTTCGCGATCTACGTCGTCGCCATGGTTGGCGAGACCAACCGGGCGCCGTTCGACCTGCCCGAGGCCGAGTCGGAGCTGGTCGGTGGCTTCCACACCGAATACACGTCGCTGAAGTTCGCCATGTTCTTCCTCGCGGAGTACATCAACGTCATCACCGTCTCGGCGCTGGCAACCACGATGTTCCTGGGCGGATGGCGGCCGATCTACCCGTTCTCCCAGGTCGAGTGGATGAGCACGGGCTACTTCCCGATCGTCTGGTTCCTCATCAAGGTCATCGGTTTCATCTTCTTCTTCATATGGCTGCGCGGGACCCTGCCGCGACTGCGCTACGACCAGTTCATGAAGCTCGGCTGGAAGATCCTCATCCCGGTCAGCCTGATCTGGATCGTGCTCGTCGCGTCCATCCGCACCCTCACCAGGGAAGTGCCGGACGTCCAGCAGCGCATCACCTACATCGGCTTCGCGATGGCGGTGTTCTTCGCGATCTTCTACGCGTGGCCGCAGAAGAAGCCGACGCCCGAGGGCGAGATCGCCCCCGACACCGGCATCATCCCGGTCGAGCTCGGCGGGTTCCCCGTCCCGCCCATGGACCTGGTCGTCCCGCCGACCCCGCGCTCCCTCCAACTGACAGCTCCTAACGCGACCCCGACCAGCGAGACACCGACCAGCGAGACACCCCCAAGTGACGAGGCGCCCCGTGGCTAGCTTCCTGGACCCCGTGAAGGGCTTCGGGGTCACCTTCAGGACGATGTTCAAGCCGACGACCACGGAGGAGTACCCCGAGTACGTCCGTCCCGTGCCGCCGCGCTTCCACGGTCGGCACGTGCTCAACCGGCACCCCGACGGCCTGGAGAAGTGCATCGGCTGCGAGCTGTGCGCCTGGGCCTGCCCGGCGGACGCCATCTACGTCGAGGGCGCCGACAACACCGAGGAGAACCGCTTCTCACCCGGTGAGCGGTACGCCGCCGTCTACCAGATCAACTACCTGCGCTGCATCTTCTGCGGCCTGTGCATCGAGGCCTGCCCGACCCGCTCGCTCACCATGACCAACGAGTACGAGCTGGCCGACGACAGCCGCGAGGCCCTCATCTTCACCAAGGAGGACCTGCTCGCCCCGCTGCTGGCAGGGATGGAGCAGCCGCCGCACCCGATGCGCCTCGGCAGCACCGACGCCGACTACTACCTGGGAGGTGTCAAGCCGTGAACACCCTGCTTGCCGCCGCCAGCACCGGCGAGACCGTCACGTTCTGGATCCTCGGACCGCTGGCCGTCCTGTCCGCGCTGGCCATGGTCATCGCCAAGAACGCCGTGCACTGCGCGCTGTTCCTCGCGTCCGTGATGCTCAGCCTCGCCGGGATGTACGCCCTCCAGGACGCCCCCTTCCTGGCGGCGGTGCAGATCATCGTCTACACCGGCGCGATCCTCATGCTCTTCCTGTTCGTGCTGATGCTCGTCGGGGTCGACAGCAGCGACTCGCTCGTGGAGACCCTGCGCGGCCAGCGGATCGCCGCGTTCCTGGTGGGCCTGGGCTTCGCCGGCCTGCTGATCAGCACCATCGGTGACGCGGCCAGCGGCCCCTCCGAGGGCCTCGAGCAGGCGAACGCCGACGGCAACGTCGTCGGGATCGCCAAGCTGCTGTTCACCAGGTACGTCTTCGCCTTCGAGCTCACGAGTGCGCTGCTCATCACGGCGGCGCTCGGCGCGATGGTCCTGGCGCACAAGGAGCGGCTGGTGCCCAAGCTCACGCAGCGCCAGCTCTCCCGTGAGCGCTTCACCAGCGACCACCCGTTCCCGCTGCCGGGTCCGGGCATCTTCGCCGAGGGCAACTCCATCGCGCGCGGCGCGCTGCTGCCCGACGGCACTGTCGCGCCCAGCAGCCTGGCGCCGACCCTGCAGGAGATCCCCGATGAGTCCTGACCACTACCTCGTCGTCGCGGCGCTGATCTTCGTCATCGGTGCGCTCGGGGTCCTGCTGCGCAGGAACGCGATCCTCATCTTCATGTGCGTCGAGCTGATGCTGAACTCGGTGAACCTGACCCTCGTCACGTTCAGCCGTCAGCACGGCACGCTCGACGGCCAGATCATGGCGTTCTTCGTCATGGTCGTCGCGGCCGCCGAGGTCGTCATCGGCCTCGCGATCATCATGAGCATCTTCCGCACCCGCCGGTCGGCTTCGGTCGACGACGCCAACCTGCTCAAGTTCTAGGGGTCCTTTCGTGACGTTGCTTGCCGAGAAGGTGGAGTTCGTGCCCGCCACGGGCGTGCTGTCCGCCCTGTGGCTGCTGCTCGCCCTGCCCGCCGCCGGATCCGCGATCCTGCTGCTGACGGGCAAGCGGGCCGACAAGTGGGGTCCCTACCTCGCGTGCGCCCTCACCGGCTCCGCGTTCGTCTACGGGCTGATCGCCTTCTTCTCGCTGAGGGGCCAGACCGACCGCCAGGTCACCCTGCACCTGTTCAGCTGGATCCCTGTCGGGTCCTTCAACGTCGACGCGGGGCTGCTGTTCGACCCGCTGAGCGCCACCTTCGTGCTGCTCATCACGGGCGTCGGGTTCCTCATCCACGTCTACTCGCTCGGCTACATGGAGCACGACCCGCGCAAGCGGACCTTCTTCGCCTACCTCAACCTGTTCGTCGCGGCGATGCTCCTGCTCGTCCTCGGCGACAGCTTCCTGGCCCTCTACGTCGGCTGGGAGGGCGTGGGTCTCGCGTCGTACCTGCTCATCGCGTTCTGGTTCCACAAGCCCGACGCCGCCACCGCAGCGAAGAAGGCGTTCATCGCCAACCGCGTCGGTGACGTCGGATTGTCGCTGGCCATCATGGTCATGTTCGCCGCGCTCGGCACCACCTCGTTCGAGGGCGTCTTCAACAGCCCAGGACTTGCAGGCGGTACGGCGACAGCGCTCGGGTTGCTCCTGCTCCTGGGCGCCTGCGGCAAGTCGGGCCAGTTCCCCCTGCAGACCTGGCTGCCCGATGCGATGGAGGGCCCGACCCCGGTCTCCGCCCTCATCCACGCGGCAACCATGGTCACCGCCGGCGTCTACCTGATCGCCCGGTCGACGCCGATCTTCAGCGTCTCCCCGGACGCCCAGATGGTCGTCACCATCATCGGCGCCCTCACGCTGACCATCGGCGCGATCATCGGCTGCGCCTACGACGACATCAAGCGGGTGCTGGCCTACTCCACGGTCAGCCAGATCGGCTACATGTTCCTCGCGGTCGGCATCCCCGGTGCCGGCGCGATCGCGATCCTGCACCTGCTGACCCACGGCTTCTTCAAGGCCTGCATGTTCCTCTCGGCCGGCTCGGTCATGCACGGCATGGGCGACCAGGTGGACATGCGCCGCTTCGGTGGGCTGCGCACCTACATGCCGATCACCTTCGGCTGCTTCCTCACCGGTTACCTCGCCATCATCGGGCTGCCGCCGTTCGCCGGGTTCTTCTCCAAGGACAAGATCATCGAGTCGGCCTACAACCTCGGCGGCACCCGCGGCGTCATCCTCGGGACGGTTGCCCTGCTCGCCGCCGGCGTGACCGCGTTCTACATGACCCGCCTCATGGTCATGACGTTCTTCGGGCCCAAGCGGTGGACCCCCGACCAGCACCCGCACGAGTCACCGGCCGTGATGACCGCGCCGATGGTGCTGCTCGCGATCGGCTCGGCCGTCTCCGGTGGGCTGCTCGTCCTCGGTGGCCGCCTGCAGGAGTGGCTGGTGCCCTCCCTCGGCGAGCAGCACGAGGTCGGCCACCACACGATCAGCCCCGTCATCCTTACCGCGCTGACGCTGACCGTCGTCGCGGGCGGTGTCCTCGGTGGGTGGTTGGCCTACGCCCGCAAGCCCGTGCCGACCACGCCGCCGGTCGCCGTGACGCCGTTCACCGTCGCGGCCCGCAAGAACCTCTACTTCGACTCGCTCAACGAGTCCCTGCTCATGCGTCCGGGGCAGTACCTCACCCGCTTCCTGGTGTTCGTCGACAGCAAGGGCATCGACGGCGCCGTGCACGCACTCGCGGCAGGCATCGGGGGTGGCTCCGGCCGCCTGCGTCGCCTGCAGACCGGGTTCGTGCGGTCCTATGCCCTCTCGATGTTCGGAGGAGCTCTCCTCGTGGTCGTCGCCCTGCTCGCAGTGAGGGTCGGCCAGTGACTCCGTGGCTCACCATCCTCGGCGTCGTGCCGCTCGTCGGCGCGCTCGTGGTCTCCTTGCTCCCCAAGGGAAAGGACCTGCTCGTCAAGCAGGTCGCCCTCGGCACCACGCTGGTCGTGCTCCTGCTCACGGTCATCATGTGCCTCGACTACGACACCTCGGCGGGCGCTCCGCGCTTCCAGTTCGAGGAGTCACACAGCTGGATCTCCAGCTTCGGCGTGAGCTACTCCGTGGGGGTCGACGGCATCGCGCTGGTGCTCATCGCCCTCATCGCGCTGCTCGTCCCGGTGGTGCTGCTCGCGAGCTGGGACGACGTCGAGTCCCTCGACACCGCCCCTGACGCCGACGCCGGTCCGGACGCCCCGGCAACCGGACGCAAGAGCATCAAGGCGTTCTTCGCGCTGCTGCTGGTCCTCGAGACGATGATGATCGGCGTCTTCGCCGCGACCGACATCTTCTTGTTCTACGTGTTCTTCGAGGCGATGCTCATCCCGATGTACTTCATCATCGGGGCCTACGGCGGTCCCCGTCGCAGCTACGCCGCCGTGAAGTTCCTGCTCTACAGCCTGTTCGGCGGCCTGCTCATGCTCGCCGCGGTCATCGGCCTCTACGTCCAGTCCGCCAAGGTGGGCCCCGGGACGTTCAGCTTCCAGGCGCTGTCCGAGCTCGAGATGAGCCACTCCACGCAGGCCTGGCTGTTCCTCGGCTTCTTCATCGCCTTCGCCATCAAGGCGCCGCTGTTCCCCTTCCACACCTGGCTCCCCGACGCCGGCGCCGAGGCGCCCACCGGTGGCGCCATCCTCATCGTCGGGATCCTCGACAAGGTCGGCACCTTCGGCTTCCTGCGCTACTGCCTCCCGCTGTTCCCGTGGGCGGCCCGCGAGTTCGCGCCGTACGTCATCACCTTGTCGGTCATCGGCGTCATCTACGGCGCGCTGCTGGCCATGGGGCAGAAGGACATGAAGCGGCTGGTGTCCTACACCTCGGTGGCCCACTTCGGGTTCATCGGCATGGGGTGCTTCGCGTTCACCACCCAGGCCGGCACCGGCGCCGTGCTCTACATGGTCAACCACGGCCTGTCGACCGGCGCCCTGTTCATGGTCCTCGGCTTCCTCATCCAGCGGGGCAAGAGCCGCCACCTGTCCGACTACTCCGGCATCGCCAAGGTCGCCCCGACCCTGGCCGCGCTGTTCTTCATCAGCGGCCTGAGCGCCCTGGCGCTGCCCGGGCTGTCGACGTTCGTCTCGGAGTTCCTGGTGCTGGTCGGGACGTTCACGCGTTACCCGGTCGCGGCGGTGGTCGCGACCAGCGGCATCGTCCTGGCCGCCCTTTACATCCTGCTGGCCTACCAGCGGACGATGCAGGGTGCGCTGTCGAGCGCCCACACCGCGATGAAGGACCTCTCGATCCGGGAGGTCGCCGCCCTGGCCCCCCTGTTGGCCCTGATGCTGGTCCTGGGCTTCTACCCCAAGCCGGTCCTGGACATCATCAACCCGGCAGTCGCGGCCACCATGCAGGACGTCGGTGCGACCGACCCGGCACCCACCGAGGTTGACGCCCGCACGCTCGAGAGCAAGTAGAGGACGACGATGCCCACCGACATCCAGGCGCCGTACATCGCCTACCTGCCGCTGATGCCCATCCTGCTGGTGTTCGGCGCGGCCCTCATCGGGGTGCTCGTCGAGGCCTTCGTGCCGGCGCCGCTGCGGCGGCTGACCCAGGTCGTGGTGGCCGTCGTCGGTCTCGCCGTGGCCTTCGGCTTCGTGGTCTACCTCGCCACCGAAGGCACCAGCGAGCTGGTCGCCGAGTCCTCGATCGCCATCGACGGCGTCACGCTGTTCCTGCAGGGAACGCTGTGCCTGCTCGGGATCGGCAGCATCCTGCTGCTCGCCGAGCGCCGGCTCGACCAGAGCGGCGGCGAGGTCGTGAGCCAGGCCGCCAACCTCCCCGGGTCACGGGCCGACCTGCAGCTCGCCGAGAGCAAGCAGGTCCAGACCGAGGTCTACCCGCTCGCGATGTTCGCGCTCGGCGGCATGCTGCTGTTCCCGGCCTGCAACAACCTGCTGCTGATGTTCGTAGCGCTCGAGGTCCTCTCCCTGCCGCTGTACCTGATGGCCGGGTTGGCCCGCCGCCGCCGCCTGCTGTCGCAGGAAGCGGCCCTGAAGTACTTCCTGCTCGGCGCCTTCGCCTCAGCCTTCTTCCTGTACGGCGTCGCGCTCCTCTACGGCTATGCCGGCAGCGTCGACCTCGGTGACATCCGTAACGCGACGGCCACCACCGGGGAGAGCGACAGCTTCCTCTACCTCGGGATCGCCCTGCTCGCCGTCGGGTTGCTGTTCAAGATCGGTGCAGTTCCCTTCCAGGCCTGGACCCCTGACGTCTACCAGGGCAGCCCGACCCCCGTGACGGCGCTGATGGCGGCCTGCACCAAGGTTGCCGCCTTCGGGGCGCTGCTCCGGGTGTTCTACGTCGGGTTCGGCACCACGCAGTGGGACTGGCGCCCGATGATCTGGGCGGTCGCGATCCTCAGCATGGTCGTCGGTGCCGTCCTGGCCGTCACCCAGACCGACGTCAAGCGGATGCTGGCCTACTCCTCGGTGGCCCACACCGGCTTTATCCTGGTGGCCCTCGGCGGCCTGTCGGGGACCGGCGCGGCGAGCAAGGACGGCCTGTCCGGCTCGCTGTTCTACCTGCTGGCCTACGGCTTCACCACCCTCGCGACGTTCGCCGTCGTCGGCCTGGTCCGGGACAGCTCGGGGGAGGCGACCCACCTCGCCCAGTGGGCCGGGCTCGGCAAGCGCAGCCCCCTGGTCGCCGGCATTTTCGCCTTCCTGCTGCTGGCCCTGGCCGGCATCCCGTTGACCAGCGGCTTCGTCGCGAAGTTCGCGGTGTTCAAGGCGGCCTTCGAGGGCGACGCGGTCGCCCTGGTCGTCGTCGGTGTCGTGGCCAGCGCGATCACGGCCTTCTTCTACGCCCGCGTCATCGTGCTCATGTTCTTCCAGGAGCCCAGCGTCGACGGGCCCACCGTCGCCGTCCCCAGCGCCTACACCGCGGTGACGATCGGCGTCGGCGTCCTCGTGACCGCAGTCCTCGGCGTGATGCCGCAGCCGGTGCTCGACCTGGCCACTGAGGCAGCGCAGTTCATCCGATGAGTGGCGCCTCCTCGGCACTGCTCGCCAGCACCGATCCCGCCCTCCAGTCCGCCGTCACCAAGGGCCTGGAGCAGGTGGAGGCACGGCTCCGTGAGGTCGTGCGCAGCAGCCACCCGCTGCTCGCCGAGGCGGCCGCGCACCTGGTCGAGGCCGGCGGCAAGCGGTTCCGGCCGTTGCTGACGCTGATCGCGGCCGAGCTCGACGGCGGGGTCAACGACCAGGTCGTCGACGCGGCCGTCGTGGTCGAGCTGACGCACCTTGCCACCCTCTATCACGACGACGTGATGGACGAGGCACTCGTCCGCAGAGGTGCGGTCAGCGCCAACACCCGCTGGACCAACACCGTCGCGATCCTCACCGGTGACTACCTGTTCGCCCGCGCGTCGGACCTCACCGCCGGCCTCGGGACCGAGGCAACCCACCTGCAGTCGCGCACCTTCGCCCGACTGGTCGAGGGTCAGATCGCCGAGACCGCCGGGCCGGCCGACGGTCAAGATGCCGTCGAGCACCACCTGCAGGTGGTGGCCGACAAGACCGCGTCGCTGATCTCGACCAGTGCCCGGCTCGGGGCCATGATGTCCGGCGCAAGCCCCGCCGTCGTGGAGACGGTGGCGGCCTACGGCGAGGTGATCGGCGTCGCCTTCCAGCTGTCCGATGACCTCATCGACGTGCTCAGCGAGAGCGACCAGTCGGGCAAGACTCCCGGCACCGATCTGCGTGAGGGCATCGCCACGCTGCCCGTCCTGCTGGCCCGCGACGATGCGGCCCTCACCGCGGTTCTCACGGGCGACCTGTCCGGCGACGAGGCTCTCGGCGAGGCGCTGCGCCAGCTGCGCGCGCACCCGGCGATGGACGCGGCCCGCGCCCAGCTGCAGTCCTACGCCGACCAGGCCCGCGACATCGCCCGCTCCTTGCCCGCCGGCTCGGCCCGCGACGCCCTGGAAGCCCTCACCGATTTCGTCCTGGCCCGCACCGGGTGACCGCGCAGCCGACCGAGCTGGTCCTTGACTGGGGACCGCGCTTCCGGCTGCAGCTGTTCGACCTGGGGTTGGCGTGCTGCGCCGTCGAGTTCGTCGCCGCCTCACTCACCCCCGAGGCGTTCCTGTCCCTCGGCGCGACGACCGGCCCGCTGACCGAGGCCAACGTCCTGGTCGTCAGCGGCACCCTCACCGACGTCACCGCCCGCACCGTGGTCGAGCTCTACGACCGCCTCGCCGAGCCCCGCTTCGTCATCTCCTTCGGGGCCTGCGCCAACTGCGGCGGTCCCTACTGGGACAGCTACAGCGTCACCAAGGGCGTCGACCAGCTGCTCCCCGTCGATGTCTACGTCCCCGGCTGCCCGCCCCGCCCCGAGGCCCTCCTGGAAGCCCTGCTGCTGCTGCAGAACACGGCAGAGCCGGTACGGCGGGACCTGCAGGCCCCCCTCGTCCGACCGCCCTCGTGAGCACCGCCAGGAGCACCGCCAGGAGTACCGCTAGGAGCACCGGCAGGAACACAGGCGGCACCGGCAGGAGAGGGCCGGCATGAGCAGGCCGAGCGACCCCGTCGATCGGACCCGGTGGGACGAGGAGGTCCGGGCGGTCCGGGACGCGGGCGCGACCTTCTTCGACCTGCTCACCGCGGTCGACCTCGAGGCCGACGGCTTCGAGGTGGTCCTGCACCTGTGGGACCCCACCGCCCGGCAGGGTCACCTGCTGCGGACCCGGTGCCCCCGGGACGACGCCCAGGTGCCGTCCCTCGTCGAGGTCTTCGCCGGGGCCGGGTGGCACGAACGGGCGGTGGCGGAGCTGTTCGGCATCACCTTCGCGGGGCACGACACCCAGGCCCTGCTGCTCGCCGAGAGCTTTCAGGGACACCCGCTGCGCAAGGACTTCGTCCTCGCCAGCCGGGTCGCCAAGCAGTGGCCCGGCGCCAAGGACCCGGGGGAGTCCGACGCCGACCTCACCACGAAACGGCGCAGACCCCAGCCACCGGGGACGCCGACCGGGTGGGGACGGCCATGACGCCGTACGAGCAGGGGATGGCGGTGCTGCGCGCCGCGCAGGGGCCGCTGCCGGTGCGCTCCCGGGGCATCATCGCGCTGCTCGAGGAGAACTGCACCGTCTGCATGCTGTGCGCCAGGGAGTGCCCCGACTGGTGCATCGAGATCGACAGCCACAAGGAGACGTTGCCTCCGCGCACCGAGCGGGGGAGGCCGCGGGTGCTGCACGTGCTCGACCGCTTCGCCATCGACTTCGCGCTCTGCATGTGGTGCGGCATCTGCGTCGAGGTGTGCCCCTTCGACGCGTTGTTCTGGTCGCCGGAGTTCGAGCACGCCACGACCGACGCCGGCGCGCTCGTCCACGAACGCGAGCAGCTGCGGGAGTGGCTCGCGACGGTGCCTGTCCCGCCCGCCCTCGACCCGGCGGCCGAGCCGCCCCCGGAACGGGTGGCCGCCGACAAGCGCACGAGGGAACGACGCACCCCCGGCTAGCGTTTCACTAGTTGCACAAGCCATACGACACGGAGGAACCACGTGCACAAGCACCACAACGGACTACGCACGGCTGTCCTGCTGGGCGGGATGTCGAGCCTGCTGCTGCTCGCCGGTGGCGTCCTCGGTGGCCAGGGCGGGTTGTTCATCGCCCTCGTGCTCGCCCTCGGGATGAACGGCTACTCCTACTTCAACAGCGACAAGCTGGCGCTGCGGTCGATGGGGGCCCAGCCGATCACCCGCGAGCAGGCACCGGACATCTACGCGATCGTCGAGGAGCTCTCGACGAAAATGCAGATCCCGATGCCACGGATGTTCATCAGCCCGACCGGTGCGCCCAACGCCTTCGCCACCGGCCGCAACCCCGAACACGCCGCGGTCTGCTGCACCAGCGGCATCCTGGAGCTGCTGGACCGCCGCGAGCTGCGCGCGGTGCTTGCCCACGAGTTGGCCCACGTCGGCAACCGCGACATCCTCATCAGCTCGGTCGCCGCGACCATCGCCACCGTTATCAGCTACGTCGCGATGATGGCCCAGTTCAGCGCGATCTTCGGCGGCGGGCGTGACGACGAGGAGGGTGGCGGCAACCCGATCGGGATGCTGCTGTTCGCGTTCCTCGGCCCGGTGGCCGCGGGCGTGATCCAGATGTCGATCAGCCGCAGCCGGGAGTACCAAGCCGACCAGACCGGCGCGGAGGTCTCGGGCGACCCGCTCGGCCTGGCCAGCGCGCTGCGCAAGCTCGAGCTCGGCACCGCCGCGCGCCCGCTCGTCAGCGACCCGAAGCTCGCACCGACCAGCTCGCTGATGATCGCCAACCCGTTCCGGGGTGGTGGTATGACCAAGATGTTCAGCACCCACCCGCCGATGGCCGACCGGATCGCCCGACTCGAAGCCATGGCCGGGAGCTACCAGTAGGCTTCGCCGACTCCGCTCCGGCGGACCCCAGACAGCCGGCGCCTTCGTTCCCCCACGAGGGCGTCGGCCTATTTTCGGCCACCCTCGGCCGACACCGGCCGCCGTTGAGACGGCGCCTCCCGCCGTACCCGGTCTGTCAGCGGTAGTTGGTGAACTGGATGGCGAAGTCAAGCTCTTTGCCCTTGAGCAGGGCGATGACGGCCTGCAGGTCGTCGCGCTTCTTGGCAGTCACCCGGAGCTGCTCGCCCTGGATCTGCGGCTGCACGCCCTTGGGCCCCTCGTCCCGGATGATCTTTGCGACCTTCTTGGCGTTCTCCTGGGTGATGCCCTCGGCCACCTTGCAGGTGATCCGGTAGTCCTTGCCCGACTGCTGCGGCTCCCCGGCGTCGAGGGTCTTCAGGGAGATCTGCCGCTTGATGAGCTTCTCCTTGAACACCTCGAGCAGCGCCTTCACGCGTTCCTCGGCGCCCGCCTTGAGCAAGATGTCCTCGCCGGACCAGCCGATCTCGGCCCCGGTGCCCTTGAAGTCATAGCGGGTGGCCGCCTCTTTCGCGGCCTGGTTGAGGGCGTTGTCGACCTCCTGCCGGTCGACTTTGCTCACGATGTCGAAGGACGCGTCGGCCACTGAAAACTCTCTTCCTCTGTGTTGGGCTATTCTCACACCCGCACCAAGGCGGGTTGCCCGAGTGGTCAATGGGAGCGGACTGTAAATCCGTCGGCTTAGCCTACGAAGGTTCAAACCCTTCACCCGCCACAGCGCGCCGGACGGCCCCCGATCTACAGATCGGGGGCCGTCCGCGTACGCTTAACTCCTCATGGAGGTCGTGGCGGAGGTGGCCAGCCGGCGGGTGGTTGTTGCAGGGATCGCCGGTGCCGGCAAGTCGACAGCCGCCCAGGCGATCGCGGCGCGACTGGACCTGCCGTTCCTCGAGCTGGACGGGCTGCGCGAAGGTCCGGGCTGGACGGTACGCCCGGATTTCCTCGCCCGCACCGAGGATCTGGTCCGCACCCCCGCCTGGGTGACCGACAACCTGCTGTACCCCGAGGTGGAGGACCTCATCCTCGGGCGTGCCGACCTGGTGGTGTGGCTGGACCTGCCCCGGGCGGTGGTGCTGCGCCGACTGGTGCGCAGGACCCTGCGGCGCGGCCTGCCGCCTCGGCCGGTGCTCGTCAACGGCAACCGGGAGAAGCTGTGGGCGGCATTCCGCCGGGCCAGCCCGCTGCGGACCACGCTGGGCGGCTACGACAGCCACCGGGCCTACCTGGAGCGGCGGCTCGCGGGGTGCGACGTGCCGGTGGTCCGGCTCAGGTCGTCCGTCGAGGTCACCGCGTGGCTGGCACTGCTCGGCGCGGACCCTGCCGAAGGCGTCGGGAGCGATCAGCCGCGGAGCACGTGGCGGGTGCGTCGCACAACCCGGTAGCCCCGGGTCCGCAGGCGTGGGCGCCGCTCCCCGAGCCGGCCCTGCCCGTCCAGCAGTCGTCGTACCGCCTCGCCGTTGGTTGTCGCGGTGACCGTCATCCGGGCGACGGCCATCACGTCGTCGCGCTCGTGGCTCAGGGCGTTCTTGACCCCGGCGCCGCTGGTGAAGCCGGCCGCGACAGCCTCGCGGACCACCCGGCGGTCATGCGCCCCGTGCGGGTAGGCGATTCCCCGTACCGGCCGCTGCAGCAGGTCCTCGAGCGCAGCCCTGCTGTCCCTGACCTCCATGCGCAGGGCCTCGAGCCGCAACTCGTCGAGGCGCACGTGCCGCACCGAGTGCGAGCCGATCTCGACGCCAGGGAGCTGCGCCAGCTCGTGCAGCTGGCCCAGGTCGAGCATGTCGGGCTGCCCCAGGTAGCTGCTCGTGACGTAGACGCTGCAGGGGAGCCCCAGCTCGGCCAGCTGCCGGGCGGCGTCGAGCGTCGAGGCGTGCCCGTCGTCGAAGCTGATGACCGCCAGGCCGTCCAGGGGCTCGCCGGCGCGGAGCCGGGTGACGTAGTCGCCGACTCCGAGCACCGTGCGGCCGCTGTCCCGGACGGCCAGGGCGTCCTCGGTGAACCGCTTCGGCGTGACGGTGAACAACTCGTCCGCCTCCCCGATCGCGTGATAGAGCAGGACGGGTACGGCGGTCACGACGTGCCACCGGTGTGCCGGCGCAGCCGTCGGCGGCTGCGGACCAGCGCGATCGGTCCGTAGGCCATGCCGATCAGCTCGACCAGCACCAGGGCACGGGGGTAGTCACCGGACCGTCGCTCGTTCTTGCGTGACGTGGGCGAGATCGCGTGCTGGACGGCGGCGGGCACCCGTCGCAGGATCTCCCGCCGGTCGTCTGCGGACCGCCCGGCCCGCCGCAGCATCGCGGCGGACAGGCCGGCGCCGTAGCGGAACAGTTGGCGACGCCAATCGCTCATCGACGCGCGGTGCCGGTGCCAGATGACCGCGGCCGGTTCGTAGACGAGGTCGTGCCCGCGCAGCACCACGTCCATCTGCATGGCCAGATCCTCCCCGCCGAAGGTCGGGGTGCCGGCGCCGAGGGTCTCGTCGTAACCGCCGAGCGACCGCAGCCGTTCGGCCCAGAACCCCACGTTGGCGCCTGACCCGTAGATCCCCGGCAGATAGGGATAGAGCGGGTGTGGCGGTTCGGGGCAGGGATGTCTGTGCACCTGCCGGTGGAGGCCCTTGGCGTAGCCGCCCCACTCCTCGAGCAGGCGCTGCCCCCGGGTGCGGATCTCCAGGGGCAGGATCAGCCCCGTCGCGCAGACCGTGTCGGGCGTGGTGTGCAGCGCCGCCACCAGCCAGCCGGCCCAGTCGGGGCCGGGGATCACATCGTCGTCCAGGAAGAGCACGATCGGGGTGGTCGCCGCGGCGAGGCCCGCGTTGCGGGCCGCCGAGATGCCCGGGAACCGTTCCTCGACGATCTGCACCCGCGGGCTGTCGGGGAGACAGCCCGCGCGTGACCACCGGCCCGGGCGGTTGTCGACCACCACCACCTGCAGCGGGTCGTAGGTCTGCTCGAGCAACTGGTCGACGACCCGGCGCAGACCCTCGGACTGGTCTCCGATCGTGGTGATGACCACGGTTGCCCCAGGTCGCCGGTCGCCCAACTCGAGCTTCCAGCCGCAGGGGCTGCCGGGAGCTTCGGCCTGGTGCTGACGCAGCGCGTCGGTGAACAGGGTGAGCCCCTGCTGCCGTGGGTCGGTGCAGTCCTGGGGGAGCAGGCCGAGCGGGTAGCCGTGGGCGGTGACCAGCAGCGGGGCCGCGGCGTCGGGGACGGGCCCGTCGGCAAAGAGGTCGAGCACGGGCAGGGCCGGTTCCGACTCGGGTGACGGAGCCGGCGGTGGGTAGCTGCGCCTGCCCCGGGCGTAGAGCAACGGACCCTCCAGCAGGCCCCGGCGCTCCTCGCGCACGAGCTCTGGGCTGATCGCCCGGCTCCCGGCCCGTCGCTGAGGCTCGCCGAGGCGGCTGAGAGCGCGGCCCAGCCCGCGGGTCAACCGGACGGCGCCCTCACCGGTCAGCGCGTGCTTGGTGAGGTAGGCGCTGCGGCCGCTGCCGTAGTCCCGCATCTGGGTGCGCAGGTGCTCGGCGTCGCCTCCGGCGACGTGCCAGACCACGGCCGCAGGCTCGTAGCGGACGACCCAGCCGCCGAGCAGGGTGCGGGCCAGCAGGTCCAGATCGGCACCACCCCTTGCGGGGGTGCCGGCGCCCAGGGCCTCGTCGAAGCCGCCCAAGGCGGCGAAAGACCGGGTGCGGACCGCGAGGTTTGCCCCGGTGCCCAGGTTGCCGTCGAAGTAGGGAAAAAGGGGGTCGGTGCGCCGCGGGGGCAGGTGGAACTCCGCCGGCTGGCAGCGCGTGGACCACTCGAGCCGGGCCTCGAAGTGGGCCTGTTCCTCCGTCGCGAGCTCACCGGCCGGCACCATGCCGGTGACCACCCCGATGTCCGGACCGAGGGTGAAGGCCCGGTCCAGCGCGACGATCCAGCCGGCGTCGACCCGGACGTCGTCGTCGGTGAAGGCCAGCACCTTTCCCTGGGCGAGGCTCGCGCCGAGGTTGCGGGCCCGGGACAGACCCGGCTCGGCCATCCGGACATACCGCAGCCGGGCGTCGGCGAGCCGCTCGATGACCTGCGCGGTCGCGTCGTCGCTCGGGGCGTTGTCGACGACGATCACCTCGAAGCTGCCGCGGCAGGCCAACAGGGAGGTGAGGGCCCGCTCCAGGGACTCCGGACGGTCCCGGGTCGCCACGACCACCGACACCAGCCCTTCCGACCCGGGCCAGTAGCCGGGCTGCAGGCAGCTGGCCCCTGACCCGTCCTGGCTGCGGTGCCGGGCCAGGGCGGATCGCAGGTCCTCGTCGGCGTGCGCGAGCACCGCCTCCTGGGACAGTGACCCTTCCACGGTGACGAAGCCCAGCGGGGCGCCGTGCAGCCGGACGAGCACCCGGGCGGTGCGCACGCCCTCGGGCAGCTCGAGCCCTGCCTGCTCGGCGAGCTCCAGCTCGGTGACGTGGTCGACCGTCGTGACGGGGGGGTGCGACGCCTGGTGGCGGGCATCGTGACGGTGCTGGTGGGTCATGGCGAGCGGACTCTATGCCGGTTCAGCCGGATTTCGTGGCAGGTCTGAGCATGCGGATCGCGCGGGAGACCGACGTCGGGCGCAGCAGGGCGTAGACCGCCGTCCAGACCACAGTGGCGCCCAGGAGGGCGAGCGGCAGGGCAGCG
>JANOTZ010000330.1:0-25371 GCA_031416735.1 Frankiales bacterium
GGCCTCCACCCGCCGCCATCTTCCCCCGGGCTGTACGGCGAACACGTGCCCGGAGACCTGCGCGATGCGCTCCGCCTCGGCCCGCTCGTAGGCAGGACCGACCGGCTTGGACGGCCGACGGAAGGCCGGGTCGCGACCGTCGACGACGACCTGGGTGATCAGGGAGAGGACCCGGGCGTCCAGCGCACGCCGGCGCAGGGCGTTGTCGAGCGCCTGCGCCACCAGGTATCCCAGCTGGCCCTGGGACAGCGCGCCGCAGACGTCCATCGGCATCGGCGGGACCTCCTCGGCGGCGCGCTCCTGCTGCAGGAGCAGCCGACCGACCTGGGGACCGTTTCCGTGGGTGAGCACGAGGGACACCCCGTCGGCGACGAGGTCGGCGAGCGCCTCGGCGGTGCCGATCAGCGCGGTGCGCATCTCCTCGACCGATCCGTCACCGCGCGGCGGCGACAGCGCATTGCCCCCTAACGCCACCACGACTCGCACGGCCGCAGCCTAGGCCGCACGGCCCACTGAGCACCGCCGGCGCGGCCATCGTCCTCGCGAAGGCGGCGGCAATCTCTGACGACCTACCGGGGAGGTTTTGCTCGGGTGGCCGACGCCTCGGCCACCCGGTGCTCCACGAGCTCGATCACCTCGGCCCGGCCGAGCACCTCGCCATCGCCTTCCCAGACGTGACGTCCGCAGGCCGGGCAGGCGTGCAGCGCGAGGGTGGGGGCGTCGACGTCGACGGGGGACGTCACCGTGATCGTGGTCATGGGGCGCTGACAGCAGACCGGCCCGCGGTGGGTGGTCTTGCTCTCGAGTCGGCTCATACCTCTAGCCTCACCCGACCGGGCGCCGCTCAAAATGACCGGGAGGCAAACTTCTCCTGGCGGTCAGGACACCGAAGCAAGCCGGGCGAGGTCGGCGGCCCCGACCAGACCCGCGTCGTTGCCCAGGGCGGCCGGCACGATCGTTGCGGTCGGGCGGTGACTGCCGCCGGTGAGCCGCTCGGCGAACACCTGCCGGGCCGGTCCGAGCAGCAGCTCACCCGCCTCGGCGACGCCGCCGCCGACCACGAAGCACCCGGGGTCGAGCACCGCAGCCAGGTCGGCCAGCCCCTGGCCCAGCCAGTTCCCGATCTTCTCGAAGCACGCCAAGGCACCCGCGTCACCCTCGCGGGCCGCGGTCGTCACCTCAGGCGCCTCGATCCCCTCCGGGCGCCCGTTGCCGAGCTCGAGCAGTCGGGCACCCCGGATCTTGTGCACGTCGGCGATCTCCCGGGCCTCGCGCAGCAGCGCCCGTCCGGAGCAGTACTGCTCCCAGCAGCCCCGCTGACCACATCCGCACCGCCGGCCGTTGGGGACCACCTGCATGTGACCGAACTCGGCGCCGATGCCGAACCGGCCCCGGTAGAGCTTCCCGTCGAGCACGATGCCGCCACCGATGCCGGTGCCGACCGTGACGCAGACCAGGTGCTCCTGACCACGACCCGCCCCGAAGCGGTACTCCCCCCAGGCCATCGCGTTGGCGTCGTTCTCGACGATGACGGGCAGGTCGATGAGCTTGGCGACGTCGTCCCGCAGCGGCTCATCACGCCACGCCAGGTTCGGGGCGAAGAGCACGACCTTGCGGTCGACGTCGACGAAGCCGGCGGCGCCGATGCCGACGGCACTGACCTCGTGGTCGGCCCGCAGCTCCGCCACGACCTCGGCGATGGTGCGCTCGACGTCATCCGGGGATGTGCTCGGGGTGGGACGGCGGGTGCTCGCGAGGATGGTGCCGTCCTCGTCAACGACCCCGGCTGCCACCTTGGTGCCCCCGACATCGATGCCGATCGCCAGGCTCACGGGCTCAGCCCTCCCTGATGTCGATGTGCTCGACCGGGGAACCGCCCGGGCGTGGCGGATGCGGATGTGAAGAGACGCTTGACCTGAGGGCCGCCACGACGGAGGCCACCGCGTCCAGCAGGTGCTCGACCGTCTCAGGTCGCACCTGCCGCAACGCGGCGATCCCCTGGCACATCGGGCAGACCTGGCACTCGGAGGCGCCGGTGGCGAGGTGCTCACTGTCGAAACGTGCCCGGGCCCACTCCTGCGCAGCGGCCAGCAGCTTGGCCGCTTCCTCCGCGGCTGAGCCGATGCTCTCTGTCACGGGGTCCTCCACAGCTCTGGGTCAGGTTCGAAGCGCACCACGAGCCGATTGCCCACCAGCCGTGCGCCGGCGACGTCACAGCGGCGGAGGGCGCTCGGCAGCGCGAGGACCCGGCGGTGGCCCGCCACGGTCACGACCAGCTGGTCGCCGCTCCGGGCCAGGTCCAGCTCGTCGAGGCGCGCCAACGGCAGGGCCAGGGACAGCAGGAACCCGTCCGAGTCGCGGGTCACCGTCACCAGCTCGGCGGTGTCGACGACCACCGTCGGGTCGCTGTCGCCGTACAGCGTCCGGGCGAAGTCGAGGAGCGCCTCAACGCCGACCGGTTCGCCTGCTGCGTAAGGACTTTCGAGCACCAGGAGCGGGGCGGCGTCGGCACGGACCGCCGCGAGCTGGGTCGCCTGCGCCGTCACCCAGCCAGCGACCCACGGGTCGTCGGAGGACGGCAGCACCCGGTTGGCGACGAGCCCGTCGACGCGATAGCCATAGAGCGCCAGGGAGGTCAGCGTGCGGCGCGCCTCCGCGACGACCACAGCCTCCGGAGTGAGCACGAGCCGCACCGAGGTCGTCTCCGACGTGAGCAGGGCGCGTACGTCGGTCAGGTCGGCGTGCAGCCGGGTGACCGCTTCGAAGACACCGTCCTCCGGCACCGCCGCCACCCGGGAGAGCAACGGGCGCACCGCCCGGAGCGCCCGTCGCTGGGCCGGGAAGACCTTCTCGACGTACCAGGACAGGGCCTCCGGCAAAGCCAGCAGGCGCAGGGTCTCACCGGTGGGAGCGCAGTCCACGACGATGAGGTCGTAGAGCCCCGAGGCGGCCTGCCGACGCAGCTCCAGCAGGGCGAGCACCTCCTCGGCACCTGGGAGCACGGTGAGCTCGTCGGCTTGGAGTCCGTCGACGCCGGCCCGTTCGAGCACGCCCCGCAGGTAGGCCTGCACCTCCGACCAGGACCGCTCGAAAGCCCGCTGCCCGTCGACCTGCATGGCGGACAGCCCGGCTTCCACGAGGGTCGGCTCGGGGCCGAGGTCGACCGCGAACGCGTCCGCCAACGAGTGCGCCGGGTCGGTCGACAGGACCAGGGTCTTCACGCCCCGGGATGCGGCGAGCACGGCCGTCGCGGCGGCCGTGGTGGTCTTCCCGACACCGCCTTTGCCGGTGAAGAGCAGGACACGCATGCGTCAAACCTAGTGGTCGGTCGGATCAGGCCGGTCCTAGCGGACGGACTCCACGCGCTTCTTCAGTTCCTTCAGGGCCGAGTCGATGATCATCTTCTCGGCCTTGCGCTTCAGCAGGCCGATCATCGGGACCTTGATGTCCATGGTCAGCAGGTAGGTCACCCGGGTGCGGTCACCGTCGGCCTGGAGCTGATAGGACCCGTGCTGCGACTTCTGCAGCTTCGTGGGCTCGGCCAGGGTCCACTCGACCCCGTCGGCCTTCCAGTCGTACAGCAGCGTGTATTCGTCGGACAGCCCGCTCTGGCTCATCCAGAAGGTCACCTTCGCGGGGCCGTCGTCGCCCTGCTCCTCCACCACGGCCTTGGAGATGCCGCCCGTCCACTCCGGGTAGGCCTCGACGTCGCGGATCACGTCGAGCACCACCTCGGGGACAGCGTCGATGGTGATGCTGGAGCTCGCCTGGTCAGCCACGGAGTGCCTCTCGTTCGTGTTGACGAGGACGTTAGCCCGTCGTGCTGCTGACGGTCGTGCCGGGCGCGATGTCCGGGACGGTGTCGGGCCGTTGGGTCAGGAGCAGCGTGATGAGGGCGAGCGGCAGCACCACCGCGGCCACGAGGGCGAGCGCCAGTCCCAGGCGACGGCCGCGGCTCATGGCACCAAGGTCACCGACGACGGGAAGGACCAGAAGCGGCTTCTCGTTGTCCCGGATCCCGGCCAGGAAGCCGCCCCCGCAGCTGGAACACACCGAGGCGCTCAACGGGTTGGCGGTGTCGCAGCGGGTGCAGGGCCAGGTGGGCTCCGCCGTCTCCGCGGGCGCGCCCTGAGCCGATGGCAGGAAGTCCACCAGCGGCTGGGTCAACGGGTCGCCGGCGGCCAGGCCATAGGCGGCCGTGGGAGTGGGTGCGCTTGGGAGGGGTGCGCTGGGCGGTGGAGAGGTCTCAGGAGCCTGCTTCGGTCGGAAGTCGGCGTGGCACTGACCACACCACTGCGCGTCAGGGCGCAGCGATGCGCCGCACGACGGACAACCCGTCGTGCGCGCGGTCGAGCCAGGTTCAGGTCCCACGAGAGGTGGGTCGGCAGTTCCGTACCGGGGCTTGACCCCCGTTTGTGCCCGGTGACGTTCATCACGGTTGTAGGTTGGCGGAAAGGCCGGCCATTCGCGAGGAGACACACCGTGCAGGATTACTCCACTCCCCAGGTCATCGAGGTTCCCGAGGACGCGTCGCTCGTCGACGCGGTGTTCGCCCACGCGGAGACCGCCCCCGACGACGTGGTCTTCACCCGCAAGGTGGACGGTCGTTGGGCACCGGTGACCGCGCTGGAGTTCGCGACCGAGGTGCGCCGACTGGCCGCAGGGCTGGTGGCCTCGGGGATCCAGCCCGGGGACCGGGTCGGCCTGATGAGCAAGACGCGCTACGAGTGGACCCTGGTCGACTACGCGATCTGGACCGCCTCCGCCGTCACCGTGCCGATCTATGAGACCAGCTCCGCTGAGCAGGTCCAGTGGAACCTCGGCGACTCCGGCTCCGTGGCCGTCATCCTGGAGAGCGCGAGCCACCAGGCGACGTTCGACGGCATACGCGGCCACCTGCCAGACCTCAAGAACGTGTGGCAGATCGACGCCGGTGGGCTCGAGTCGCTCGCCGCAGCGGGCCAGGACGTCTCGGACGACGAGCTTGTCGCACGTCGCAAGTCGCTGGACGCGCACTCGGTGGCCACCATCATCTACACCTCCGGGACGACGGGTCGCCCGAAGGGCGTCGAGCTGACGCACGGCAACCTGCTGGGCACCGGCCGGTCCGCGGGCGCCGTCCTGCCGGAGCTGTTCAACGCGAACGGCTCCACCCTGCTGTTCCTGCCGCTGGCCCACGTCTTCGCGCGCCTCATCCAGGTGGCCTGCGTGGAGACCGGCTCGCGGATGGGGCACACCGCTGACATCAAGAACCTGCTGGCAGACTTCGGCACGTTCCAGCCGACCTTCATCCTGTCGGTGCCGCGGGTCTTCGAGAAGGTCTACAACACCGCGAAGCAGAAGGCCCATGCCGCCGGCAAGGGCAAGATCTTCGACCGCGCCGAGGCAGTCGCGATCCAGTACTCCGAGGCCCTCGACAAGGGATCGGTGGGCCTGCCGCTGAAGCTCCAGCACGGGCTGTTCGACAAGCTCGTCTACTCCAAGCTCCGGGCCGCCATGGGCGGCAAGGTGGCCTGGGCGGTCTCTGGTGGCGCCCCGCTGGGCGCGCGTCTCGGGCACTTCTTCCGCGGCATCGGCCTCACCATCCTCGAGGGCTACGGGCTCACCGAGACCACCGCCGCAGGCACGGTCAACACCCCGGCCCAGATCAAGATCGGGACGGTCGGCCGCCCCTCGCCTGGCGTGACAGTCCGCATCGCGGAGGACGGGGAGATCCTGATGTCCGGGGATCACCTCCTCAAGGGCTACTGGCACAACCAGCAGGCCACCGACGAAGCCGTCATCGACGGCTGGTTCCACTCCGGGGACATCGGCGAGCTCGACAACGAGGGCTTCCTGAAGATCACCGGACGCAAGAAGGAGCTCATCGTCACCGCCGGTGGCAAGAACGTCGCGCCCGCGGTCCTGGAGGACCGGCTGCGCGCCCACCCCCTGGTGAGCCAGTGCATGGTCGTCGGGGACCAGCAGCCGTACATCGCCTGCCTCGTGACCATCGACGCCGAGGCACTCGCCCCGTGGGCGACGGCCAAGGGCAAGAGCACCAACCTTGCCGACCTGGTCGACGACGCAGACCTGCGCGCCGAGATCCAGGGCGCCGTGGACGAGGCCAACAACGCGGTGTCGAAGGCTGAGGCGATCCGCAAGTTCACGGTCCTGCCGATCGACTGGACCGAGGAGGGCGGCCAACTGACCCCGTCCCTGAAGCTCAAGCGCGCCGTGGTCATGAAGGACTTCGCGTCCGACGTCGAGGCGCTCTACTCCGGTGGCGGCAACGACTAGAGCACCGATCGCCGACGAGGCGCCCACGCAGACCCCGCTGACCGGCGAGCTACGCGCGCCGATCGCGACGTTCCGCCTGGCCCTCGTCGGCGTGTGCGGCCTGCTCACCGTCCTCCCCCCGCACCGGCCGAACGTCCTGTTTCTCCTGCTCGTGCTGTCCGTCGGCATGTGGGCCGGCTACCGCTCGGCACGATTCGCCCGCCCCTTGCCGTTCGTTGAGGCGCTGCTCGTCGGTGCAGCGGTGCCGTGGACCGGTGCCGGCGAGAGCCCGCTCCTGCCCTATCTCCTGGCACCAGGCCTGATCCTGGGGCTGACCCGTGGGCCGCGTGAGGTCGTGCTCGTCAACGGCTGCGCCTCCAGTGCCCTGCTGGTCGGGATCGCGTTGCCCGGGACCAGCACGGGCAACGACGCCGTGGTCGTGGTGACGCAGTGGCTCCTGCTGTCTCTCGCCCTCGGGCTGGTCGCGACGTGGGCCCGGCGGCTCAGCCGGGGCGAGGAGCCGATCAATGACGAGTACCGCGAGGTCCGCGTCCTGCTCGAGCATCTGCGCGGCCTTACCCGGCACCTCCCCGGCGGCCTCGACGCCCCCAGTGCCGCAGAAGCCTTGCTGGACCGGTGCAGCAAGGTGGTCAGCCACAACCGTTCGGCGGTCCTCGTCCAGCCCCTGGGCGGGACGTTTGTCCCCCTCGCCGTCCACGGCGCCCGCCGAGTGCCGTGGCGCACGCCCCTCGAGCAGGAGGGCCCGCTGCGCACCGCCTGGGAATCGGGACAGGCCGTCCGTGACAGCCGGCAGAGCGACAAGGTCGGTCGGCGTGGCGGCAGCAGTCTCGTGGCGCTGCCCCTGTTGTCCTCAGGTGGCCCGTTCGGTCTGGTGATCCTGGAGGCCACCGACCAACAGGTGTTCCACGACGACGTCGTTGACCGACTCCAGACCTTGGTGACGAGCGCCGCCGCCCAGCTCGAGACGGCCATGCTGTTCGAGGAGGTTCGGCTGCAGGCGAGCACCGAGGAGCGGGATCGACTCGCCCGCGAGATGCACGACGGGATCGCGCAGGAGCTGGCCTACTTCGGCTACCGGCTCGACGAACTGCGCAACAACGTGACCGCCGTGGATCCCGAGCTCGGCACCGCTGTGGCCGAGGTACGAGGACACCTGACCTCCCTCATCTCCGACATCCGCCTCTCCATCACCGACCTGCGGACGACGGTGCGCCACGACCGCGGCCTGGGGGCCGCACTCAGCGCCTACCTCAACGCCGTCTGTTCCGGCAAGGACCTCGTCCTCACGGTGTCGCTGCACGAGACCGCGTTCCGCCTCCCCGCCGAGCAGGAGGTCGCCCTGTTCAAGGCGGCACAAGCCTTCGCACAGGATGTACGCCGCTCCAAAGGGGTCACCACCCTCACGGCTCGCCTCATCGTCGACCCACCGTCCGCCCGGCTGCGGATGTCCTGCGACGGTCCTTCCATCGACGTTGATCTCGGCGACGCGGGCAAGGTGCTGGTCAGGCTGGGCGCGAAGGTGACAACCTCTGGGGGTACGGGCGGCGGCCCTTCCCTCGACATCGAGATGAGAGGTGGTCCTGATGACGATCAGCGTCCTGCTGATCGACGACCACGCCTTGATCAGGGAAGGCCTGCGGCGGGCGTTCGAGCAGACTGAGGACCTCACCGTCGTGGCCGAGGCCTCCAGCGTCGCCGAGGCGCTCGCTCTCGACCGATCGCACACCCCCGACGTCCTCGTCGTCGACATCAACCTTGGCGACGGCAGCGGCATCGATGTGGTCCGTCAGGTGCGTGCCCGCCGGCCCACTGCGGGCCTGGTCGTGTTGACCATGTACGAAGGCGACGAGCACCTGCTCGCCGCTCTCGAAGCAGGCGCGTCCTCCTTCGTGCTGAAGGGGGCTCCGGCGGACGAGGTCGTGCAGGCAGCCCGGCGCGCAGCCGAGTCCCCGACGAGCTTCACCGCGGACGGGCTCGCTGCCGCGATGCGCCGCAAACTCACCCCGCCGGCGGTGCAGCTGACAGCACGCGAGGGCGAGATCCTCCGGCTGCTGGCGATCGGCCTGTCTGTGGCAGAGGTGTCCGCCCGGCTCTACGTCAGTTCCTCGACCACCAAGACCCATATGGCCAAGCTGTACGAAAAGCTCGGGGCCTCCAACCGCACCCAGGCGGTCATGAGTGCGGTGCGTCTCGGCCTCGTTTCCGTCGACGACTGATTGTCAATCGGTCAAGCGGTCGGACTTCCCGACCCCCTGCCCGATGCTCCTGCGACCGGCCCGGCCCCACGCTGAAGGGGTGGCGACGCAGGAGGGGACATCACGGGACAGAGGCACCCCCTTTCGCCTGCGCTGGGCGACGCAGTTGATCGCCATCATCGGCGTCACCGTGGTCCTCGCTTCCCTCGTCGGCCTCGCCTTGTTCAAGCTGGCTGGCTCCACATGAGGCGGCTGGCACGTTCCGAGGACCCTGCCGCCACGTCCAAGCCGCCACGTCACGGCCGTACGGCGAAGTCGGTTGCCGCCGACGTTCCCCCCCTGCCACTCCCCCGCGCCGACGCCCTTCCCCTGGGCGAGCTGCTGGTCGCCCGGCGTTCGGTCGACCCGACCCAGGTCGCCGAAGCACTGGTGCAGCAGGCGGCCTCAGGCAAGCGCGTCGGCGCGCTGCTGGTGGAGCTGGGAGCCCTCGACGAGGCCGATCTCGCCGAGGTCCTGGCCGAGCACTTCGGTCTCGCGTTGGTGGATCTGCGCACCGAGACCCCCGAAGCCGACTGCGTGGCCCTGGTTCCGGAGGCAGTGGCGCGCGCACACAGCTGCATCCCGCTCTGGCACGACCCCGACGGCGCCCTGGTCGTGGGCGTCTGCGACCCGACGGCAGAGCTGCTCCAGCAACTGAGGTCCCTCGTCGGCGGCGACGTGGTGTTCGTCGTGGCCCCCGTCAGCGACCTGCGCAAGGCGATCGACCGGCACTACCGCTCCATGTCGGACATCGACGACTTCGTCACGGCCTTCCAGGCGACGACGTCCTCCCGCCGTACCGTGGCACTGACGAGCGAGTCCGCAACGGATGACGCACCCGTCGTCCAGGTCGTCAACCGCATCATCACGCAGGCCTTGCGCGACCGTGCCTCCGACGTGCACGTCGAGCCGCAGGACGCTCGGCTCCGGATCCGGTTCCGGATCGACGGGGCGCTGCACGACGTCATCGCCCTGCCGGAGGAGATGGCCCCCGCGCTGACCTCGCGGCTGAAGATCATGGCGGGGATGAACATCGTCGAGCGGCGTCGGCCGCAGGACGGCCAGATCGCCATGGACGTCGACGGCCGCGCGGTGGACATCCGGGTGTCGACCACGGGCACCATCTGGGGCGAAAAGGTCGTGCTCCGCGTCCTCGACAAGAGCCGACCGTTGTACAAGCTGGATGACCTCGGCATGCCCAAGGACACCCACGAGACCTTCTCGAAGCTCGTGCGGGCGCCGTTCGGGATGGTGCTGTGCGCAGGACCCACCGGCTCAGGGAAGACGACGACGCTCTACGCGACGATGAGCGAGATCAACGAGTCGCAACGCAACATCATGACGATCGAGGATCCGGTCGAGTACGTCTTTCCGTCCATCAACCAGATCCAGATGAACGAGCAGGCCGGGCTCACCTTCGCCACCGGGCTCAAGTCGATCCTGCGACAAGACCCTGACGTCATCCTGGTCGGCGAGATCCGCGACGTGGAGACCGCGCGTATCGCTACGCAGTCAGCCCTCACCGGTCACTTCGTGCTCTCGTCGCTCCACGCCACCGACGCCGTCGCAGCTCTGCACCGCTTCCTCGACATGGGCATCGAGTCGTTCCTCATTGCCTCCTCCGTCCTCGGGGTGGTCGGGCAACGACTGGTCCGGCGGATCTGCGAGAGCTGCAAGGCGACCTATGTGCCCTCCCCAGAGGAGATCGCGTTCTACGAGGAGGCGGGTGGTGGTGTGAAGCGGAAGTTCTACAAGGGTGCCGGCTGCAACTTCTGCGCCAACACCGGCTACTCCGACCGGATCGGGGTGTACGAGCTGCTCCTCATCACCCCCGAGATCAAACGCCTGGTCGTCGGCTGGGCCACCCAGGACGAGCTGCGCCGGATGGCTGTGAAGCAGGGCATGCGCACCTTGCGCGACGAGGCGATCGCCCTGGTCGAGCAGGACCTGACAACCATCCCCGAGGTCATCCGCCACATCTACTCGGCCTGACGAGGAAGTCCCCATGGCTGTCACCGACCAGCTCCAGGCGGCGCACCCCGACGGGCCACGCAGCCGTCCAGAACTGGCTGCTCGAAAGAGCATCTGGCAGTTCGAGCTCACGAGGAAGAAGGTCCCCCGCAAGGACCTGATGCACTTCTCCCGGCAGCTCGCGGTCTTCATCAAGGCTGGCATCCCCATCCAGGACGCCCTTGAGGCCATCCACGAGGAGATGGGAAACAAGTTCTTCCGCTCAGTCGTCGAGGACATCATCGACTCCTTGCGCGAGGGTGCGACCTTCGCGGACGCGTGCAAGCCTCATGAGGGGGCCTTCCCGAACTACTACCTCGGCATCCTGCGATCCGCTGAGCTCACCGGTCGCCTCGACTCCGTGCTCGTACAGCTCTCCGACTACATCGATCGCGACGTCGAGGCCCGTCGCAAGATCACCTCGGCGCTGACCTACCCCGCCGTCATCGCCGTCCTGGCCGTCGTGGTCGTCGTCATCCTCACCACGGTGGTGCTTCCGAAGTTCGAGGCCTTCTTCGAGACCCTCGACACCGAGTTGCCCGCACCTACCCGACTGCTGCTGGGCATCAGCGCATGGCTCACCTCCTACTGGCATGTCGTCCTCGGCGGCCTGCTGCTCGTGCTCTTCGTTCTGGTGGTCGGTCTGCGGACCGATCGTGGCCGAGGTTGGCGTGATCGGGCGCTGCTGAAGGTGCCTGTCCTCGGGGACCTGCTGCGCCACGTCGTCCTCGAGCGCTTCTGCCGCATCCTCAGCTCGATGATGCAGGCCGGGGTGGCTCTCCCGGAGGCCTTGCGGGTGACGACGGAGGCCACGAGCAACCACGTGTATCAGACCGGATTGGTGCACGCACGCGACGCCATGATGCGGGGCGAGGGCCTGGCGACGCCGTTGATCGAGACGGGGCTCTTCCCCCCTTCCGCGAAGCAGATGTTTCGCGTGGGCGAAAACACCGGCACCCTCGACGAGCAGTTGGCAACGGCTGCGGTGTACTTCGAGCGAGAGCTCGACTACAAGATCAAGCGATTCACCAACCTCTTCGAGCCGGCCGTGATCCTCGCGATGGGTCTGGTGGTCGGTTTCGTGGCGGTGGCACTCGTCTCCGCCATGTACGGGATCTTCTCGAAGTCCCAGGTGGTGTGACCCGTGGTCCGGTGGCGCGACGACCGCGGCGAGTCGCTGATCGAGATCCTGGCGGCCGTCGCCGTGATCTCGATCGGGCTCGCCGGACTACTCACCGCGCTCGGGACCCATGCCACCACCACCGTCGTCAACCGCAGCCAGTCACAGGCGAGCACCCTGCTCCTGGCGGCGGCGGAGTACGTCAAGTCGCGGCCCTTCGGCGCCTGCGCGCCTGTCGCAGCGACTCTCGTGAGCACGGCGCAACTGCCGCTCGACCCGGCTTTCGCTGTCAGCTACGGCCCGGGTCGGCAGCTGGAAGCGGGCACGCCTTGCGCGGACCTCACCGTCGTCCCCGTCCACGTCTCCGGTGCCGGGTTCAGCCTCACGGCGGACGTGGTGAAGCGACCATGACCACGCCACCACGCCACCAGCCGGACGGTTTCACCCTCATCGAGCTGCTGCTCTCAGTCACGATCTTGACGATCATCATGGCGGCTCTCACCACTGCCCTGATCGTGTTCTTCGAGAACGGCAGGGAAACCCTCGAGCGCGACGACCACTCAGGTGGCGCCGCGATCTTCAGCTCCTATCTCGATCGGGACGTCGCGAGCGCTGACACTGTGACCCTCGACGGCTCGACGTGTTCAGGCAGTACCAACATCGTGCTGCTGACGTGGCGCGACTACGTGGCGACGACCCTGGCACCCTCGCCCGCCCCTGTCCCGGCCGCCCAGGCCTACCAGAGCGCGTACACGGTCGTCGCGGATGCGGGCTCGGTACCCGCGGACGGTACTGCGCGGTACAAGCTGCAGAGGGTCCTGTGCCAAGGCGGCACGGAGCTGGAGCGCAGCACGCTCGTGCCCAACCTGACGAGTGCCAGCACCAAGGCGACGGCGGCGCTCGTGACAGACCTAGCCTGCACCGGCAGCAGCCAGGCCCTCACCTTCGTCCTGGCGAGCTATTTCCAGGACACCACCGACCCCTTCACCTTCAGGGCCTGCACCAAGACGAGGCTCACGCCATGACCCGGCTCCGCCGCCCGCAGGGCGACGAGGGCGTCTCCCTCGTGCTCGCACTGGTTTTCATCGTGCTGGTCGGTCTGTTTGCCACCGTCGCCCTCGCCAAGTCGCAGAACACGTTGTCCTCCGGCTTGCAGCTTCGCGAACGGGGCCAGCTCCAGTACGCCCTCGACGGTGCCATCGACAGGGGCCTGCAGGTCCTGCGCTCGGACATGGAGGACGTCGATCCCGACCAGTGTGCCCAGCCTGCTGCACCCACAGCCTCCGGCACGCTGGCGCTCAACGGCTCCACCACCACGTGGACCTGCACCCTCCTGGCGGGGCGGGCCAAGAACAGCTCCGACTCGAGCGCGACGGACTACGCGATCGTCGTGACCAGCCCCAACGCGAACGCGCTCGAGACGCAGTCCGGCTCCGACGACCTGATCGTCGAGGGCTCCCTCTACGTCAACGGCAAGGTAGGCAACAGCTCGCTGAACAAGGTGGTCTCGCTCACGGAGGGCGACTACGTGTCGCCCGCCAGCCGCAGCGGATGCGACGCCGACCTGGCCGCACTCACCAAGGTCACCATCGCCGCCGGCTACCTCAAGACGTGCACCGACCAGACCGTCCAGGATGCCCAACCGGTCGTCGACCTGCCCCCAGCACCGACCGCGCCGTCGGTGTCGATCGGTGAACTCAGCAGCGCCTGGGCGGAGGTGAAGACAGGTTCCGGAAAGAACCAGAAGACGTGCCGGGTTTTCTACCCGGGCCTGTACACCAGCCCACCTGAGCTGTCGACGTACAACTACTTCGTGAGCGGGCTGTACTACTTCAACGGGATCGGCACCTGGGACTTCGATGACAGTGCCCTTCGCCTGACCGGTGGACAGCGGTCCGTGGCCGACGACACGCCGGCGCTCACCGGCGACTGCTCAGACATGGCCATGAACGATGTGACCGCCATGGGGCAGCCGCAGATCGCCGCGATCCGTGCCGTGATCGCCGGATCGACGTTTACCCACGGGGTCACCTGGGTCCTCGGTGGGGGGTCGTCCCTCGACCTGAACAAGGGCACCGTCTCCCTGTTCACCCCGCCGGCAGGCGCCTCCTCCCAGCCGCTGTCGCTGGTGGCGTTCCCGAGCGCTGTCGACGGCTACACGGCCATTGGGGGCGCCTCCCCACCGCTCGTCGTCCACGGGTTCTCCAACAACACGAACGCCCACTTCAACGCCAAGATCTTCGCGCCGTCCGCAAGGTTGGAGCTGTTCTCGACCAACGACACCGAGGCCGTGGCCCGGTCGGGCGTGGTCGCCTACGAGCTGAAGCTGCAGGCCAGCAATGGCGGGTCCGGAAACGGCCTGGCCATTTCCGGGCCGCCTGGCAAGAAGAACCCGCCCCCACCGTTCCGCACCGTCAAGATCGTTGCCACCGACACCAGCGGCGCCACCTCAGCCACGAACACGACCGTCGCCACCATCAGCAACTTCAACCTCTACGCCGTGAAGGTCAAGTCCTGGCGCACTGCGGACTAGTCCTTCCGGGCCAGAAATCTGACCGAAGGGTCAGCGAATCAGACTGAACGTCCGATGTGGAGCACCTCTCGGGCCAGGAAACTCATCCTCAGAGAAGCCCACCAGTCCCCGAAGGAGAACATCATGCGAGACCGCTTCAGCAGGCGGGTCAGGGAGTCCGGCGAGGCCGGCTTCACCCTGATCGAGCTCCTCATCGTGATCGTGATCCTCGGCATCCTGGCCGGCATCGTGGTCTTCGCCGTCGGCAACTCGCGCGAGGACGCCGTGACGGCCGCCTGCAATGCGAACAAGAAGACGGTCAGCACCGCTGCCGAGGCGTACAAGGCCAAGAACGGCAGCTACCCCACCTCACTGACCACCACGGGATTCCTCAAGGACACCAGCGGCCTCACGGGCACCTACAGCAGCACCACGGGCACCTACACCTGCTAGCGATCGCGTCCTCGACCCGCACCGCGAGCCGGGGGAATCAGCGCAGGATCTCCATCCGCACACCGGCGTCGTCCCACTCGGGATCTTCGGGAAGGCGGTCGACGGCCCGGGCAGCGATGCGCCGGGCCGTCACCATGTCCGCTGTGGCATCGAGCAGGTGCCGCAGCTCCACCCGGGGCAGCACCGCCTCGAGGACGGCGTCCACGCCAGGGATGCGCGCCTCCACCAGCTGGCGGCGCTCCAGCACCCCCTCGGGCGTCTCCTTCGCGTGCTGCATCGGCTGGTCGTCGTTGAGTTGGTAGAAGGACAGCTCGGGGTGCACCTCGAACACCTGCCGCTGCCGGTAGGGCTGCATCTCCTCGGCGACCTCGGCATACCGGTGCAGCATCTGCGCCGAGATCGGAGAGAGCCCCTTACGGGCCCGCTGGTCCAGGTCCCCGGTCGTCAGCAGGTGGCGTGAGGGCGGCGAGGTGATCGCACCGGAACGCGGCCAGCCCAGGAGCTTGCGCGCCTCGTGGTCGCAGGTCCGTCCGCCGGGGGTGTCCTCGGAGGGAAACGACAGGTGGCAGTGGATGGCGATGACGTCGAAGGCCGGCCGGTAGTCGAGGATTTCCGCGAACGTCGGGAAGACCTCAGGTTCCAGGGGAAAGGCCGTGATGCCCTGCAGGCGAGCACCGACCACGAGCCAACCACCCGGGCACGGTTCGACGCCGGCGATCAACCGGTAAGGCAGCTCTGGACCGCCACCGCGTCGTGCTGCTGGCATGCGGTGAGGCTATCGGCCGCGACGCCGCCGCGTGGTCTCTGTCGGCTCCTCGCCGACCGGCACCGGAGCCTCGACCTCCTTGGGGAACAGGCTGACCAGCCGGGCCTGGTCCAGGTCCACGACGCCCTCCGCCACCAGCCGGGTGAGGTCCTTCTCCAGGGTCTGCATGCCCTCGCTCAGGTGAGTCGAGACGATGTTGCGCAGCTGGTTGGTCTTGCCCTCCTTCACCAGGTTGCGTACGGCGGAATTGGCCACCAGCACCTCGAAGGCGGCCACCAGACCGCCACCGAGACGCGGCACCAGCCGCTGGTAGACGATCCCGGTGAGGGCATTGGCCAGCTGCACCCGGATCTGCGCCTGCCGGTCGGCCTGGAACACGTCCACGATCCGGTCGAGGGCCTGCGCGGTGTCGTTGGTGTGCAGGGTGGCGAACACCAGGTGCCCGGTCTCGGCCAGCGTGAGGGCGAACGAGATGGACTCGAGGTCCCGCATCTCGCCGACGAGGAGTACGTCGGGATCCTCGCGCAACGCGGACCGCAGGGCTTGCGGGAAGGACTCGGTGTCCGTGCCGACCTCACGCTGGTTCACCACCGCGCGCCCGTTGTCGTAGACGTACTCGATCGGGTCCTCGATGGTGATGACGTGGCAGGCCCGCTCGTGATTGATGCGGTTGATCATCGAGGCGAGGGTGGTCGACTTGCCGGCCCCGGTGGGTCCCGTGACGAGGACAAGCCCCTGCCGCAGGTCGGCGAAGCGCTTCATCACCTCGGGCAGGTCGAGGTCCTCGAAGGTCGGGATGGTGTGCGGGATGAGCCGCAGCGACAGGCCCACGTCGCCCTTGGCGAGGAAGGCGTTACCGCGCAGCCGGGCCACCTCGCGCCAGGTGAAGGAGAAGTCCACCTCGCGCCCGCCCCGGAACACCGCGAGCTGTTCCTCAGTGACGAGCGACCGGAGGACCGCGTCGGTGTCGTCCGCAGACAGTGGACCGAAGCCCTCCTCGGGCCGAAGGTCACCGTCCACGCGCACCATGGGACAGACCCCGGCGGTGATCAGCAGGTCGGTGCCCTTGCTCTCCCACAGTCCCTCGAGGAGCTGGTCTGCCAACGTGCCTGAGGTCTTGGCCATCTTCACAGGGTCGCGAAAGCGAGCGCCGTACAGCATCATCCGAACGGTCACACCTACAGCCGAACACCTCCCGTGGCCGAAGGAGCAGTGTGGAACCTGTTCTCACCGCCCTGGACCTGGTCGTCGACTTCGGGACCGTGCGCGCCGTCGCCGGTTTCGACCTCTCGGTCGCGGCCGGAGCCTCGGTCGCCCTGGTCGGCCGCAACGGCGCCGGCAAGTCGACCACCATGCGGGTGCTGGCGGGCGTCCTGCCCGCGACGGCCGGCACCGTCGTGGTCGCCGGCTGCGACGCCGCACACGACCCGGCCGGGGTGCGGGCCGCCGTGGGCTACTGCCCGGACGTGGGGGGCCTGATCCCCCGCGCCACCCCGTGGGAGCACCTGCAGCTCGCCGCGAAGCTGCGGGGGATGCGGGGTTGGGAGGATCGGGCCCGGGACCTGCTCGAGCGGTTCGACCTGGCTGCCGCGTCCGATCGGATCACCGCGGGCTTCTCGCACGGTATGGGGCGACGGCTGTCCGTGGTGCTCGCCACCTTCCACTCCCCCAGGCTGCTGCTGCTCGACGAGCCGTTCGACGGCGTCGACCCGCTCGGGGTCGACGCGACCCTGGAGGTCGTGCGCGAAGTGCGAGAGACGGGTACGGCGGTGCTCGTGTCGACCCACCTCCTGCACCTCGCCGTCGAGGTGTGCGAGGAGGCGGTCGTGCTGCGCGGCGGCCGGGTGGTCGGTGCCGCGCCCGCTGCCGAGCTCACGGGCGAGGCCGGCCGGGCCCGATACCGCGCCCTCATCACGTGACCACGGGCGCTGGCGTCCAGCTGCGCGCCCTGTTCCACCTGCGCTGGCAGATGGTCCGCAGCGACGGGGTGCGGGCCTCGCTGATCCTCATCGCCCTCGGCATCGGGTGGCTCATGCTGATCGTGGCGCAGGGGGCGGGGGCTCTCGACCCGGTGCGGGCCGCGACCGCGGTAGAGCTCGCCCCGGAGGCGTTCCTCGGCTTCGGCATCCTGGCCCTCATCGCCCCCCTGACCGCCGGCGGTGGCAACGAGATCGTCCCGCCGGACCAGCTGGTGGCCTTCCCGATCCGCCCGCGCACCCAGTTCCTCGGGGGGTTGGTGCTCGCCCCGCTCAACCTGGTCTGGGTCCTGCAGATCCTTGCCCTCATCGCCGTAACGGTCCTGCTGACCGCCGGGGGCAGCGCCGCCCTGGGCGCCCTCACCACCGCGACGTACGTCACCGCCCTGACCGCCCTGGGCCAGGCCGTCGCCTGGGGTGTCGTCGGCCTCCGGGAGTCCCACCGTGGTCGGCAGGTGGTCGCCTCCGGCGGCGCCCTGCTGCTGCTCGGCCTGGTCGTCGTGGTCAAAGCGGGGCTCGGTGGTGCGCTGCTCGACCACGCGCCCACCGGTCCGGTCGTCGCCGGCGTGGTGGCCGGGGCCGGCGGCGACTGGCTGCGCTGGGGACTCACGACGGGGGTGCTGCTCACGTCGACGGTGGCCCTGCTGCACCTGGGCGAACGGGCCTGCGGTTGGGCGCTGCGCCGACCGGGTGACGTCGGCGCCCTGCGTTCTTCGAGGTCGGTGCGCCGCCGCCCGGCCCGGCGCAGCGAGCTGCGCACCCTCATCGCGCTGGACCGCGCCAGCGTGTGGCGCGCGCCGGCGCTGCGCCGCGGGGCGCTCGTGCTCGCCGTACTCCCTGGTCTGGCCGCGGGTGGCGCGCAGGTGCCGTGGGAGTCCCTCGTCGTGCTCCCAGGGCTGGTCGCGGCCGGCGCCGGGCTGCTGTTCGGCGTCAACGCGTTCTGCCTCGACGCCTCCGGTGCGGTGTTCGTCGCCTCGCTGCCGCACGACCCGCGGCTGGTCGCCCGGGCCAAGGCGCTCGTGCTCACCGAGACAGTGCTGATCGCCGCGGTGATCGCCGCCGTGGCAGGGTCGCTCCGCAGCCCGGGCCGGCCCACCACGGCGGTGCTCGTCGCGATCGCCGTGAGCGCCCTCACCTGCACGGCAGTGGTCGTCGCCCGCGGCATGGCGTCCTCCGTGCGCCGCCCGCACAAGGCAGAACTGAAGGGTCCGCGCGACGCCGTCGCTCCCCCCGGCGCCCTGGCACTGGCCTCGGTGCACCTCGCCGTCCCCGCCGGCCTGGTGGGTCTGCTGCTCGGCGGCACCGCGCAGAGCCGGATCTGGTGGCTCCCGGTGGCGGTGGCCGCCCCGATCCTGCTGTGGTGCTGGCTCTCCCTGGTCCGCTCGTTCCGGACCTGGGCCGACCCTGTGGCGCGCTCCCGGATCGTCTCGACCGTCTCGGCCGGGTGACGTCAGGCCGTTTCCCGATATCCCCACGGCCGGTGACCTAGCGTGAATGGCTCGCTCGCCTGACGGAGCCGCACCGTGATCCTCTCGAGCCGCATCAGCGCCACGCTGCTGGCCAGTGCGCTGCTCTCCGGACCGCTCCAGCCGGCGCAGGCGGTCAGCACCCCCAGCCCCACCCCATCCCCCTCAGCCACCGTGTCGGCGGCTGAAGCACAGCACGCTCTCACCCTCCAGAAGTCAGCCCTGGCTCGGGAAAATGCTCGTCTGGACTCTGCGACGACCACCGCCGCGGCCCTGCTCCAGGCCTCTCAAAATGCGCAGCGCGCAGCGGAGGTGGCCGCCCGCAGGGCACAGGTGGAGGCGGCCCTATTGCGGGCGGCCCAGCGGCGCACGGAGCTGTCCTGGACGCAACTGCAGACCTACGTCGGATCTCTGTACCGCACCGGGATGGTCAACCCGACGATGTTCATGATCGCCTCCGCGATGACGGCGAAGGACAAGAACGGCTTCCTCAGCGATCTGCGGCTCGCGCGCTACGTCGGGGCCGCCCAAAGCGATGCGTTGACGGCGTACGGCAGGGCCCAGGCGGAGCAGGCTGTCGCTGCCCAGCGGAGCCAGCAGGCAGCGCGAGCGCAGCGGGCGGCCACCACCCGGGCGGCCGCCGCCAAGGAGGCCGCCGACCGGGTCGTCGCCGACGTCGGGCGCCGGGTCGCCCTTCGCCGGCAGGCCGTGGCCCTCACCTCCGCGGCCCTGGCCGACGCGCAGCACCGCGAGACGATGCTGGCCAGGGCGGAGGCGATCGCCCGGCTGCGTTCCCAGCCGCCCGAGGCCGCCGTACAGACAGCACTCGTCCAGCGGCCCGGGGCCACCTGCACGGGAAGGGACCTCTTCGGCTACCTGAACGGGCGCCTGCCAACGGACCGGCTGTGCCCGCTGTGGGGCACCTACCTGCAGATGCTGCGCGCCGAGGCGGCCGCTGCCTTCAACGCCCTCAGTCGTGACTACGCCGCCGAGTTCGGCCGGCCGATCTGTGTGACCGACTCCTATCGCACCTATCGGGAACAGCTGGTCGTGGCGGCCGCGAAGCCCGACCTCGCAGCGACGCCCGGATACAGCAACCACGGTTGGGGCATCGCGACCGACCTGTGCGACGGCATCCAGAGCTTCGGAACGCCTACCCACCAATGGATGCAGGACAACTCGATGCGCTTCGGCTGGTTCCACCCGGACTGGGCCGAGCCGACCGGCTCCAAGCCGGAGCCCTGGCACTGGGAATTCGCGGGCTAACCCTTGGGCTCACCGTTGGGCTGATCGGCCAGGAACCCCCGCAGCCGCGCGGCGAGCACGTCCCAACGCCACTCCCGTTCCACCCACGCGCGACCGGCCTCGCCCATCGCCCGCGCCCGCACCGGGTCCTCGAGCAGGGACGCCACCCGGTCCGCGACGTCCGAGGCCGAGGTGCCGTCCACCAGATGCCCGGTCACCCCGTCCAGCACCGCGTCCGGGGAACCACCCGAGCGCCCGGCCACGACCGGCAGCCCGGTGGCGGACGCTTCGAGGAACACGATCCCGAGCCCCTCGACCTCGAGGCCGGCCAGCCGGGAGCGGCACGGCATCGCGAACACGTCACCTGCGTCGTAGTGCGCCGGCAGCTCCTCCCACGGCACCGACCCGGTGAACACCACCGACGACGCGACCCCGACGGAGGACGCGAGCGACTGGAGCGACGTGAGCGACGGACCGCCCCCGACGATGAGCAGCGCAGCGCCCGGCACCCGCCGCTGGATCTCCGGCAACGCGCGGACCAGCACGTCCTGCCCCTTGCGCGGGACCAGCCGCGAGACGCACACGACGACCGGCCGGTCCCCGAGTCCGAGCCGGGCCCGCACCTCGGCGCCACCCGCCCCCGGCCGGAAGACCGCGGTGTCCACCCCGCTGGGCAACTGCTCCAACCTCGTACGGCGCAACGCCGGCGCCAACCGGGAGCGGGTGTAGTCCCCCAGATAGGTCACGACGTCCACGTCACGCCCGATCCGGGACAGCACCTGCCGGGTGCCCGGCAGCAGGGCCCACCCGACCTCATGTCCGTGCGTCGAGGCCACCGACCGGGACAGCCCGAGCCCGCGGGCGAGCAGCCCGAGCGGGGCTGCCGCCCCGAACCAGACGCGGTCGCACCCCTCCGCCGCGGCGACCTCCCGGGCCGCGCGCAACGCCCCCCGGGTCGGCAGCAGCACCGAGGTCGTGGCCCGGACCACGGGAAAGGGCTGGGCGGCGTCGAAGGCCTGCGCTCCCTTCCAGGACGAGGCGAAGACCACGATCTCGCCGTCCGGTTGCCGGGCTGCCAGGGAGTGGACGAAGGCCTGGATGCCGCCCGGGCGCGGGGGGAAGTCGTTCGTGACGACCAGCGTCCTCACCGGTGCAGCCGCTCCCACTCGCGGGCCAGGGCGATCCGCTCCGGTGCCGTGGGGTGGGTGAAGAACAGGGCGTAGACGACCGAGGCCGGGTCGAGGTCCGACAGGTTGGTCACTGCCAGCCGCCGTTCGGTCGCGATGAACGTGTCGAGATCGCCTGTCAGCTCGAGGGAGTGGACATCGGCGCGGGCCTCGACCTGACGCGAGAGCAGGTTGGTCACGGGAGCGAGGAGCAGCGGCGCGAGGAGACCGAGGAACAGCACGAGCGGCACGACGCGGGGGTCACCGGGACCCGCCGCCCCCACCCGCTTCAGCAGCGGCGCCCACGACAGCAGCAGGGACAGCGCGATGATGCCGGCGGCGCCGCCCAGGGCACCGATCACCGTGCCGTGCAGCACATCTCGCTGTTTCGCGTGCCCGAGCTCGTGCGCCACGACCAGCTCGACCTCGCGTGGCGTGGAGGTGGTGAGCAACGTGTCGTAAACGACGATGCGACGGGTGCTGCCGAGGCCACTCACGTAGGCGTTCAGCGCCGTGGTCCGTCGGGAGGCGTCGGCGACGAGGACGTCCTTCACCGGCACGTCGTCGCGGTCGGCGAGGGCCAGCAGGTCGGTGCGCAGCTCCCCTGCCGGCAGGGACGTGAAGCGGTTGAACGCCGGCTCGACGAGGACCGGATACAGGAACGAGCCCGCCACCACGAGCAGGGAGCAGGCGAGCGCGGCAGCGGCCCACCAGCCGTCCGGGAACCGGCGGGCCAGCGCCAGGACGACGAGCACCACCAGAGCCGTCAGGCCCACCCCGATGCCGAGGGAGCGGAGCAGGTCATCGGCCCAGCCCCACCAGGTCTGGGTCGACAGCCCGTAGCGCCGCAGCACCCGCTCGGCCTGCACGTCGAAGGCCAAGGTGGCGAGCCGGCCGAGGGACAGGACGAGTGCGGTGCCCAGAACCACCTTCACGGTCCAGTGCCCGGGCAGCCCGCCGACCAGGCGCGAGCCCAGCCCGGTCAGCCCGAGCAGCGCCGCGACCAGCAGCGACACGGCGAGCGACAGGTAGGCCGGTGGCCGGACCGCGGTGTGGAAGGCGTTCTCCCGGGCGAGCTCCCCGGCGGTGAAGTCGCGGGCCAGATCGACGTGCGGCTGCGCCCCCGCCAACACGGGGAGTGGCACGGTCAGCAGCACGGTCACCGCGACCGCGGCCAGACAGGCGAGGAGGGCGAGCACCTGGAGTCTCATGACAGGCCTCGCACCAGGTCGGCCCGCCAGGTCGCGGTGAACGCCTCGACCGTCGTGCCGAGCACCTGCTCCATGGCCCGGTCGATCGCCCCCGCGGACGGATCCGCTCCGACCGTCCGGTAGAACCGGAGCAGTCCCTTTTCGCCGTACACCTTGGCCAGCAGGGCGACGGCCAGCCAGCTCTGTTCGTAGATCTGGGCCAGGTCCGGGCGGGCAGCCCCGAAGTCGCGATCATGGGGCAGCGCGGCCGGGAGCCGACCGGCGCGCACCTCGGCGCGCAGCTCCTGGGCAGCCACGTGAACCGGCACATCGGCTGCGGTGTAACCGATGTAGTCGGCCAGGCCCTCCACCAGCCAGGTGGGGACGTGCGGGCCGGTGCCCTCGCGGGTCGCCACATGGGTGACCTCGTGGGCCATCACGACGCGCCGGCCCGTCGCGCCCAACCGGAGGTAGGTCGCCGGGTTGACCAGCACCCGATCCCCCACCGGGTGGTCGCCGGCCACCAGCTCGGCCGTGGCCACCGCCGCGATCTGGCTCAGGTCCCCGGCCTCGGGGACCAGACGCGAAAGCTCCGCACTCGTGTCAGCACGAGCACCACGACCTGCCGGGCCCAGGCGCGTCCCCAGACCGCGGTGACCTGCGGCACGGCGGTGTCGCACTCCGACAGCAGAGCCCGCACCAGCGCGGCCTGGGCGGCGTGGCCGAGCACCAGGCACGCCTCGCTGCGGGCCACCAGCACCGGACCGCCGTCCCACAGCTCGCGGCTGGTGCTGTGACCGGTGACGGCGAAGTCGTCGTCTGCGGCGATGTACCAGCGGCCGTCGCGCTGCACGAAGGTGAGCCCTTGGCGCTGCCTCGTCGGGGTGCGGTCGAAGTCGGTGAAGGCATAGCGCAGCGTCACCTGCGGCGCCCACCAGTCGCCGCGCCGCGCATCGAGGGCGGCGGTGCCTTTCTGCTCACGCCTTGGCTCGAGCTCGTACTGCCAGATCGTGAGCGGCACCGTCTGGAGCGCGGCGATGTAGCCCGCCTGCCGCGCCCGGAACCCGGTCTCCTCAGGGTCGACCGTCGCCAGGAACGCCCGCCGGTCCTTGCGCAGGACCGCGTCCGCCCGCATCCCCAACAGCCGTCGTACGGCGGCAGTGCGGGCGTCCCGATCGGTGCGGTCCGCGATGGGCACCGTCGAGGCCGCCTGGGTCGCGCGCACCGGCCGGGTCGGCAAGAGCGTCGCCGCGGTGACGGCCGCGGACAACTGGGTCGCGAGCAGCGCGGCGATGATGCGTTCCCACCGACGACGGGAGCGGGAGGACGGCACCGGGCAAGCCTAGGCCGCGTCAGGCCTTCCCACGGAGCCCGGCCAGGGCCTGGTCCGCGGCGGCGAGGGTGGCGCTCTGGGTGAGGGAGGGAACCCGCACCGCCGCGGCCGCGGCGCCGAGCCTGACTCGGGCCTGCTCGAGGGCCGGCCTGGTGTCACCGACGAGCACCGCGTAGGCGGACGCCGCCTCCTGGTCGGTGCGGTACCAAGGGGTGACCGCCCGGGTGATCCAGAGGTCCGCGTCAGCGCCCAACTGCTCGTACTGCGGCCAGACCGCCGCCGCCTCGGCGCGGAAGCGCTCCACCGCCGTCGCCTCGACCTGGCCGTCGCGCACGACCGCGGCCAGGGCGTCGCGCGCGGCCCCTTCCACCGACACGCTGGCCTGCGCGAGCGAACGCAACGACGTCCGGTAGCCGGTGACGAGCCGGGACAGCGCCGACAGCGCCACCCGGGCCCGTCGGGTCAGCGGCTCCGCGGCCCGGTACGCCGTGCGGGCAGCGACCCCCTTACCGGAGGCGCACACCTCGTCGGTGAGGTCCAGCGAGGACGCGGCCTTCTGCACGGCGTCCACCCCGGCCAGCACCGACGCGCGGTCGGCACTGACGGCCCGCACGGCCAGGTCGAGGCGGGTCAGCCCACCGCCGGTCGGTTGCGGTTGCGGTCGGGTGCCACCCGCGCAGCCGACCAACAGGAGCACGAGCAGCGCAGCGGACCAGCGGCTCAGCGGTCGCCGCCCGGTGAGGTCCCCAGCAGCACATCGGCCCAGCCCGGCACGGTCGCGCGCGTCGTCACACCGTCGGCGTCGACCTTCGGCTTGCGGACGCGACGGGGCTCCGGGTCGGGCACCACCCGCAACACCCGGGCCCCCTTCGCGGGCACCTTGGCGGCCACCTTCCTCGCGGCGGGCTTGGTGGCGCTGACCTTCTTGCCGGCCGGCTTCGCTGCTGGCTTGGGTGCGGCGACCTTCTTGGTGGCGACCTTGTTGGGGGCGACCTTCTTTGCGGTCGCCTTGGGGACGGCCTTCGCGGCGGTCTTGCGGGCAGGCACGCGCGGAGCCGGTGCGGTGGCTTTCGCCGTACGGCGCTTGGGGGGCGGGACCGAGGTGTCCGGGTCGTGGTGGGCGAGCGCAGCAGCGGCCGGGTCGGTGCTGGTGACGGTCTTGGTGGCCGGGTCGTAGTGCCACGCCGCGCTGCGGGTGCGGGCCCGGGCGAACCAGCTGACCGTCACCAGCCAGCGGCCGTCGTCCTCGCGCCGGGTCTCCCAGCTGATGCTCTCGGGGCGCAGCGACGGGGTCTGGGCAAGCACGCGGTCCACGGCCTGCCCCAGGGTGAGGACGGAGCGGCCGAGCCGGCCGCGCACCAGGTGGGCGCTGCGGGTCGCGTCGATCATCCGGGCCATCTCACCCTGGACGGGACCGGAGAAGCGCTCGACCCGGGTCACGGGGACACTGGCGGAGAGCGCGATCGACTCCGCGGACTCACCGGCTCGGAGCCGGGCCTGGATGTCCTTCGGCGTCAGGTCGGAGGGAGCGTGGGGGTCCTCCCCCGGCTTCGCCAGGTCGCCGCGGACGGCCGCGAGCAGGCGGTCATCAAGGGCGACCCGGAAGCCACCGGTGCTGGCG
>JANOTZ010000331.1:0-16996 GCA_031416735.1 Frankiales bacterium
AGGCGGTGGCCGTCGCGGAGAACGACGGCATCGCCGTCTCCCTCGGATCCCTGCTGGCGCAGGAGTTCTCGCAGCACGCGCACCTCTGGAGCGCCGACCGTTTCCACCCTTCGCCGCTGGGATATCGGCACGTCTCGGACGCCCTGCTGCCCAGCCTGCTGGAGCAGTTGGGGGTCGAGATCCCGGTCAGCATCCCGATCAGCTCCAGCATCCAGGACATCAAGATCGCGGCGAGTGTCGCGGCTCGCGAACCCGGCCTGGTCGTCGAGACGGTCGAGGGCGAGGAGGGCGTCGCCGCTGTCGGTCCCGGCCGGCTTGCCCGCCTGGTCCGACGCCTGCCGGTGGTGGGCCGCGGCGAGCCCGAGGCCCGCCTGGAGGAAGAAGGTGAGCCCGAGGAGGCCGCCGTACCCGGGTCTGGCTCGTCGGGTTAGCGTTTGCAGATCTTGTCCGCACCACCCCTACCGCATGCCGCAACGAGGAGCCTCATGTCCGAAGCCGTGATTGTTTCCACCGCCCGCACGCCCATCGGGCGCGCCTTCAAGGGCTCGATGACGAGCTTCCGGCCGGACGAGCTGGCCGCCACGGCTGTGCAGGCCGCGCTGGACAAGGTGCCGGGCCTGTCGGTCAGCGACATCGACGACCTGATGCTCGGCTGTGGACAGCCCGCGGGTGAGGCCGGCTTCAACATCGGGCGCGTCGTCGCGGTGCGGCTCGGCTACGACTCGCTGCCGGGGACGACCGTCAACCGCTACTGCTCGTCGTCGCTGCAGACCACCCGGATGGCCTTCCACGCCATCAAGGCCGGCGAGGGCTCGGCCTTCATCAGCGCCGGTGTCGAGACGGTCTCCCGTTTCGGCAACGGCATGAGCGACATCGGTGACGCGAAGAACTCCTACTGGGCCGACGCCGAGGTGCGCACCGCTGCGGCTGCCGCCGGCGGGGTCACCACGTGGAGCGACCCGCGCGAGCGGGGCGAGCTTCCTGACGTCTACATCTCGATGGGCGAGACCGCCGAGAACGTCGCGCGCTGGAAGGGCATCACCCGCGCCGACATGGACGAGTACGCGACGCGTTCGCAGAACCTCGCCGAGAAGGCCATCGCGAACGGCTTCTGGGAGCGGGAGATCACCGCGATCACGACCGCGGACGGCACCGTCATCAGCGCCGACGACTGCCCGCGCGCCGGCGTCACCGTCGAGGGCATGTCCGGCCTCAAGCCGGTGTTCCGCCCCGACGGCCTGGTGACGGCCGGCAACGCCTGCCCGCTCAACGACGGCGCGGCGGCGGTCATCATCATGAGCGACACGAAGGCCAAGGAGCTGGGCCTCACCCCGCTCGCCCGCATCGTCTCGACCGCGGTCACCGGCCTGTCGCCCGAGGTCATGGGTCATGGCCCGGCCGACGCCATCAAGCTCGCCCTGAAGCGGGCCGGCAAGACGGTGGACGACATCGACCTGTACGAGATCAACGAGGCCTTCGCCGCGCAGGTCATCTCCTCCTACCGGGAGGTCGGCATCGACCTCGACAAGCTCAACGTGCACGGCGGCGCGATCGCGGTCGGCCACCCGTTCGGCATGACCGGTGCCCGCATCACCGGCACCCTGATCAACGGCCTGCAGACCCTCGACAAGCAGTTCGGTGTCGAGTCGATGTGTGTGGGTGGGGGCATGGGTATGGCCATGGTGATCGAGCGGCTCAGCTGAGCTGCGAAGCAGTGAAGCTCATGCCGCGAGCCATGTAGGAATGCGGCTCAGCTGAGCTGCTTGTACGACGTTCTTCGACGGCCGGCCTCTTCGGGGACCGGCCGTCGGCGTGTGGCGGCTAGCCCTGTGTAGGCCTTGCGCCCAGTCGATACTCACCTCTGGACAGAGGCCGATTCCATGATCCACATGGCGTTTGAGGGGGTGCGCGTCGCCCGATCCGCCTCAAACTCTCCGTCGATCAAGAGGATCGGTCCAGTCGCTGCATCTGGAATCGGACCCACCAGCCCCTCCGACGTTTCCGCGGAAGCGTCCACGGTCAAGAACGATGCTTCCCTGCTGGCCCCCTTTCCATGATCCACGGAACGGGAATCCCCAGATCCCTGCCTCGTAAGGGGATTCCGGTTCCGTGGATCATGCTCGGCGGGGTGGTGAAGCCCAGCGGGCCGTCCCCGTTAGCCGTTGACCGTTAGCCGTTGACCGTTGACCGTTGACCGGCGACCCTAGACCCCGCCGTTGCAGATTGCTACGCTCGTTTCAGATCGTATCGAGAGAGGGCTTCGGATGAGCTCGAGCAGTGACCGGGTCACCCGGTTCGCGTCCGACCTGATCGACAGCGCGACCGTCGAAGGCGCCCGGCAAAGCCGATCCGCCAAGCAGCAGCTCGACCACTGGGCCCGCGTCGGCCGGTCCGTCAGCATGCACCACACGGCCGCCAGGCGACGCGTCGAAGCCGCCCTCGACGGAACGCTCGCGCTCACCGCCCTGAACGCGGACGAACGCCTCGTCCTGAATGCGGAGATCGACGCCGCGATCCAGGAGAACCTGCACGCCACCCACTACGGCACGCGGCTCGCCGCCGAAGGCATCACGACCGTCGCGCTCGACGAGCATGGGAACCTGATCGAGCATCACCCCGACGGCACCAGCAACCCGCTGCCCGCACCGGCTCGGTGAGCCGACTCGACCTGGTCGTAGGCCCCAACGGCGCCGGCAAGTCCACGTTCGTCCGGTACACCCTGAGCACGACGATCCCGTGGTCGGTGTTCGTGAACGCGGACGAGATCGCGCGCCTGCGCTGGCCCGACGCGCCGGAGACGCACTCCTACGACGCGGCCCGGATCGCGGCCGACACCCGCGAGGCCCTCATCAAAGCGGGCCAGCCGCTGATCGCCGAGACGGTGTTCTCCCACCCGAGCAAGCTCGACCTGCTGCACACCGCGATCGCCGCCGGGTATCACGTGCACATCCACGCGCTGCTCGTACCCCCCGACCTGTCAGTCGCCAGGGTCGCCCGGCGGGTCGCCGGCGGCGGCCACAAGGTCCCGGAGGACAAGATCCGGGAACGCTCCGCGCGGCTGTGGCCACTCGTCGCGGACGCGATCTTGCTCGCGACCAGTGCGACCATCTACGACAGCAGCCACCTCGACGGGCCGCACCCGGTCGCGATTTTCGCGTCCGGGCTGCTCGTCGGCGCGCCAACCTGGCCGGCGTGGGCGCCCCCGGCGCTCACCAGCAGGTGGCCCGCGACCGGCTGACCTGTGGGCGTCGCTGCACCGCCCATGGCGTCCGTGTCTTTTCAGGACGTGGCGGTGCAGACGCCGCGGCCGCGAGCCAACGTGTCGGCGCCGCCCAGGGAGGTGGGCGGTTCGTCGCCGAGCAGGTCGAAGCGGTGGGCGAGCAGGTGGGCGACCGCGTCCTGGCAGAGGGCATCCGAGGGGTCGGCGCGTACGAGGTCGTCGCCGGTGACTGCGAGCTGGTCGGCGATCAGCAGGTCGGGGTGGAGCACGGGCAGCGACCGGTGCGAATGAGGTTCGAGGTCGGCGGCCCGGTCGGCGAACCACTGCGCGAGGTGCCGGCCAAGGTCGGCTCGGGTCTCCCCTGGGGCTCGGGTCTCCCCTGGCTCGGCGGCGGCGCTCCAACGGGCAGGCGTCCAGAGCCGCAGCCGCTGCACGAGCGACCCGACCTCTTTGGCCAGCAACTGCTGGGCCACCGACAACTCCACACCCAGACGCTAGCGTCGGCATGTGCGGGGACGGGTCCGGGCGTTGTCGGTGGTGGTGCTGCTGGCCGCCTGCTCGTCCGGCGGCAACGTGGCAACTCCGGCCGCGCCAACCCCGACGGCGACGGTGACGGCGAGCCCGAGCGGGTCGGCCACTCCCAGTACGCCGGTGGCGACCGGGACGAGGCCCCCAGCCACCAAGCCTGCAGGGACGACGGGCACGCCGGCCGACTGCACGTCGTACGCCGCTCCAGACCCCAGGAGACCGCTCCTCACCGTGGACGTCACGGTCGACCGGCGCACCGTCACCGGGACGCAGCGGGTCGTGTTCACCCCCGACCTGCCGGTGACTGAGCTGGTGTTCCGGCTGTGGGCCTCGTCGCCTCGCTCGGCACGGGCCGGCGGGTCCAGCGCCCTCACGTCGGTCCGGGTGGACGGCGCCGCACGCACCTACACCCGCCCGGTGCCGACGATGGTGCGGATCCCCTGGAACGGGCCGGCGGGGAAGGCGGTGCGGATCGACCTGGGGTTCCGCGTCACCCTCCCGGTCGGCGCCAACGACCGGTTCGGAAACAGGGGTACGACGAGCTGGTTCGCGAGCGCTTTCCCCTTGCTGGCCTGGGAACGCGGTCGAGGGTGGGCCACGGAGTCCGCGACGTCGGCGTTCGCGGAGGCCAGCACCAGCGAGCAGATGCGCCTGGTGCGACTGACTGTGAGGAACGCCCCGGGGCTGTCGGTTCTCGCGACCGGGACGGTGGTGTCTCAGGACGCGACCACCTCCGTGACGTCGGCACCGGCGGTCCGGGACGTGGCCGTCGCCGTCGGTGCATTCCGGATGGTCTCGATGCCTGGCCCGGTGCCGGTCGTCGTCGGAGTTGCCCCCGGGCTGAAGGACGACCCGGCGCAGATGGGCCGCGAGCTGGTCCGATCGATGCGGTCGCACGTGCGACGCCTCGGACCGTTCCCCTACGGCCGGCTCGTGGCGGTGGTGCTGCCCGACCTCAGCGGGGGCATCGAATACCCGGGTGCGATCCTGTTCGGCACCGGCCAAGCTCAGGACGCGACGGTCAGCCACGAGGTCGCGCACGAGTGGTTCTACGGGCTGGTCGGCAATGACCAGGCCCGGGACCCATGGATCGACGAATCGTTCGCGACGTATGCGGAGGCTGTCGATCGCGGCACCGGTCCGACGTACCTGGGGATGCGGATCCCGACGGACGGGGTGCGGAAGACCGGTCGGCCGATGACCTATTGGGAGGGGCGACGGTCCTACTACCGGTCGGTCTACGTGCAGGGTGGGGCTGCCTTGCTGCGGGCGAGATCCCTTGCACCACAGGCGTTCGACGGGCAGATGCGCTGCTTCATCGCCCGTAACGCGCACCGCATCGCGACCACCGCTGACGTCGCGGCCGCGCTGCCTCTCGCCGTGCCGGCGTTGCGCCGGGTGGGTGCGCTCTAACCGCTGGTGAGGCGGTAGAGCTTCTCGGCAGACATCACCAGCAACTCGCCCCGGAGGTCCAGGCCGAAGGCCTGCAGTCCGTCCACCTCGAGGCCGAGCTCGCGCAGCGGGGTGAGGCCGGTGGGTGTCCGGTCGGCCGCCCAGAGCTCCCCGGCGCAGTAGTCGCCGAAGATGTAGCTGCCGACCAGGGAGCGCAGGGCGCGGCCGCGGTAGACCTGACCGCCGGTGACCGAGCACCCACCCTCGGAGTGCAGGTAGGTGAGCGCCGGCATGATGAGCGGACCGCCGGGCGTGAACTGCTGGTCCGGCTTGAAACGGTCGCTGCCCTCATAGACCGCCCAGCCGTAGTTGCCGCCCCGCTGGAGGTCCGGGGGGACGACGTTGATCTCCTCGACCCGGTTCTGACCCACGTCGCCGAGGTAGAAATCTCCGTTGGTGTCGAAGGAGAACCGCCACGGGTTGCGCAGGCCCAGGGCCCAGACCTTGGGGTTCTCGGGATAGGGGTTCCCCGGCGCGGCCGCACCGGTGCGCGGGTCGAGGCGCAGGATCTTGCCGAGGTCGTCGGCGAGGTTCTGCGCCCGGTTCTTGGGGTCAGCGGCCGAGCCGCCATCTCCCAGTCCGACGAGCAACATGCCGGTGGGGTCGAAGAGCAGCAGCCCGCCGTTGTGGTTGGAGAACGGCTGGTCGACGCCGTACAGCAGCTGGGGGGAGCCGGCGACGCCGTCGCGGACGGTGTAGGCCTCGACGCGGGTGTCGCCCGCCTTGTCGGTGTAGTTGACGTAGAAGCGGTGGTTGGTGGCGTAGCCGGGGTCGAAGGCCATCGACAGCAGACCCTGCTCGTTGGCCTTGCTGATCTGGCGGGACAGGTCCAGCAGCACCGCCTGCTGCCGACCGTCGGCGTCGAGCTGAAGGATGCGGCCGGTCTTCTCGACGAGGAACAGGTGGGTGGGATCGCCCGGAGCCGGTCCGACCCAGACCGGACTGGAGAAGGTGGCGAGCTCGCGCAGGTCGAGCTTCGGGCCCGCCGCCAGAGTGGGGCTGGCCGTGGGCGACGGGGTAGGGGACGCCGGAGCAGATGAGCTGCCGCTGCAGCCGGCGAGCAGGGCAAGAGCGAGCGCCGGTGCCAGGAGTCGGGGGCTCACCGGATCACCTTTGCACGCAGCGAAACGGCCCGTCGCCCCGGGAGGGAGACGGGCCGCCGATCGCCGTACAGACGTGGTGTGGTTTTAGTCGCGGAAGTAGCTCAAGAGCCGCAGGATCTCGAGGTAGAGCCACACGAGCCCGACCACCAGGCCGAACGAGACCCGCCACGACTCGCGCTCCGGCACGCCGGCCGCGACCATCCGCTCGGCGTTGTCGAAGTCGAGCACGAAGGTCATCGAGCCGATCGCGATGAACGCGATGCTGAACAAGATCGCCAGCGGGCTGCCGTCACGCAGCCCCAGGCCGGTGCCGCCGCCGTCGAACATGCCGATGACGAAGTTGAGGATGAGCAGGGCGAACAGGCCGATGAACGCGCCGGTCACGATCTTGGTGAACTTCGGGGTGGCCCGGAGCACCTTGTTCTTGTAGGCGAACAGGACGGCACCGAAGATCGTCGCGGTGCCGACCGCGGCCTGCAGCGGCAGCCCCTCGTAGCCAGGGGTGGTCTCGAAGAACTTGCTGAGGCCACCGAGGAACACGCCCTCGCACGCGGCGTAGGCGAGGACCAGCCCGGGGCTGACCTGGCGCTTGAAGATGTTGACCATGGCGAGCACGAAGCCGACCACGGCGGCGATCATGATCACGCCCATGGAGAGGTCCGCGATCCACGCGAAGGCGCCCGCGACGACGACGATCCCCAGCAGGATGCCGGTCTTCATCACGACGTCGTCGAGCGTCATCCGCTGCGGCGTGCGGTAGATGTCCTCGACCTCACCCGGTGTCGGGTAGCCGGGGGCGTCGAACGTGGGTGCCTTGAGCGACGGCGATCGTCCGAAGACGGGGTTGCTGGACTGCAGTCCGGCCATGCGGCTGTGCTCCTTCGATAGGTCCTGGTCATGCAACGTATAAGACGAGGCGTTTGTGCCCCCGGTGGGAGTCGAACCCACACTGACGAGGTTTTTAAGACCCCGGTCTCTGCCGATTGGACTACAGGGGCGGTGCCTTCCTACGGTACGGCGTCAGGTGATCGCTTTCGGACAGGGCGGGACATAACACACACCCACCCTGCCGTAGTCCCTGTGGAACGGTCCGATGTCCGGCAGACTCCTCCGGTGGCCGGTGGCGAAAGAGTGACGTATCGCTCCGTGCTGGCCAACCGCGAGTACGCCGCGATCTTGGTCTCGCAGGGCCTGTCGACCGCCGGGGACCAGCTTGCCCGCATCGCCATCGCCCTGCTGGTCTACGACCGGACCGGGTCGGCCTTCGCCGCGTCGGCGACCTACGCGGTGTCCTACCTGACCTACCTGCTGGGCGGGCCGGTGCTGGCGGCGATCTCCGACCGCAACCCGCGGGTCACCGTGATGGTCGCCTGCGACCTGCTGCGCGCCCCGCTCGTGCTCGCACTGTGCCTCGGCAACCCCCCGCTGTGGCTGGTCCTGACCCTGCTCGGCCTGATGGGGGCGCTCGCCCCGCCCTTCGACAGTGCGCGCAGCGCCCTGCTCCCCGACATCTTGGAGGGCGACCGCTACATCACCGGCAACGCGCTCATGAGCCTCGTCCTGCAAACCGCACAGGTGCTCGGCTTCGTCGTCGGCGGCGCGCTGGTGGCCGCCACCTCTGTCAAGGGCACGCTCGCGCTCGACGCGGCCTCCTTCATCATCTCGGCGGGGATGCTGCTGGCGTTCGTCCGGCATCGCCCCGCGGCCCTTGCGGCGCAGCACCGCTCCTCGTTGCTGCGCGAGACCGCCGCCGGTTTCCGCCTGGTGGCAGGACACCGCGAGCTCCGGCACCTGCTCGTCTATGCCCTCCTCGGCTCGGCGGCCGTGATCGCCCCCGAGGGCCTGGCCGTACCGGTGGCCGCCGGCCTCGGCGGAGGGGAGACGGCGGCCGGGGTGCTCACCGCGAGCATCCCGGCGGGGTTCCTGCTCGGCAGCTATTTCATCCTGCGGGTCGACGCCGATCAGCGCACCAGGCTTCTCCCGTTGCTGTCACTCCTCGGCATCGCCCCGTTGCTGCTCACGCCCTTCGTGGACAGCCTGCCGTTGCTGGTGGCTCTGTGGTTCATCGCCGGTACGGGCGGCACCGTCAACCTGGTGGCGGGTGCCGCCTTCATGCAGACCTGCCCCCACGAGTTCCGGTCCCGTGCCTACGGCGTCGCGGTGACGTCGCTCAACGCGCTGCAGGGCGTCGTGCTGCTCGTCGGGGGCGCCCTGGCCGGCCCAATGGGGGCGCAGGGGGCCGTGGGGGTGGTCGCCGCCATCACCCTCACCACGCTGGTGGTGTTCACTCTGAGAAACCGGGCGGCGGTTGCCGCTCAAGGAACTGATGATCTTGTCCGAAGTAGCCACGGATGAGCAACTCGGGGGGAATGCCAGGGATGCGGGCGAAAGCCCTCGTCCTGCTGATCGGCGCTGCCCTGCTCGCCGGTGCCGTCGCCCTCGTGCTGGCGCTCGACCCCCGGCCCCCCTTCGCCGACCTGCCCTTCGCGTTGCCGTGGTTCGCGCTGATCCCGGCGTACGTCGCAACGAGCCGTTTCACGATCGACTTCGAGTTCCGCAAGGAAGCCCGCAGCATCACCTTGTCGCAGCTGCCACTGGCTATCGGAGTGGTCTTTCTGGGGCCCGTCTGGCACCTGGCGAGCCGAGTCACCGCTGAGTTGATCAGCACTGTCGCGTTGAGGCGCCAACCACCGATGAAGGTCCTGTTCAACGTGGGGAACAGCGCCATTGAACTGGCACTGGCGAGTGCCGCTATCGCCCTCCTCCCCACCCAGTTGATGCCTGGACCCGTCATATGGGCAGCACTTCTCACCGGCTTGCTCGTGAATGACGTTGTCGCCCACGCCGCGTTCATGACGGTGATGCGGATATTGGGCGTGCCACTGTCTCGAGGCGCGAAACTGGCGCCCCTGGCCTTCGCAAGCGCGTCCACGCTCGTCTTCACAAGCCTCGCGATGGTGTCGATCGCGGCGATCTGGACCGACCCCTGGACCTTGCTCATCATCGCCCTGGTGGCCGCTGGCTTGTCCTTCGCCTACCGGGGCCATCGTCGTGTCTCCGCGCGACAGCAGGCCACCGAGCACCTCTACGAGTTCGTCAAGGACCTCGGTGCCGTAGACGTGCACGGGACCCGAGCAGACGCGGTTCTGGAGCAGGTCCGGGTCCTGCTGCACGCCCGCACGCTCGATCTGGCCCTCAGCGACGACGCCCGCCTGTCGTGGCAGCACTACGTGTCCCGCGAGGACGGGCCACTTCGCCGGTTCACCACGGACAGCTCGGGTCTGAGCAGGGCCGAGGCGGGGACGGCGGCCCACGGCAACGACCGGATGTCAGCCCCGCTGCTCGGCAGCCACGGGGTGATCGGCCTGCTGACCGTCATCGACCGGCTCGGCGCGGTCCGGGCCTTCGACATCGGTGATGTCCGGCTGCTGGAGACGGTCGCCAACGAACTCACCGCCGCCCTCGAGCGCGGCCGGCTCCTCTGCGACCTCGAGCGCTCAGCCACCACCGACGCGCTGACCGGCCTGCCCAACCTCAACAACATCACTGCCCGCATCGATGAGCTCCTCCTGGGGGGCGACGAGCTGGTGGTGGCCGCCGTCGCCGTCGACTCCTTCCGCGAGGTCAACGACACCCTCGGCCACCAGGTGGGTGACGACCTCCTGCTCGAGGTGGCGCGGCGCCTACGCCTGTGCCTCCCCGACGGCTGCATCGGCCGCATCGGTGGCGGCCGGTTCGCGATCGCCGTCCCCTCCGACTCTGTCGGCAACGACGCCGCGATGTTCGGGCTCGGGCTGCGCGCCCAGGTCGAGGGCGGCGCACAGCTGGGCGCAGTGGGCACCCACATCCGCCTCTCGGTCGGGGCCGTGACCGCCCCGGAGCACGGCGCCGAGGCAGCCACGCTCATCCGGCGAGCCGAGACGGCGATGTACAGCGCACGGCATGCCCAGGGTGGCCCCGTCATCTGGGAGCCCGCCTATGAGGTGCAAGGACAGCGCCGCCTGGCGGTCGTCACGGCGCTCCGCGAGGCCCTGTCGAGCGGTGCGATCGGTGTGGCCTTCCAGCCGAAGGTGGACGCCCGCACCGGGCAGGTGATGGGCGTCGAGGCCCTGGCCCGCTGGACCCATCCGGCCCTCGGCTCGATCGGCCCGGACGAGTTCATCCCGCTGGCAGAGGCCTCCGGTCTGATGCGGCCGCTGACCACGACGGTGCTGCGCCAGGCCCTCACCGCGTGCAAGGGCTGGCAACGCCGTGGCGGCCGGATCGGGGTGGCGGTCAACGTCAGCGCCGACACCGTGCTCGACCCCAACTTCGTCACCGAGGTGGCGGCGCTGCTCACCGCGGTGAACCTCTCCCCCGACCTGCTCACGCTCGAGCTGACCGAGGGGGTGCTGGTCGACGACCCCGGCCTGGCCACCGAGCGGATGGCCGAGCTGCGGGCCCACGGCGTGAAGCTCTCGGTCGACGACTTCGGGACCGGATACTCGTCGCTGACCTACCTCAAGGGCCTGCCGATCGACGAGGTCAAGATCGACAAGGGCTTCGTCGACGCCGTCGTGTCCGACGCCGCCGACCGCGCGGTGGTCCGGGCGGTGGTGGACATCGCCCACACACTCGGGCTGCGGGTCGTCGCGGAGGGCGTCGAGCAGGACGAGCAGCGGCGAGTGCTGCACGAGCTCGGTGTGGACGAGCTCCAGGGCTATCTGCACGCCCGGCCGATGCCGGCGCTGGAGATGGCTGCCTGGCTGCGCGGCCGCGACGCGGCCGTCTCCGTCTAGCACCCTGCGCCACGGCCTGAAAAGGCGCGTTCGTTGCGGGTCGAGCCTGGGTACAAAAGTTCGAGGGGCTGGGACCGGGTGTAGCACCACCCAGTCCCAGCCCCTCGACAGGACTGGGTCTTGCTCGCCGGAGCGGGCTCGTCGCCGCTACTCCGACTCAGGCCTTACGGCCAGATGCTTCCGCGCATTTTCAACTCCCCCGCATATGGTCCAAAGCCGGTTGAGCCGTTTGGCTCATCGCGGATGACTCTAAAGGGCTAACTCGAAAGTGCGCTAGTGCAAGATTCGGACATTGCAGGACACACGTCCCATCAGTCTCACCAGATTCACCCGTTTGGCCCTCAAGAACCGCCAAAAAGATGTCGATGAAGACGCTGTTGGGCGGGGCCCGGGTCTGTAGCACCAGTCCGGACACCGCCGACAACTGCTCCGAACGGCCTCTTTCCGCCCGACCCGTGCCCTACCGTCGGGCGAGCTCCCGGGCCCGGGCGAAGACGTCGTCGAGCATCTGCTCGGTGAGCCGGCCGGTGAAGGTGTTCTGCTGCGACACGTGGTAGCAGCCCAGCACCGTCAGCCCCGACGGCAGCTCCACCTCGGCGCCGTGTGCGAACCGCGGCACCCGTGGCGGCACCTGAAGGCCGACCGCGCTCAGCGCCCCGAAGGTCGACTGCCAACCGAACGCGCCGAGCGCCACCACCACCTGCACCGACGGAAGCACCCAGGACAGCTCCCGCTCGAGCCACGGGGCGCAGGCGTCCCGCTCCTCGGGGGTCGGCTTGTTGGCCGGCGGCGCGCACCGCACGGGAAGCGTGATCCGGGTGTCGATGAGCTCCTGGCCGTCGAAGGCGTCGACGGAGGTCGCCTGCTTCGCCAGACCAGCGCGGTGCAGCGCACCGAACAGCGAGTCCCCGCTGCGGTCACCGGTGAAGATCCGCCCCGTCCGGTTCCCGCCGTGCGCGGCAGGCGCGAGTCCGATGATGAGGATCTTGGGTCGCTCCGAGCCCCAGCCGGTGACGGGCCGGCCCCAGTAGGTCTCCGCGGCGAAGGACGCCCGTTTCTCCGTGGCGACCTGCTCGCGCCAGGAGACCAGCCGCGGACAGGCCCGACACACCGAGGTGCGCCCGTCGAGGTGCAGCAGGGACGGGGCCGAGCCGGCCAGCCGGGCCACGTCGGCGGCGTTGCGCGCAACGGGGGTCGTGGGCCCGGCATGGTCGGTCGGGAAGCCGGAGCCGGGCCTGATCACCACGCGGGCCAGCGTAAGGGGGCAAGCCGCCACGCCCGGGGACGTCGACGGCAGGGACTACGGGGCGTTGGTGCCCTGCCGGCCGTAGCGGTCCTCGAGCCGGACCACGTCCATCAGCTGCGTGGTGGACGCCTCGAGCATCACGGTGTCCTCCAGCGCCGTCACCCGGTGCCGCGTCAGCGGCTTGAGGTGGATCGACTCCCCCGGCTCGAGCTCGAACTCCTCCAGCGCGTCCTCGTGCAGCCCGATCTCGACCTTCAGGCGACCGGACTGGACGGAGATCGTCTCCTCCTTCTCCTCGTGATATTGCAGGGACAGCGAGTGCCCCTGGTTCACGTGGATCGCCTTCCCGCAGAACTTGCCGTCGACGAGGGCAAACAGCTCCTCATGCCCCCACGGCTTGTCGACCCGCTTCACCGCGCTGACCCAGTCCTGCTTCGCCACTACCGCTCCTCCGTCATCGACAGGGCAATCCCGTCGAGAATGTCCGACTCACTCACCAGCACCTCAGCAAGACCAAGGCGGTGTACGACGCTCTGCAGCACCAACGCCCCACCACCGATCACGTCCACCCGTCCAGGGTGCATCACGGGCAGCGCGGCCCGTGCAGCGCGGGTCATCGTCAGCAGCCGCTCGGTCACCTCGTCGATCTGCGCAGCGGAGATCCGCGACAGGTGGATGGCGAACGGGTCGTACGCCGCAAGGCCGAGGGCGAGCGCAGCGACCGTGGTCACCGAACCGGCAAGACCGATGGCGGTGCGCGCCTTGGCCGCGGGAACAACGTCGAGCACCGAGGTCAGGGCCGCGTCGATGTCAGCCCGCGCGGCCTCGATCTGGGCGACCGTCGGCGGGTCGTCCCGCAGATGCCGCTCGGTGAGCCGCACGCAGCCGACGTCGACCGACTTCGCAGCCTCCACCGAAGTGGTGCCGAGGACGATCTCGGTGGAACCGCCCCCGATGTCGATCACCAGGAACGGGCCACCGTCGGTGAGCCCCCGGGTCGCGCCTTCGAAGGACAGCGCGGCCTCCTCGGCACCGTCGATGACCTCCGGCGTGACGCCGAGCGCCTCCTCAACCAGGGCGACAAATGCACTGCGGTTACTGGCATCTCGGGTCGCCGAGGTCGCCACCATCCGGGTCAGCTCGACACCGAGGTCGGCGCAGATGTCGGCGTAGTCGACCAGTGCGGCCCGGGTGCGCTCGAGTGCCTCAGGGTGCAGCGCGCCGGTCTCGTCGACGCCTTGGCCGAGCCGGACGACGCGCATCTCGCGGTGCACGTCCTTCTTGTCCGCCCCGACGAGATCTGCGACGAGCAACCGGAGCGAGTTGGTGCCACAGTCGATCGCGGCAACCCGCGTCATGAGCGGGTCTTCTTGTGGGGCAAGGAATCCGGGTTGTCGGGGTCTACGCACGGACCCTTGCGGGACCAGTTCTCGAGCAGGGCCAGCGCCTCGTCGCCGAACGGGTTGATGCCCGGTCCGGCGGCCAGTGAGTGCGCCACGAGGACATGGAGGCACTTCACCCGGGTCGGCATGCCGCCCTGCGCCGGGACGTTCTCGAGGACGCCGTGGGCGTCCCGTCGGGCGATGTAGTCCTCCGACGCCGCGTCGTACTTCGCCTGCAGCTCAGGGTCTTCGGCGAGCCGCTCGGTCATCTCCTTCATCAGCCCGCTGGACTCCAGGGTGCCGATGAAGGACGCCGCCCGAGGGCAGGTCAGGTAATAGAGGGTCGGGAACGGCGTGCCGTCTTCCAGCCGAGGGTTGGTCTCGACCACGTCGGGGAGCCCGCACCCGCACCGGTGGGCCACCGCCCGGATCGCACGCGGCTCCCGGGAGAGCTGAAGGGCGACCGCCCTGCGGTCGCGGGGGTCGAGGGTCATGCGGCGTCGGGGGTCACGTTGTCGGGGGTCACGGGGTCGGGGTCGGCAGGGGAGCGGGGCGGTCGGCGGCCTTCACGCTTCCCCAGATCTGGGAGTACCAAGGAGCCTCGGGGCCGGTGGCCGTCGCGCCCTGCAACGCGGACCGGCCGGCCGGGAGCGGCGCGGCAGAGGGCGTCAGCACGACGTACGCCGTCTCACCGGGGAGCACGAAGTGCAACCGGGTCCGCGCCTGCGCCTTGACGTAGGCGGGGTCCTGCAGCTGGCGCAGCTGCAGCTCCAAGGCCTCGACCCTGGCGAGCTGCTGCGCCTGCTTCGCCTTCGCCGTCGCGATCTGCCCCCGCTGCGAGAGGTACTCCCGGAACGGCAAAGCGGCACTCACGACCAGGGCACACACCACCAGACCCAAGATGGCGGCCCGGGTCGTCAAGCCCGCCTTGGAGCTGGGAGGGGCCGGGTTCGCCGTACGACGCACGGCTTTGACCGGCCGCGCACGGCGGCTGGAAGCAGGTGGGCGAGCGGAGGACACCTACGAACGCTAACCCGCGGACGGGGCGAAGCGCGGGAACGCCGCGGCACCCGCATAACGCGCCGCGTCGTCCAGCTCCTCCTCGATGCGGAGCAACTGGTTGTACTTCGCCACCCGCTCCGAACGCGCCGGGGCGCCGGTCTTGATCTGACCGCAGTCGGTGGCGACGGCGAGGTCGGCGATGGTGGTGTCCTCGGTCTCGCCGGAACGGTGGCTCATCATGCAGCGGTAGCCGCTGCGGTGGGCCAGCGAGACCGCGTCGAGCGTCTCGGTGAGGGTGCCGATCTGGTTGACCTTCACGAGGAGCGCGTTGGCGGTGCCCTTGGCGATGCCCTCGGCGAGCCGGGTCGGGTTGGTGACGAACAGGTCGTCCCCGACGATCTGCACGACACTGCCCAGCTGCGCGGTCAGCGCCGCCCAGCCGTCCCAGTCGCTCTCGTCCAGCGGGTCCTCGATCGAGACGATCGGGTAGTTGGCGACGAGGTCGGCGTAGTAGTCGGACATCTCCTGGCTGGTCTTCTTGCCGCCCTCGAAGGCGTAGACACCGTTGTCGTGAAACTCGGTCGCCGCGACGTCCATCGCCAGCGCGATGTCCCGGCCGGGGGTCAGGCCGGTGGCCTCGATCGCCTCGAGGATCAGGTCGAGGGCGTCACGGTTGGTCGGCAGGTCGGGGGCGAAGCCACCCTCGTCGCCGATGCTCGTGGCCAGACCGCGCTTCTTCAGCACGCTCTTGAGGGAGTGGTAGACCTCGACGCCCTGCCGCAGCGCCTCGGAGAAGGTCGCGGCACCGATGGGGGCGACCATGAACTCCTGCACGTCGACGTTGGTGTCGGCGTGCGCACCGCCGTTGAGGATGTTCATCATCGGGACGGGCAGCACGTGCGCGTTGGGGCCACCGACGTAGCGGAACAGCGGCAGGCCGTGCGAGTCGGCGGCGGCGCGAGCCACAGCCAGGCTGACGCCGAGGATGGCGTTGGCGCCGAACCGGCTTTTGTCCGGGGTGCCATCGAGGTCGATGAGGGCCTGGTCGACGAGGCGCTGCTCGCTCGCCTCCATGCCGATCAGCTCCGGGCCGATCTCGTCGAGGACGGCGTCGACCGCCTTGCTGACACCCTTGCCGCCGTAGCGGTCACCGCCGTCGCGGAGCTCGACCGCTTCGTAGGCGCCGGTGCTCGCGCCGCTCGGAACCGCGGCCCGCGAGTGGGTGCCGTCGTCAAGGGCCACCTCCACCTCGATGGTGGGGTTGCCGCGCGAGTCCAGGATCTCGCGGGCGCCGACTGCCTCGATGGAGGGCACGGGGGTCTCCCTTTGCTTCAGCGATGGGGGGTCGGGTGGAGCCTACCGAGGCGCCGTACCGGCCTCTTCCGGACGGAGAGCGCGCGGCCTACGGTGTGCCATGGAGTTGACCCCCGAAGAGGGCCGGGTGCTCGGCTGTCTCGTCGAGAAGCAGCTGACGACCCCGCTGCAGTATCCGCTCACGGACAACGCCCTGATCGCCGCCTGCAACCAGACGACGAGCCGGGACCCCGTCGTCGACTACGACGTGGCGACTGTGCGGATGGCGGTGCGCACCCTGCGCGAGAAGGAGCTGCTCCGCACCGTCCACCGCACCGGGGAGCGCAGCGACAAGCACCAGCACCAGCTCGACCGGACCTTCGCCCTGTCCCCGGGGCAGGTCGCGCTGCTCGCCGTCCTGCTGCTCCGCGGGCCGCAGACCCTCGCCGAGCTGCGCGCCCGGACCGAGCGGATGCACCCCTTCGACACCGTCGAACAGGTCCACGAGGAGTTGGCGGCCTTGATCGACCGGGACGAACCGCTCGTGGCCCTGCTCGCACGCCAGCCGGGCCGCAAGGAGGCCAGATACGCCCAGCTGCTCGTCGAGGGTGGCCCCGCCCCGGCTGCGTCCCTAGAGCCCGTCGAGCCCGTCGAGCCCGTCGAGCCCGTCGAGCCCGTCGAGCCCGTCGAGAGCAGGTACGTCGAGAGCGCGCCGCGTCCGGGGACCTCCGCGCCCGCATCGACCCTGGCCGGGCTGGCCCGGGAGGTCGAGCTGCTGCGCGCCGAGCTGGCCGAGCTCCGGTCCCAGCTCGAGGTGTGAGCACCGCCAAGACCGCTTCCGTGGAGGTGCGCAGCAGGAGCGACGGCGACGTGCCGGCCTGCCTGGCCCTGCTTCGCGACGTGCAGCGGACCGACCGCTATCCGAGCACCGTCACGGACCTTGCGGCGTTCCTGCTCCCGGAGCACGAGATCGCCGCGTGGGTGGCGGCCGT
>JANOTZ010000332.1:0-2568 GCA_031416735.1 Frankiales bacterium
GTGGCGGCTTTGGTGAAGATCCCCGGCATCGGGCAGGCGAAGCTCGACCAGTTCGGCGAGGACGTCCTCACCCTCGGCGGCGCCTCCTAGCCCGCTGGCAGAAAAGTTTTGGCAACGTTCCGATAAATGCGTTGCGAGGTCTGTGCAGGGGGCTCTAACCTCGCGGAACCGATCAGGGAGCCCCCTGACGATGCCGACTACCCGAAGGAGGTGCGCCGTGAAGAACACCACTCTGACAATCAATCTGAGCCTCAGCCCGGCGACCTCCGCCCGTGGCGTCAGCGTGCTGGAGCGCTTCGGCAACGCGCCGATCGCTCCGGTGCAGGGGACAGGTCTGTCCTTCGCCGGCGCCTACGGCGCCCAGAAGGCCCCGAAGACCGCCGCCCCGGCTCAGCACGGCATGACCCTCGGCACCGTCCGCACGGAGGACGCCCGGGTTCCCGAACCTCGAGGACGACAGCGCTGACAAGCCAGCGCAACGCCCTCGAGGCCGCGGAACCCATTCGGGATCCGCGGCCTTTGTGTTTCTCCGGACCTGGTTCTCCAGCCCGGCAGCACTTCTCGCAGCACCTCAGGCAGCACGAACGCCAGCACCACCGACCCCGGCGCCACAGCCGGCACCGCACGACCTGCACCACCGGCTCTTGGGTGAGACCCACCCGCCGAGCCACCGTCACGAGGAGGTGACAACCGGTGTCCACACTCACAGCACTCGCCCCGACCACCCTCACAGCCCTGGACCAGACCTGCACGCCTGCCCCGGGCCGCCCGGAGCTCCCTTGCCACACCGTCGATGCTGACCTGTGGTTCGCGGAGTCGCCGGCCGACGTCGAGACCGCCAAGGCCCTGTGCGCGGCCTGCCCGCTCCGGGTGGCCTGCCTCGCCGGCGCCCTCGAGCGCCGGGAGCCGTGGGGCGTCTGGGGCGGCGAGCTGATCCTGTCCGGCGTCGTTGTACCCCGCAAGCGGCCCCGTGGTCGCCCGCGCAAGGACGCGATCGCGGCATGACCCCGACCGCCTCGACCGCCTCGTCTTCCTCTCTCATCAGCTACATCCTCAGGAGCATCCTCATGTACACGCCACTCGCTGAACAGGTCGTGCACGCCCTCGTGCGCGAACGACAAACCCAGGCGGAGGCCCAGGTCCGGGCCCGCCGCCTGCTCACCCTCCGCCGCTGGCAACGCAGGGCAGACACGGCCAACCGCCAGGTCCGCCTTGCCCGGCTGAACGTCCGCTGAGGACGGTGATCCGGAAAGCAGCGACGCCCCGACCGCTACCGGCCGGGGCGTCGCTGTTGTCAGCCGCAGGAGCTGTTGGGGCTCCGAGGTGACGCGGGTCAGATGCTGTCGTCCGAGCCGGGCTCCGCGCTGCTCCGCCGGCGCCGGAGCCACAGCCCGCCGCCGAGCAGGAACAGGGCGATCGCGGCAACCGCCGGCGCCCCACCGGTCGCGGCCAGGCCGCCACCGCCGGGCTTCGTCGTCGGCTTCTTGATCGGGGCCGCGACGGCACCTGTCGTCGCGTTGAGGTCGCCGACCAGCGTCGTCCAGACCGTCCGGCCGTAGGTCGCCGCCACCAGCTCCTTGTTGTTGCGCGGCGAGATCGACACCTCGAACGTCGGGACGGCCGGCAGGCCCTTGCCCAACACGCGGTAGGTGCCGCCGGTGACCGTCGACGAGACGTAGACGCCGACGTCGGTGCTGATGATCAGCTTGTCGCCGTACGGCAGGACGTGGTTGGCGGGCAGGTCGGGCAGGTTGCCCGACACGTCCTTGAACGTCTCGCCGGCGTCGGTCGAGCGGAACACGTGGCCGGTGCCGACCTTGCTCACATCGTCGCCGAGCGAGCCCGGCGGGATCCAGCGGCGGCCATAGCCACCGAGGGTGACGTAGACCGTCTTGGCGTTCTTCGGGTCGATGGTCACCGAGGTGATGTAGCGCTTCGGCAGGCCCTTGGCGGCCGCGAGGTGCCAGCCGTCCTTGGTGCCGGCCGACGGCGGGTCCTCGCCACCGACGTTGGTCGCGATGCCGGAACCGAACGGGATGCCGCCGGTCACGATGTCGCAGTATCCGCAGTAGCCGACGTAGACCGCATCGCCACGGACATCGACCGCCGACAGCGCGTTGACCGGATCTCCGGCCGCAGCCGCGGCGGAGGCGTCACCCGGCTTGGTGCGGGTGCCGAGGTTGAAGACCTGCCTCCACGTGCTGGTGGTGGTGCCGGCGCCACGGGTCGTCTCGAAGACCTCCCGGCCGCCGATGACCAGGTGGTCGGCGCTGAGCGGGTCCATCTTGAACGGCGTGGAGAACAGCGCACCGGTCATTGCGGGCGCGTTGTCGGTCCAGGTCTTGCCGCCATTGCGGGTGACCCGGATGTCGCCGTTGGTGTATTCCTCCCAGGCGATGTTGCTGTCGTCCGGGTCGACCGCGACAAAGAAGCCGTCGCCGCCGTAGGTGGAGATGACCTGGCCCTGCGGCGTGATCTTGGCGGTGCCGTTGTCCTGCAGGCCGATCCAGACCGTGCCGTCCTTGGCCATCGCCGCGTCGTACGGCAGCAGGGTGTCGAGGCCGATGT
>JANOTZ010000333.1:0-9744 GCA_031416735.1 Frankiales bacterium
GGCGCGCAGGTCACCAGGCACGGGAGGGCGGGCACGACGACCCCGAGCCAGGTCAGCGTCGTGCTCGAGGTGAGGGCGCCCACCGTGGCGGTGACGGTCTGGGAGCCCGGGGCCCCGGAGAGGGCCTGGGCGCGTACCCGGCCGTAGGTGTCGGTTTCCGTGGCGAGGTGCCCGAGGGCGCCGACGCCCTGGCTGGACCAGGTCACCGTGACGTTCGGCAGCGGGAGGCCCGCCGCGTCGCGCACCGTCGCGGTCAGCTCGATCGGCTGGCCGGTGAGGGAAGCCGGCTGCGCGGCGGTCAGGGCGACCGTCGCCGGGCCGGGCCGCACCGGCAGCACCGTCCCGTCCGGGTAGGTCACCGACCACAGACCCCGGACTGCGTCGGAGACCTCGGCGAGACCGCCCCGGACCGTCACGGTCCAGGTGCCGACCGCCGGGCTCACCACCGAGAGCCGCTCGTTGGGGGCCGACGAGCAGAACGAGCTGTACCCGTTGGGCTGCGCGGCGGCATCACACCGCAGGAAGGTGCTGGCGAACAGGCTGCCGTCGGGGCGGCGCAGCTCGATGTCCACGTCGTTGTTGGCGGCCACAACCTTCTCCGGCCCCCAGTCGGCCATGACGTCGAGGCTGCCTGCCCCCGGCAGGACGGTGTAGGAGGACGAGAAGGTCGCGAGCGGGACGATCACCGAGGCACCGACCGTGCCGGCGAACGGGACGACGTCGTAGGTGAGCCCGTCGTCAAAGGCGTGCGTCTGGGTGCCGGCCATCGCCGCCTGGGTCGCGGCGAAGGCGTTCACGAAACCGGCGCCGACGGAGTACTGCTGGTAGCCGGCCATGGCGGTGGCCGTGTTCTGCAGGACGTTGCGCACCTCGAGCGGGGTCATCCACCGGCCACGGCTGGCCTGCGAAGCCTGCTGCATGAGGGCGATGACGCCGGCGATGTGCGGCGAGGCCATCGACGTACCAGAGCTGGCGGCGTAGTAGGCGACGTCGTTGCCCTGGGCGGTGTCGGGGTCGGCGCCGCCCGCGTTGCCCGCGTCGGCGGCGATGATCGTGAAGCCCGTGCTGGCACGCACGGAGGTGATGAGCTCACCGGGCGCGGTGACCGTCGGGCGCGACTGCGCGTGACCCGGGACGCCCTTGCTGGAGAAGAAGGCCTGCTGGCCGTCCTTGCGGCCGCCGCCGACCGAGATCGCCTTCGGGTGCGAGCTGAACATGTTGATGCTGTCGGTGCGGGTGCCGTCGTTACCGGCGCCGAAGACCACCGAGATGCCCTTGTCCCAGGCCGCGTCGGTCGCCCGGTTGACCGGGTGCTCGGGGTCGTAAGGCGTGAACGCGCCCGGACCCCAGCTGTTGTTGATGACCTTGATGTTGAACTCGACCCGGTGCGCGATCGCGTGGTCGTAGGCAGCCAGGACGTTCACGGCCTCCACGACCTCACCGGTGCCGTAGCCGACCAGGCTGGCGCCGTAGGCCACGCCGCGGTACTTGGTGGGGTCGGCACCCGCCGTACCCCATCCGGCGGCGATGCCGGCGACGTGCGAGCCGTGGCCGGAGGTGCTGTCGGTGCTGATCTGGTCCTCGAGGTAGACCACCGGGTCCAGGGCCACGTCCTGGCGGCCCACGACCTTCACGTTCTCGACCAGCTTGATCGGCGTGCCCTTGCAGAACACCACTGCGGCGCACAGGTCGGCGTGGCTGCCGTCGACGCCGGCGTCGATGACCGCGATGCCGACGCCGGCACCGGTCCAGCCCAGGTCGGACCAGACCCGGCTGGCGCCACTGGAGGTGGTCGCCGCGTCGGCCAGGTAGTGGTAGGTCTCGTTGGCGTAGACCCCACGGACGCCGGGCAGTGCCCGGAGCAGCGGGGCAACACCGGCGGGCGCGACGACCACCGCGGCGGGGACCTCACTGAAGCCGTGGACCGCATCGGTCACACCGCGCAGCACCCCGAGGTCGTAGGCCGACGGGGCACTGTCGTAGGTGACGATCCACGTCGTCAGGGGCAGCGGGTCGGCGACTGCCGGGGCGCTGCCGAACAGGACGGTTATCGCGAGAGTGACGGACAGACGGCGGAGTGTGTGCACGTTGATCAAGGTCGACCCTGACGGCTGCTACTTCCATGGCCCGTTGTGATCAATGACCTTGGGTAACCGTGTGCTGATCCATGTCCACTGTCAGTGACGGGACATCATTGGGCGTAAGGCACAACACGAAGCGTTCCCGCTTCCTCGGCCTCCGAGCCCGCAGCGAGGTCGAGGTCGTCGCGGACGTGCAGGTAGCGCCCGGACAGCGCGTCATACCGTCCCGAGGCAAGGTGGAGCACCAGTTGGGCGCACTGCTCCGGCGGTCGGCCTTCCCGCTCGGCCATCCCCCGCATCTCGGGATAGCGGACCAGGAAGGCCTCCGGAAAGTCGGTCATCTCGGTCGCGACCAGCCCCGGGCTGATGGCGAACACCGCCACACCGGTGCCCTCGAGCTCGCCCGCGACCGAGTCGACGAGCCGCATCACCGCCGCCTTGGACGCGGCATAGCCCGACGCCCACGGGTAGGGCTCCGTGCCGATGCCGCTGCCGAGCACCACCACCCGCCCGGAGCCGCGCGCCACCATTGCGCCGAGGGCCGCATGCAGGGCCAGCGCGGGTCCGCGCAGGTTGACCTCCACGTCCCGCCACCACTGCTCCGGGTCGCACTCCCAGATCGGACCGGCGCCGGCGAAGCGGCCCGCGTTGGCGACGACCACATCGAGCGGCCCGAGCCCTTCCGCGGCCTGGACGGCAGCCTGTACGGCGGCAGGGTCGGTCGCGTCACCGGGTACGGCGAGCGCCGCGTCGCCGGCCGCCACGGCGTCCTGCAGGGACGCTTCGGTGCGGCCGGTGACGACCACCGTCCAGCCGGCGCGGGTCAGCTCCCGGGCGATGACCCGGCCGATGCCCCGCCCGCCGCCGGTGACCAGCGCGACGGTCATGTGCCGCGGAGCACGGCACCGTGGTCGGCCCCGGCGCGGGCGACGGCGGCGTCCCGCGCGGCGAGGACCTGGGCGTCGGTCAGGGTGCGGTCGTTCGCCCGGAAGCGCAGGGCGTAGGCCAGGGACTTCCGGCCCTCCCCCACCTGCGGCCCGGTGAACACGTCGAACAGCGCGAGATGCTCGAGCAGGTCGCCCGCCCCGAGTCGCAGGGAGCGTTCGACGTCGGTGGCGAGCAGGTCGTCGGGCACGACCAGGGCCACGTCGACCGAGCTGGGCGGGTAGGTCGAGACCACCGGCGCGACGACGGGGCCGCGCCGGCAGGCGGCGAGCACCAGGTGGTCCAGGTCGATCTCGCCCGCGACCGACCGGGTCGGCAGGCCGAGGGTGGCGACCACCCGCGGGTGGAACTCACCTGCCACGCCGACCTGCTCGCCGTCGAGCAGCAGGACGGCGCACCGGCCCGGGTGGAAGGGCGCCTGCTGTCCGCGACCGACGGTGAGCTCCAGCCCGAGGGTGCGGGCGAGCGAGACGAGAACCTCCACGGCGTCGCCGACCTCGACGGGCCTACCGGACCGGCGGCCGGCCAGGGCGACGCCGGCATGCCGCGGCTGGGCGGGCAGGGCCGCGTCGAGCGCGGTGAGCTGCTCATCGCTGGGGCGCTGGCTGGTCTTGGGGACCTCCTCGACCGGGATCCCGTGACCGCGGAAGACCGAGCCGGTCTCGAAGATGGCCACGTCGTGCAGGCCCCGGCCGGTGTTGCGGAGCAGCGCGGTCAGCAACCCGAGCAGCAGTGCCGGGCGCAGCAGCGACTCCTCCTCCGACAGCGGGTTGAGCAGCCGCGGTGGCGCGTAGCTGGTCAGGCCCAGGGTCTCGACCAGGCGCTCGGAGACGAAGGGCGGCGTGACGACCTCGACCAGGCCGGAGGCCGCGAGGGCCCGCGACGCCGTACGCCGGAGCCGTTGGCCTTCGGTGAGGCCGCGGCCGGGCGGAGCGGTCGGCAGCACGACGGGGACGGTGTCGTAGCCCTCGAGCCGGACGACCTCCTCGACGAGCTCGGCCGCGCCGGTGAGGTCGGGGCGCCAGGACGGCGGGGTGACCAGCAGCACGTCGTCGCCCTCGACCGCGCAGCCGACGTCGGTGAGGCGCTGGAGCACCGCGGCGCGCGCATAGGGCCGACCGGCGACCTGGCCTGGCTTGCCTGCCGGCAGGGTCACCTGGGGGCGGGGCGCGCGGTGGTCGACGTCGGTGACGGGACCGGCCTTGGCGCCACCGAGCTCGACAAGCAGGCGTACGGCGGTCTCGGCCGCCGAGGCGGCGAGGTCGGGGTCGACGCCACGTTCGTAGCGCTTGCTTGCCTCCGACGGCAGGCGGTGCCGCCGGGCGGTGCGGGTGATCGAGGCCGGCTCGAAGTGCGCCGACTCGAGCAGGATGCTGGTGGTGCCGGCCGAGATCTCGGTGGCCGCACCGCCCATCACCCCCGCGATCGCGATCGGGCCGCGATCGTCGGTGATGAGCAGGTCACCGGGGTGCAGCGCACGGTCCTGACCGTCGAGGGTGGTGAGCCGCTCGTCGGGGGCTGCCCGGCGTACGACGACCGGGCCCTGGAGCGTGCCGAGGTCGAAGGCGTGCAGCGGCTGGCCGAGCTCGAGCATCACGTGGTTGGTGACGTCGACGGCCAGCGAGATCGGACGCATCCCGGCGAGGACCAACCGGCGTCGCAGCCAGTCCGGAGAGGGGACGGCCGGGTCGAAGCCGGTGACGGTGCGGGCGACGTAGCGGTCGCAGCCCGGGTCGTCGAGGCGCACCTCGTATCCACCGGACGGCGCCGGCGCGGCGAGCAGACCGGGGTCCTCGAAGGGCACCCCGAAGGCGGTGGCGGCCTCCCGGGCAACCCCACGGACACTGAGGGTGTAGCCCCGGTCCGGGGTGACGGCGATGTCGAGGACCTCGTCGCGCAGCTGCAACAGCTCCACCACGTCGGCACCGAGCGGGCTGTCCGGAGGCAGCACCAGGATGCCGGCGGAGCTGTCGGCGAGGTCGAGCTCGGCCTCGCTGCAGATCATCCCGTCCGAGGTGCGGCCGTAGGTCTGCCGGGTGGCGATCGCGAAGCCGCCGGGCAGCAAGGCGCCGGGCAGCGCGAAGGGCACCAGGTCACCGGCTTGGAAGTTGGTCGCGCCGCAGACCACGTCGTGCACCCGGGCGCCGACATCGACGTGGCAGAACCGGATCGGCTTCTTGTGGCCGGGCAGCTCCTCGACATCGAGCACCCGACCGACCACGACACCGGAGATGTCCTGGCCGGAGCGGTGGACCTGCTCCACCTCGAGGCCGGCCCGGATCAGGGCGGCGGAGATCTCGTCGGCGGAGGCAGTGAGCTGGGGCACGAAGGTGCGCAGCCAGGACAAGGGGACGCGCATGTCAGGCCTCCGTTCCGAAGGCGAGGGTGAACCGTTGGTCACCCTCGTAGAGGTCGCGGATGTCGGTGATGCCGTGACGGAACATCAGCGTGCGGTCCAGGCCCATCCCGAACGCGAAGCCGCTGTAGCGCTCGGGGTCGACCCCGCAGGCGACGAGGACCGCGGGGTTGACCATGCCGCAGCCGCCCCACTCGATCCAGCCCTCGCTGGAGCAGACCCGGCACGGCTCACCGCCGGGCACCCCCGAGGCTCCGCGGCAGGCGAAGCACTGCAGGTCGAGCTCGGCCGACGGTTCGGTGAACGGGAAGTACGACGGACGCAGCCGGGTATGCAGACCTTCCCCGAACATGGCCTGCGCGAAGTGGTCGAGGGTGCCGCGCAGGTGCGCCATGGTGATGCCCTCGTCGACGCAGAGCCCCTCGACCTGACCGAAGACCGGCGAGTGGGTGGCGTCCAGGGCGTCGTTGCGGAACACCCGGCCGGGGGCGACGACGTGGCAGGGCAGACCGCGGGCGAGCAACGACCTGATCTGCACCGGGCTGGTCTGGGTGCGCAGCACCACCTGCGAGCCCTCCGGGGCGAGCCACAGGGTGTCCTGCATCTCCCGCGCCGGGTGGTCGGCGGGCATGTTGAGGGCGTCGAAGTTGAACCACTCGTGCTCGACCTCGGGGCCTTCCGCCACCTCCCAGCCCATCGCGACGAACACGTCCGCGATCCGTTCCTGGATGGTGGTCAGCGGGTGCCGGGCGCCCTGCAGCACGGTGCCGGGGAGCACCGAGACGTCGACGCGCTCCTCGACGAGGACGCGCGCGTCCCGCTCGTCCTCCAGGGCGGCCTTGCGGGCCTCGAAGGCCTCGTCCAGGGCGCGGCGCACGGCGTTGATGCGCTTACCGGCATCGCCCTTGGCCGCGGGGGGCAGCACGCCGATCTCGCGGTTGGCCAACGCCACGTGGGCGTGGCTGCCCAGGTGGGCGGTCTTGGCCAGGGCCAGCTCGTCGAGGCTGCCGGCCGCGGCGAACGCGGCCAGGCCGGCATCGCGGGCCGCCTCGAGCTGCGCGGCGTCGAGCAGGCTGACCTGCTTGGGGTCGTAGTCGGGCGCGGACACGGTGCTCCAGTTCAACGGGGTCAGGACAACAGGGCGACGGAGGCGCCCGCCGGGCCCGTCACGGCGAGGGGCGGCGGAGCCGCCTACTCGGCATAGGGAGGGGAGCCGGCGGGCAACCAGAATCGGAACCGGGCCCCGCCGCTCGCGGCCCGCCCGACCTCGACGGTGCCGCCGTGGGCCTCCACGAGGCCCTTCACGATGTAGAGCCCCAGCCCGGTGCCGCGGCCGCGGTTGCCACGCCAGAAGCGGGTGAACACCCGCGCGGCCGTCTCGGGCGGGATGCCCTCGCCCTCGTCCTCGACCAACACCTCGACTCCGGTGTCGAACGGGACGACGGTGATCGTCACGGTGCCCTCGCCGTGACGCAGGGCGTTCTCCACGAGGTTGCCGACAACCTGGTCGATCTTGTCGGGGTCGGCCCAGACCTCGGGCAGCTCGCCCTCGACGACGACCACGAAGCGGTGCTCGGGCTCGCCGCCGGCCACCTGACCAGCGACCGACTTCCGCACGGCCTTGGGGATGTCGACGACCTGCTTACGCATCTCCAGCCGTCCCGCGTCGATCCGGCTCACGTCCAGCAGCTCGGTGAGCAGCCGCGTGACCCGGTCCGCGTCGCTGTTGACGGTCTGCAGCATGAGCTGCTTCTGCTCGTCGTTGAAGCGGTCCCACTTCGCCAGCAGCGTCGCGGTGAAGCCCTTCACGCTGGTCAGCGGGGAGCGCAGCTCGTGGGCGACGGTGGAGACCAGGTCGGCCCGGCTACGGTCGGTGCGCTCGCGGGCCCGGTTGTCGCGCACCGCGACGACGACCCGCTGCAACGCCCGTGTTTCGTCCCGCACATAACTGGCAGTGACGAGCAGCTCACGACCCACCAGTGGGCCCTTGCTGACCTGCAGGCGCCGCTCGGGCTGCCGGGTGCGGGTGTCGAGCCCGCCGAACGGGTCGGTGCACTGCCACCAGTCGGCGTTCTGCTCGTCGACGAGCGGAAGCACCTCGCGGAGGTCCCGCCCGACCACCGCGTCGGCGGTCGTGGCGAGGATCCGCTCGGCTGCCGGGTTGACGAGCAGCACAGCACCGGAGGCGTCAGCGACGAGCACGCCGTCGGGCAGGTCGTCGTACGCGCTCTTGTCGAGAGCCACGCGCCCTCCCTCCGGCAGTCCCACTGTAGGACTCCGACCTTATAGGCGGTGCGCGCGCGCCGATGCATAGAGGCACACGGTGGCGGCGGTGGCGAGGTTGAGCGACTCCGCCCGGCCGTGGATCGGGATGCGCACCCGGCGGTCGGCGGCGGCGAGCGCGGCCTCCGGCAGGCCGTGCGCCTCGGTCCCCAGCAGCCAGGCCGTGGGTGCCGCAAGGACCCCGCTGTCGGCCAGGTCGTCGAGGTCGTCCTCTCCCCCACCACTGGTGGCAAGGACCTGCAAGCCGGTACGGCGGAGCTCGGCCAGCACGTCCTCCAGCGGCGCTCCGGACACGACCGGCAGGTGCCAGAGGCTGCCGGCGCTCGCTCGGACGCACTTGCCGTTGTGGGGGTCGACGCTGTCACCGGACAGGATCACGGCGTCCGCACCGGCGGCGTCCGAGGCCCGGATGACCGTCCCGGCGTTGCCAGGGTCGGCCACCTCATGCAGGACGGTCACCAGTCGGGGATGCCCGCCGAGCGCCGTACCCAGCTCGGCGTCGAGTAGCGGGGCGACGCCGACAAGTCCCTGGGGCGTGACGGTCTCAGCCAGTGCCGCGAGGACCTTGGCGTCGACGTGCACGACCTCGATCCCCTGGGCCGCGGCGAGCACCGCGAGGGGGTCGTCCAGGTCGAGCGTGTAGAGCTCGAGCAGACCACCGGCGGCCAGGGCCTCCCGGACCGCCTGGGGGCCCTCAACGACGAACCGACGCTCGGCCATGCGGGCCGAGCGCCGGTGCAGTCGTCGTACGTCCTGGATCCGCGGGGACCGGATCGAGGTGAGGACGGTCAAGCGGCGGGGGCCGCGTTGACGTCCGCCGGAAGTGCCTTGCGGGCGACCTCGACCAGCACCGTGAAGGCAGCAGCGTCGTTGACGGCCAGCTCGGCGAGGACCTTGCGGTCGACCTCCACACCCGCGGCCTTGAGGCCCTGGATGAGACGGTTGTAGGTCATGTCGTTCAGGCGAGCGGCCGCGTTGATGCGGGTGATCCACAGCTTGCGGAAGTCGCCCTTGCGCTTCTTGCGGTCGCGGTATTCGTAGGTCGCGCTGTGGAGCAGCTGCTCCTTGGCCTTGCGATAGAGCCGGCTGCGCTGACCGCGGTAGCCACTGGCCTTCTCAAGGATTTCACGACGCTTCTTCTGGGCGTTGACCGCCCTCTTGACGCGTGCCACGGGTGTTCCTGTCTGTCAGCCCCGCGTGTGGCGGGGAAAAATGGGGGGCGAGGGTTGGCCTAGAGGCCGAGCAGCTTCTTCATCTTGCGGGTGTCGGCCTTGGCGACCTCGGTCGTGCCGGACAGGCGACGGGTGAGCTTGCTCGACTTGCGCTCGAGCAGGTGGCGCTTGCCGGCCTTCTCGCGCAGCAGCTTGCCGCTGCCTGTCACCTTGATGCGCTTCTTGGCGCCGCTGTGGGTCTTCTGCTTTGGCATGGCTGCCGTCGTCCTTGTCTGCTCGGAGTTGCTACTACTCGCTGTCGCTCGACGGGGTGCCGTCGCGCGTCTCCTGCTCTGTCACGTCGTCTGCGGTCACGTCTGGGGCGGTGACGTCTTCAGCTGTCACGTCTTGGGCGGTGACGTCGTCTGCGGTCACATCGTTTGCAGTCACGTCGTCTGCTGTCGTGTCTGCAGCGAGGTCCTGGGTCGGCTCCTGGTCGGTCGGCTGATCGGTCTGGCCTGCGACCTGACCGGCCCTGCCGCCCTCGGCCGCCTTCACGTCCGCCGCGATCTTCTTCAGATCGGCGGCGTTCTTATGGGGCGCGATGACCATGATCATGTTGCGGCCGTCCTGCTTGGGGCTGGACTCCACGAAGCCGAGCTCCTCGACGTCCGCACCGAGCCGCTGGAGCAGACGGAAGCCCAGCTCGGGCCGGCTCTGCTCACGTCCGCGGAACATGATCGTGATCTTCACCTTGTCGCCCTGCTTCAGGAAGCGGACGACGTGACCCTTCTTGGTCTCGTAGTCGTGCGGGTCGATCTTGGGACGGAGCTTCATCTCCTTGATGACGGTGAGGACCTGGTTCTTGCGGCTCTCACGCGCCTTCTGCGCCGTCTCGTACTTGAACTTGCCGTAGTCCATGAGCTTG
>JANOTZ010000334.1:0-11688 GCA_031416735.1 Frankiales bacterium
GCCCGCCGCCCCCGCTCCCCCCGCTTCCGCCGGCCACGCCAGCCGGCCGCCGTACCCGGTCCTGGCTCTTGTCCGAGAACTGCACGGGACTCGCGCGGCGGGTCGGATGCAACTGTCGGACAAGAGCGCCCGGCCGCCGGCGGACAAGAGCGCCCAACCCGGCCCAGGTACGGCGGGAAGCCGCCGTCCACAGATCTGGTCGGCGCCTCCCGCGGGGCCGGCTGGGGCGCCAGCCTGGGCGGATGGACCTGAGCGCGCTGGGTGAGACGACGATGGCCGTGTGGACCCGCCGGGCTTCGCTGGCTCTGCTGAGCCGCGGCGCGATCGGGGCGCTGGTCGCGGACGGTTCTTGGCGGGTGGTGTTCCGTGGGGTCTACGCGGACGGCGGCTCCGAGCTGTCGGCGGAGCAGCGGGCGTTCGCGGCCATCCTGGCGAGCGGCGGCGGCGGGCAGCCGGTGCCGTGCGGGCCGCTGCGTAGTGACGGGACCCGCGCCGAAGGACTGGTTGCGGTGGTCTGTGGGCGGACGGCAGCGCGGGGGTGGGAGTTCCCGCTCATCGACGACGACGACCCGGCCACCGGCGGCACCGACCGCTACGTCGACGACGTCCACACCTGGCGGTCACTCCCCCACACCCGGGTGCCCGCCAGGCCCGGCGAGCCGCGCGGCCACGAGCTGCGCCGCCACCAGCTCGTCCTGCTGCCCGGCGAGGTGAGACAGCACGCGAGCGGGTTCTGGCTGACGTCGGCGCTGCGTACCGCGCTGGACTGCGTCGCGCTGCTCGGCCACGAAGCCGGGGTCTGCGTCCTGGATGACGGGCTGCACCGGGAGCTGTTCACCGTCGCCGACCTCGAGACCGCCCTCGCCGCCCGCCGGGGCTGGCCCGGCGTCCAGGCTCTCACCGCCGCGGTCGCCGTCGCCGACGGGCGTTCGGAGTCCCCGAACGAGACGCTCGCCCGACTCCTCCTCCAACCGGTGCTGCCCGGGCTCACGCCGCAGGTCCGGCTCCGCGACGGGTCGGGAAGGATCATCGCCCGCTTCGACCTCGGTGACGAGGAGGTCATGCTCGCCGTCGACATGGACGGGAAGCGCGGCCACGCCGGTACGGCGATGGTGGCCAAGGACCGCAAGCGCGACCGCCAGACCGAGGTCTACGGCTGGACCACCGAGCGCGGCACCTGGCATGAGGTCCGTCGCCAGCAGGACCAGTTCGTCGCCCGGATCGTCGCCAAGGACCTCCAGCTCCGGAACCGCGCCGCCTGACCCGCCGCGCCCGCCTGCCGCCGTACCGGCCCTTGTCCGAGAACTGCACGGGACTCGCCCGGCGTGTCGGATGCAACTGTCGGACAAGGCGCCCCAACGGTGCACCGGGCCGCCCGCTGACGACGGTCAGAGGCGGCGCGCCTCGTAGTCGGCGCGCGCCGCCTGGTCGGTGGCCGCGACCTGGTCCGGCACCAGACGGGCATACATCAGGTCGCGGCCCCGCTGTGGCAGCACCGCGAGCAGCCGCGCGAGCACGGTGACCCGGGAGGGCACGAACGTCTCGAAGCGCGGCTTGTCGATGACCCCGGCCACCGCCCGCGCGACGTCCGCCGGGGTCAGCGGCGGGACGCCGCCACTCGCGGTGCCGACGGCGAGCTCGGTGTCCACCAGGGTCGGCAGCACCAGGGCGATCGTGACGCCGCTGCCACGCAACTCCTGCCGGACCGCGGTCATCCAGCCGAGCACCGCGTGCTTGGTCGCGGCATAGGTCGCCTCCCCCGCCGGCGCGATGTAGGACGCCGCCGACGCCACGGTCACGACCAGCCCCGACCGCCGCGCCCGCATCGCCGGCAGCACCAGCCGGGTGCCGCGCACCACGCCATGGAAGTTCACGTCGAACTGCTTGCGGGCCACCTCCTCAGGCTCGTCGTCGAACGCCCCGACCCACATCACCCCGGCGTTGTTGACGAGCACGTCCACCACCGGCACAAGCGCAAGCCATCCGCCGTACGACGCCTGGTCGGTCACATCGACGAAGCCGGCCGTCGCCCCGAGCTCGGCGCCGAGGGCTTCGACCCCGGCGGTGTCGAGATCGCCGAGCAGCAGGGTGTGCCCGCGGCCGGCGAGCTCGCGGGCGATGGCCTCGCCGATGCCCCGCGCCGCCCCGGTGATCGCCACTGTCCTGTTTGCTGTCATGGCCGTCTTGGGATTCATGGCCGCGAGCCTGCCAGACCCGATCGGCGACCATGGTCGGGTGTCCCCCCGCAAACAACTCGCCCGCGCCCTCGAGGAGCAACGCCTCGTCCGGGTCGTACGCCGCCGACGCTTCGCCCCCTGCGACGGCTACGTCGTCTCCGTCTCGCGGTCCTGGTCGGCGATCCGCGTCGTGACCGCCGGCCGGCCCGACGGCCTGATGCTCTTCCGCACCTCCGATGTGCACTACCTCGGCAAACCCGCCTCGAAGCGCGGCCCCAGCCAGGACGCGATGGAGCAAGCCGGCTTGTGGCCCCCAACCCTCCCCACCCTGCTCGACCTGTACGACGTCCGCGCCGCACTGTTCACCGCAGGCTCCCTCGCCCCCGTCCTCGCCGTATCCCGCGAACCCCGTCGGGTCTCGGTCGGCAACATCCACCGGATCACCGACAAGCGCCTGCAGTTCCAGCCCCTCGGAGCGGACGGGCAGTGGACCGGACAGCTGTCGTCCTGGCGGCTCCGGTCGGTCACCCGCATCGACCTCGGCAGCGGCGCGCTGGCAACCCAGCTGGCCGTGGCCGGGCTCGCTCCCTCTACCTCGGCTACTGCTGTGACTACAGGTGCGGGTGAGGCTGCCGATGCTGCAACGAGCTTGATCCACATCGAGGGGGAACCATGACGTCTGACCCGCAGGCCGCTGACCCGCAGGCTGCGCCGCCGCAGCTGAGCCCGGACGGCCGCTGGGCGTGGGACGGTCAGCAGTGGCTGCCGGCCCCTGCTGCCGAGGGCGCGCCCCCTGCCGAGTGGGCGCCCGCACCCGCAGGCCCAGCCATCATGACGCCTGCGTTCACTGGCCAGCCGTCGGCGCCCAAGCACGACGGCCTGGCCATTGCCAGCCTGGTCCTGAGCCTGATCTGGCTGATGGGCCTCGGCAGCAGCGCAGCGGTCGTCCTGGGCCACGTCTCGCGCAACAAGGCCCAGAAGGAGGGCCGGCCCAAGAGCGGCGTGGCCCTCGCCGGGCTGATCCTCGGCTATATCGGCAGCGCGTTCTTCGTCGTCGGCATCATCGCCGCGATCACGATCCCGGCGTTGCTCAGCCAGCGTGAGTCCGCAGTGCGGATCGACGTGAAGAACGAGCTCCGCAGTGCCGCGGTCGCCGAGGAGACCTTCCTCCTCGAGAACGGGTCCTACGTCGACGTCGCGTCGCTGTCAGCTGGCACGGGCTACACCCCGGGCAAGGGCGTCGCCGTCACCTTGGTCGGCGCCACCGAGACCTCCTTCTGCCTGGCCGGGACCAAGCAATCAGTGACGCTCTTCTACGACTCCGCCGCCGGCACCGTGCTGGACACCCCCTGCGGCTGAGCCGCCCGTCCGGTGGAGCGCCGAATGGCTCTCAACTCGCCGTCCTCGGTGGCCGAAAGGACCGGGACGGCCGCACCCAGTAGGCCTGATCGAGGGAGTTCGGCATGGGCACGTGCAGCCGCTGCGGTACGCCGCGCACCGGAGCGGAGCGCTGCGCATTCTGCGGAATGTCGTTCGCCCACCCGATCGCCACACCCCCACCGGCCGCACCCGCCGTGACCCTCCCGTCGGCCGCGGAGCCCACAGCCACTCCCACACCCACGCCCGGCCAGGTGCCGCCGCCTCTCAACTTCCCAGCGCCGGTGAACTCCCCGGGGCCTGGGAACTACCCAGCGCCGGTGAACTCCCCGGGGCTTGGGAATTTCCCGGCGCCGGTGAACTATCCGGAGCCGGTCAGCTACCCCGGGCCGGAACGCACGGACGCGGCCTGGACCCAGACTGCCTCCACGCCGCCAACGAGCGCCTCGGGCACCGGCGCGGGGAACTCCGGCACGGGAGGCGGCACGGACGTCGGCACCGTCGTCGGGGCAGCCGGGCAGGTTCTCGGGATCTACCTGTTGGCCTGTGTCGTCGTGACGACCGTGCTCGCTCTCGCGGTGACCGACGGCCACGCCGGCAACCCGCTCAACTGGATCCGCGGAGCCGTGATCCTCGCGGCCCTCGGCATGCGCGGCACGGCCTTCATGAGCGCCACCGTCGACGGCGCGGGTGGTCTCGGCGGCACGGGCGGGTTCGACGGCACGGGTGGGTTCGACGGCGTCACTGGGCCGGGGCTCGGCAGCCTCAGCGGCAGCCTGACCCTCGGCGTCACGCCGGTGCTGCTCCTGATCGGCGTCCTCGTCCTCGCCTACCGCGCCGGCCGGACCGGTGAGCACAGGTCCCTGTCCAGCAACCACCGGCAGGCCCTGCTCAGCGGAGCGGCCAGCGGCCTGCTGATGACGCTGGCGCTGGCGCTGCTCGTCGTCGCCACCCGGTTCGACACCACCTTCGGCATCGGCGGCTTCGGCTTCGGCCCCTCCATGACCGTGGGGGCGAAGGTGCTTCCCCTGTTCCTGTACGGGTTCCCGATGCTCGCCGTCGCGTTCGCCGCCGGACGCAGCGTCACCCACCGGCAGGTCTACGGCCTGCCGACCCTCCGCGAGGACCTCCGCTCTCGCACGCGCGGGGTCAGCGACTGGCTGCAGCCGGCGGTGCTGCACGCCGGCGTCACCGCCGCGCTCTTCGCGGTGATCACGTTCGGCTACGGGGTGACCCAATCCGGCGGCGACCTCTCGAGCTTCAGTCTGCTCAGCGTCAGCGGCCTGCTGATGTATCTGCTGTTCTCGGCCAACGCCGGACTGTTCGCGACCGCGCTGTTCATGGGGGTTGGCGGCGTCGCCTCAGGAAGCAGCACCCTGTTCGGTATCGGTTCAGGCGGCGCACTCGGCAGCAGCGGAGCAGGCGACGGGCCGAGCGGGCTCGGCAGTGGCGCCGGGAGTGGCGCCTGGAGTGGCGCAGGGAATGGCGCAGGTGGTGGAGACAGGACCGTCGGGCTGTTCCACGGCGACTTTGGCGGCGTCGACTTCCTGTGGCTGCTCATCCCGCCGCTGGTGGCCCTGGTCGTCGGGATCCGGCAGGCCTACCGGTCGCCCGTTTCCCCTTGGTGGCAAGGCGGTCTCGCGTCGCTGGGCCTGTGGTTCGCGCTGGCGTTCCTCCTACGGGTCAGCTTCTCCGCGGGCAGCGACGGGCTCAGCCTCGACACGAGCTTCGGCCTGGAACTGCTGACCCTCGGCGTCGTGTCCTTCGTGTACGGCGCACTCGTGCAACACGGCGGCCGGGCGCTGGCCGGCCCGTTGCGCACCAACGCCCCGAACGCCGCCCACGCCCTCGGCTATCGCCTGCCCGCGACCGCCGCTCCCCTGCAACACCAGCTCTGGAGCTGACGCAGCGCGCCCGTCAGGGTCGCGGCCACCGAGCCTTCAGCATCGCGGCTACTACGCCCCTCAACGCCGCGGCGTGGCCTGCCCGGTCACCGTGCCGGAACCGTGGAAGGTCCAGCCCAGTGGCAGGAACTCATCGGTGCCGTCGCCCACGAAGTGGATCGAGTAGGTGCACGTCAGGTCGCGTGGCTGCTTGCCGCTGCCCTGTACCGACGCCGGCTCGGTGAAGGTTTCCTGCACCTCCCCGGCAGCATTGCGGATGACGCCGGTGAACGGCCCGAAGGCGTGCGGAATGAACACCCCGGTGCTGGTGAAGTCGCGCCCGGGTGTGAAGTCGCCGTTGCCGTTGACAACTATCTGATGGGTCGTGGTGCCGCAGGTCAACGAGATGACCTCCTTCTCAGGAGCAGCCACCGCACTTCCCTGGAACAGTGGCGCCATCAGCAGCGCCGAGCCTGAGGCCAGTAGCAGTCGTCGAGCCGTCATGTCGTCTCCCTCGCATCGTTTCCCATACGAGGAGAGCGGGGTCGTTGGGCGGCTGATACCGACAGGGACTACCCAGCAAGGTCAGCCGAGGCCGGCCACGGCTCCCGCACCGGCGAGGAGGCCACCGACGCAGGCCACCCCGGCCACCAGCACCAGCAGTCGGCGTTGGACCTTCGACCGGGGCACCTCGAGTGCATCCTCGATATCAGCCGACGCGGCAGCTGACGCAGCCGCCAACACCGAAGCCGACACCGCCAGCGGTGTGGGTTCCTCTTGCGGGACGACCTCATCCACGGGGGCCGATTGGGCGGGGATGAAGGGGGCTTCGGTCCCGTCCGCGATCCGCAGCGCGAACCGCTCGAGGTCGAACGACTCCTCGTTCAGCTGCTCCGCGCCGGCGGATCCGGCCATCACCAGCATGGGCAGCTCGAGGCGCTCGACCGCCTGCACGGTCACACCTGCCTTGAGGGCAGCGGCATCGGACGCCTCCACGTAGTCCCGGCCGCAGAGCCGGCAGTACTTCGTTCCGATACCGGGCGGGTCACCGACGGGGCAGACAAGATTCATGACCTGTGTGTCGTCGCCGACCCCGGGAAGGCATGTCGCCCGATCAGGTGATGTAGGTCAGCCGCGCAGTCGCAACAGGGCTTTTGTCGCCTTCAGCACATCGGCCTTGCAGAAGTGGTCGGTCGCCCAACCGCCCTGCGAGTAGAGCCGGGTCTGGTCGGCGTAGTGCTTGGACGTCGGGTTGGTGGATTGCGAGTAGGTCAAGATCGTGCGCGCGTCCGGGCAGCCGTTGCCGGTGAACGACACGGTCTGGATGAAGGACGACCCGTGTGCCAGCGGCCCGACGTACCCCTTCTTGGCATCCCACACCGCGAGCAGCGCGTTGAAGACGCCGAGCGGGCCGGGACCACCGTGGTACGGCGTCGCGGTGCCGTCCGGACGCAGGTCGATCTGGTACTTGCCGAGCGGCGCGTCGATCGCGATGCCGGCACCCTTGAGGTCCTGCAGCGCGTCCCCGAACGCCTGCCACACCCGAGGGTTGGCGATGTTGAGGCCGCGCGGGGTGTTGACCGGGTCGGTGGCGCTGAACGGCGTGCTCCAGATCGGCGCGGTCTGCACCCCGGTCTGGACGCCGGCGGCCACCGCGGTGGCGTTGGTCCAGAAGCGACGGAACAGGATCGCCCCGCGGGCGTCGAGGGTGTCGCGGCCGCTCCACTTCGCGAGCACCGAGCAGGCGTTGCCGACCGCGACCGGGCCGCTGGCCGAAGGGGCCATTCCGCCCGGGAAGCTGCCGCAGAGCGTGAGCAGGTCGTTCTTCGTGAGCTCCCAGGAGTGCTGCCGGTCGCTGTAGAGCAGGTCCTGCAGCTCCTGGCGGGTGAAGGTGCCGCCGTTCTTCAGGCCCTCCGCGACCATCACCAGGCCGGAGCGGGTGCGGTTGGTCCGGACGGTGCGCTCGTCGCCGATGATCGTGGCGAACCCCTCGAGCGGCTTGGCCGGGTTGGACAGCCAGTAGGAGTCGTTGGAGTTGGTGACGTAGTCCTTGCGCATGAGCGACGGCATCTTGGACGCACCGAACGTGCCGGGCTGCACCGAGTCCGGGTCGCTACCCCACTCGCACGCCGACCGGGAGCCGTCGAGCACGGGCAGCCGCAGGGCCTGGAACGTCGCGTGGCCGACGGCGGTCGCGCAGGTCTGCACCTGGGCGTTGTCGACGTGCGGGGTGACGGAGATGTCGGCATACAGGGCGTCGCCCTTGTCGTCGGCGGCGATGGTGTTGACCCACGGGATGCCCTGGTTGCGCTTGAGCACCTGCAGGACCTCCGCGGAGGACTGCGCCTGGTTCACCTCGAAGAAGTGGTTGAGGTAGCGGAAGTTGGGGGCGTTGGCGTCACCCATCACGAAGGCCGTCGTCGGCGTCCAGGGCAGCGGGATGCCGAGCAGCGAGCTGAACACCGAGCCGTGCCGGGTCGACCAGAGCGTGCGGGTGCGCTCCTCGAGCTTGCCACCGACGAGGGCCTTGACCTTCATGGTGCGCGAGGTCATGGCGGTCGGCTTTCCGTCGTACAGGTAGGTGGTGGGAGAGCCGGGGACGAGGGTCTCCTGGAACGGGGTGAAGCGGTAGGAGGTGCTGACCGTGTGCGACCAGGCCTGGTGCGCGGTGTGGCCGATGAGCACGATCGGGACGCCGAGCAGCGAGCCGCCCGCCACGTCGAGCTTGCCGGGGATCGTCAGCTGGGCCTGGAAGAACCGCTCGCTGCCGATCCACGGGAAGTGCGGGTTGCCGAGCAGCAGGCCGCGCTTGGTGGCGGTGGCCTCGCTGCCGAGCGCGACCGCGTTCGAGCCGATCGCGAGGCCCTTGAACTCGTGCTGCAGACCCGCAGCGATCGCGGCGCTGTCGACCGTCGGGATCGGCGCGGAGGGCGTGGGTGGCTGCGCCCCGCCGATGCCGTCGATGGCCACGCCGCTGCTCGCCAGCAGGGCCAGCTGGAAGAACCGGCGGTAGGCGTCGATCTCGGTGATGGGGGTGACCCAGGCCGCGCCCTTGCAGTTGGGGTCGGTGATGCCCTTCGCGCCGCCGACATCGCGCAGCCAGCGGTTGTAGCCGTCGACGTAGCCCGTGACGGTCTGCCGGATCTCGGGCTTCGGCGCCCCGATGCCCTTGGCAGCGAGGAGCTTCTCGACCCGCTTGTCGTCGATGATCTGCTGGAAGAAGAAGTCGCTGGTCAGGTTGTTGACGCTCGCGCCGTTGCCGCGGAAGACGTAGCCCTTGTCGGGACCGAAGAACCTCGACCGCTCGCCGCGGACCGTCGTGTAGGTGTCGGCGAGGGTGCAGATCGTCTCCTTGGCGATCGAGTAGCCGTAGCCGTAGCCCAGGCTCGGGTAGTCGCGCGCCTCGATGTGCGGGATGCCGTACTCCGTCGTCCGGATCGTCACGTCGTACTGCTGGTAACCGATCGGTCGGCTCAACGCCGAAGCGGCCGGCGTGAGGGTCGCGACGAGGGCCGCGGCGAGCAGCATGGCGGTACGGCGCTTCACGGGGGCTCCGAGCAGTCGAGGGGTGTTACCCAGGTGTTTCGACACGAGGCCTGCTCACTCCTGCCGGGACAGGTGAGGCCACTCGCTCCCCCCAGAAGGGTTGCCGACGCCCCAGAAGGTGAAGGACCACCCCCACAGGGGCGGCAGACCGCCGCCCAGAAGGAGGACTCGTGCGCAGAGCACTCGCGACAACGACGGCCACCGCCGCTCTCGTCGCTTCCATGCTCGCCGTTCCGGCGGTCACCGCAGCCAGTGCAGGCGGCGGAACGACCGGTCAGTTCGTCGTCCTGTACGAGCCCGGCGTCAGCGACGCCGACGCCAGTGCTGCCATCGCCGCAGCCGGCGGCACGGTGCTGAGCAGCAACGCCGCCGTGGGCTACGCCGCCGTGACGACAGAACGGTCAGACTTCGCGACCCGCGCCGCGGACTCACCGCTGCTCGTGGGCGCGGCCCGCAACCGCAGCATCGGTACGGCGGACCCGCAGCGACCAGCCAAGGCAGACCTCGAGCGGGCCCAGAGCGAACGGGACGCCAGCAAGGGCACCCCTGGCCGCACCCAGGCCGCCGACTCCGGGGAGCCGCTCGCGGACCTGCAGTGGGACATGAGGCAGATCGGAGCGACCAAGGAGGGCTCCCAGGCGGTCGAGCGCGGTGACAAGCGGGTGCTGGTCGGCATCATCGACACCGGCGTCGACGGCAGCCACCCCGACATCGCCCCGCGCTTCGACGCGGGCCTGTCCCGCAACTTCACCACCGACATGCGCGACATCGACAACGGTGACGGCACCGAGCCGTGCGAGTACGCCGGCTGCAAGGACCCGGCGAACGCCGACGACAACGGCCACGGCACCCACGTGGCCAGCACCATCGGCTCGCCGGTCAACGGCCTCGGCATCGCCGGGGTCGCCCCGGACGTGACGCTGGTCAACATCCGGGCCGGTCAGGACAGCGGCTACTTCTTCCTCCAGCCGACCCTCGACGCGCTGACCTACGCCGGTGACATCGGGGTCGACGTCGTCAACATGAGCTTCTACACCGACCCGTGGCTCTACAACTGCCTCGCGAACCCGGCCGACAGTCCGGCCGAGCAGGCCGAGCAGAAGACGATCCGGGAGGCGACGCAGCGCGCACTGGACTACGCCCGCAACAAGGGGGTCCTGCCCGTCGCGGCGGCCGGCAACGGCGCGACCGACCTCGGCCACCCGACGACGGACGCGTCCAGCCCCGACTACCCGGCCGGTGCCGAGCGGACCCGCACCGTCGACAACAGCTGCATCACGGTCCCCTCGGAGAGCAACGGGGTGGTGACGGTCACGAGCACCGGACCGTCGACCCGCAAGGCGTACTACTCCGACTACGGCATCGAGCAGGCCGACGTAGCGGCGCCCGGCGGCGACGTCTATGACACCCCCGGCAACACGCGTGACGCCAAGGCCGGAGTGCTCGCTGCCTACCCGAAGGCGTTGGCCGTGAAGAACGGCGAGCTCAACCCGGACGGGACGCCCAACACCCCGTTCGTCGTGCAGGACTGCACCAGCAAGGGGGTCTGCGGCTACTACCAGTACCTGCAGGGCACCTCGATGGCCGCACCGCATGCCGTCGGCGTCGCCGCGCTGATCGTCAGCCGCTACGGCGTCAGCGACGACAGCGGCAAGGGCCTCACGCTGAACCCGCGCCGCACCGAGGGGATCCTCACCGGCACCGCGACCAACCACGCCTGCCCGGCCGGTGGCAGCTACACCTACACCCGGATCCTGCCGTCCGGCTCCACCCGCACAACCACGCACACCTGCGAGGGCACGACCGACCGCAACGGCTTCTACGGCGAGGGCATCGTCAACGCCCTGGCCGCCGTATCCGGCCGCTGAACGAGCGCTGACTGATCCTGACAGGGGCGCCTCCCAGCCGGGGGGCGCCCCTTTCGGGGTGCGGCCCGCTTTCGCCGTACCGGACTGCGCCCACTTCCGGCGCACCGGATAATGGTGGGCATGTCGCTCTTCGAGATCCCCCTGGCCACCCTCGACGGCTCCCCCGCCGCACTGCCGCAGGGCAAGGCGCTGCTGCTGGTCAACGTCGCGTCCAAGTGCGCCCTCACTCCGCAGTACACCGGCCTCGAGGAGCTTCAGAAGACCTACGGCGAGCGTGGCTTCAGCGTGCTGGGCTTCCCGTGCAACCAGTTCCTGGGCCAGGAGCCGGGCAGCGCCGAGGAGATCGCGGAGTTCTGCTCCGCCTCGTACGGCGTGAGCTTCCCGCTGTTCGAGAAGGTCGAGGTCAACGGTGACGACCGTCACCCGCTGTTCACCTCGCTCACCGACGCCCCGGACGCCGACGGCACCGCGGGTGACGTGCAGTGGAACTTCGAGAAGTGGCTGGTGTCGCCCGAGGGCCAGGTCGTCGGCCGTTTCCGCCCCCAGACCGAGCCGCTCGACCCGACCCTCGTCTCGGCCATCGTAGCTGTTCTCCCGGTCTAGCCGCGGTTGACCGACGCTCGCACCGGGCATCCCTAACCTCGTGAGCCCCTCAACCACGCTGGCCCCGCAGCGACTGGCGCTCGACGTCTCCCCCGTGGCCCGCCGGGTCGAGGCCCCCCGCCGGCACGTTCGCTTCGCGCTGCTCGGGCACTCGCTCGCGCTCGACGGCCTGCGTGGGCTCGCCGTCGTCCTCGTGGTGATCTTCCACTTCGCCGGCAAGCAGTTCCTCAACGG
>JANOTZ010000335.1:0-3126 GCA_031416735.1 Frankiales bacterium
CTCGAGCAGTCGGGCCAGAGCGACCGCAGGGACGGGACGGGCACCGCTCCGCCGTACCCCGTCGGCGACCTCCTTGTCGGAGGACACCACCACGACCGGACGCCCCTGCGGCTCGTTGGCCGCGTAGCGCCGCAGCACGTCGTCGGCCGTCTCCCCGGTGCGGCTGAACACCAGACGTACGCCGCGAGGCGAGGCCACCTTGACGGGCACCGCACCGTCGGAGCCGTCGAAGACCACCGTGACCTCGGCCCCGGTGCGGGCCGCGAGACTCCCCAGCCCGGCGAGCAGCCGGCTGCGCTGCGCCTCCAGGGCAACCGCGGGATACGCCGCCTTGGTCACGTTGTAGCCGTCGACCAGCAGGTGCGTGGTCGGGACGGCGAGCAGGGCGTCGAGCAGGGCGGGGTCGTCGTCGGATCGTCCCTGCAGGGTCGGCCCGGTGACGGCGTAGTCCGTGGTGAGGGCATCGGCCGGACGGCCCTCGGCCGGGGGGAGGGCCAGCTCGCGGCGCAGCCCCTGGGCCGCCCCGACGAGGGCGTCCAGCAACAGGCGGAGCCGCAGCTGGTCACTCTTGTGGCCGTCGCGGGCCACCTGCCGGGCCTCCCCTGCGGTCCGACCCGCGACCTCCAGCCGCTCCTCCAGGGCGCGCAGCTCGGCCGCGCGGCTGGTGCGGAGCGCCTCGAGCTCCTCCTGGGCCTCCGCGGCCGCGACCTCGGCGGCGCGCTGGGCCTGCTCGGCCCGGCCGGCCCGGTCCCCCATCTCCCGGACCTTCTTGCGCAAGGAGGTCAGCTCGGCGGCGTTGCCGGCGAGCTCCTCCCGGGCGGCGGCCAGCTCGGCGCGACCGTGGGCCCGGACCGCCTCGAGCTGCTCGGTGAGCCGCTGCACCGTGTCGAGGTGCGCCGCCCCCTGCCGGGTCGCCTGGCGCTGCTCCAGCTCGGTGGCGACGGTCGCGACACGTTCCTCCCAACCGGGGCTGCCCAGCAGGTAGGCGAGCGCCGCCACGTCCTCCGCCGCGGCGTCGGGGAGCTCGGTGCCCCCGGTCAGGGCCGCTGCCAGGTCGGGGTGCAGCTCCCGGGCGCGCTCGATGACCCCCCGCCGGAAGACCGGGTCGCTGTCCAGTGCCGCGGCGAGCGCCGTACCCCCGAGCTTGGCTCGTTTGGCGGGGGTGAAGCGGGCTACTGCCTTCAGGGAGGCGGGCACGAGCTCGGCGGACAGGCGTCCGAGCCGGTCACTCGCGAGCGCGAGGACGCGGGCGCGGACCGGTGCGGGCAGCCCGTCCACCTAAGCGGTCGCCTGGGAGCCCGGGCGCGGGACGACCTCGACGACATCGACCGCCGAGCACCAGCGGCAGGTCACGTGCTCCACGACGTCCTCGACGATCTCGCGCTCCTCCACGGCCTGCTCACCGGCGAGGTCGACGTGGACGTACTCGCGGGAACGGGTCGTGCGGGTGACATCGAATCGGGTCAGGTTGCCGCACTGGCCACAGCGCCAGCGGGTGTCGGGACCGGGAAGGGGTACGGGCACGTCCCGAACCCTAAGCGGCGCGCCCTGCCGGCGCCTGTCGGACCTCGCACCTACCGTCCGGGACATGCAGGCGCAGATGAGCATGGATGAGCTGGGGACCCCCCTGCGCGACACCGTGTTCGTCGTCGTCGACCTCGAGACCACCGGCGGCTCGGCCCGCGACTGCGCCATCACCGAGATCGGGGCAGTCAAGGTCTGCGGCGGCGAGGTGCTCGGCGAGTTCCAGTCCCTGGTCAACCCGGCCCAGGCGATCCCCCCGTTCATCGCGGTCCTCACCGGCATCACCGACGCGATGGTGGCCGACGCCCCGCGGCTCGCCGTGGCGCTGCCGTCCTTCCTGGAGTTCGCCCGCGGCACCGTGCTGGTGGCACACAACTCCCCCTTCGACCTCGGCTTCCTGCGCGCCGGCTGCGCCGAGCTCGGCCTCACCTGGCCCGGCTTCGACTCCCTCGACACCGTGCGGCTGGCCCGCCGGGTGCTGACCCGCGACGAGGCCCCCGACTGCAAGCTGTCGTCGCTGGCTCGGCTGTTCGGCGCCGACACGACCCCCGACCACCGGGCCCTGCACGACGCCCGCGCGACCGTCGACGTCCTGCACGGCCTGATCGCCCGGCTCGGCAACCTCGGGGTGCACTCCCTCGAGGAGCTCAAGACCTTCTCTGCGCAGGTCACGCCGGCCCAGCGCCGCAAGCGCTGGATGGCCGACGCCCTCCCCCACTCGCCCGGGGTCTACCTGTTCCGCGACGCCCAGGGCGAGGTCCTCTACATCGGCAAGTCCCGCGACCTCCGGTCCCGCGTCCGCACCTACTTCACCGCCTCCGAGACCCGCACCCGGATGGCCGAGATGGTGGGCATCGCAGAGCGGGTCGACCCGGTGGTGTGCGCCACCGACCTCGAGGCCGAGGTCCGCGAGCTGCGCCTGATCGCCGAGCACCGGCCGCGCTACAACCGGCGCTCGAAGTTCCCCGACAAGGCCTCCTGGGTGAAGCTCACGAATGAGCCGTTCCCCCGACTTTCCTTGGTACGCAAGGTTTCTGACGACGACGCCGTCTACCTCGGACCCTTCTCCTCCTCGCGTACGGCGGAGCTGGTGGTCGCGGCGATCCACGAAGCCATCCCGTTGCGCCAGTGCACGAGGCGCCTGTCGGTGCGCACCCCGACGGCGGCGTGCGTGCTGATGGAGATGGGCCGGTGCGGCGCCCCCTGCCTGGTCGGTGCCGGGGAGTCGGTCGACGACTACGCCCGCCACGTCACTGCGTTCCGCACCCTGGTGGAGTCCGACCCGACCGCGGTGGTCGAGCACCTCACCGGGCGGATCACGGCCCTGTCCGCTGACGAGCGGTTCGAGGACGCGGCCTTCCAACGGGACCGGTTGGCGGCGCTCGTGCAGGCCCTCGCCCGGCTGCAACGGATGACGTCGCTGACTGCTGTGCCCGAGCTGGTCGCGGCCCGGCCGGCCCCCGACCTGGGCTGGGAGGTCGTCGTGGTGCGGCAGGGACGGCTCGTCGCGGCCGGGGTCATCCCCCGTGGCGCCCACCCCTCGCCGTACGTCGACGCACACGTCGCCACCGCCGAGACCGTCCTCGCCGGGCCCGGGCCGCT
>JANOTZ010000336.1:0-11347 GCA_031416735.1 Frankiales bacterium
ATGACAGCTCCCACGCTGCGCTGAAGGCCGTCGCTCCGCCCATCCCGAGCGTGACCAGTGCCAACGTCAAGCAGCTCGCCGGGCTTCCGGAGACGGCGGCGATCTCGATGGAGTTCGCCGTCACGGGGCCGTTCGCCTACGTCTCCAGCACCGACACGATCTCGGTGCTGGACCTGACCGACCCGCGCGACCCGCAGTTGCGCGGCATCTTGGTCAACGCGCTGTTCGAGAACGAGTCGATGACCTACGGCGAGCGCGTGATCAACGGCGTGCTGACGCGTTTCGTCATCGCCGCGATCGACCTGGTCCAGGCCGCGCCGACCGACCCGACGCACGTCAACGTCGACAGCGGCCCCGAGGTCGTCATCGTCGACGTCACCGACCCCGACGCGCCGTTCATCCGGTCCCGCACCCCGCAGCAGCCCGCCGCGGGGGCGGCGACGACCAGCACCCACACGGTCCAGTGCGTCGACCAGGCGAACTGCGAGTACGCCTACACCGCGGGCACCCGCAGCGCCTTCTCGATCCTGGACCTGCGCGACCTCGACAGCCCGAAGCAGCTCAAGACGGTCCCGTCGCCTGCCTCCGGGCCGGGCAAGGAGGGCTTCGTCAACGGCGCGGGCCACTACTGGGACTTCGACGGCGTTCTGGGCTGGCACACCGGCTCAGGTGGCGCCGCCGCGTTCGACGTCACCGACCCGGTGAACCCCCGCATCGTCACCGCGACCAACGCGCTGGGTCGTGGCGCCCCTATCAACGACTTCATCCTGCACAACTCGATGCGCCCCAACGCGAAGGCCTTCAAGGCCGGCGCTGCCCCCTCGATCGCCAACGGCAACGTGCTGCTGGTGACGGAGGAGGACTACGCCGACGGCGGCGACGAGATCGTCTGCAGCGAGGCCGGCAGCTTCCAGACCTGGTACGTCCCCGACCTCGACGCCGCGGCCTACCGCTCCCGCAACCCCGACGGCAAGAAGCAGGACGTCGGCACTGTCGCGCCGCTCGACCAGGTCAACGCCCCGTCCGACTTCGGTGGCGGCGCCTCCCTGCCGGTCAGCGGCTTCTGCTCCGCCCACTGGTTCGACGTGCACCAGGATGGCTTCGTCGCCCTCGGCCACTACGGCGCCGGGATGCGCATCCTCGACGTCCGCGACCCGCGCAAGATCGCCCAGTTCGGCTACGCGACCGGTGTCGCGACCCAGGTCTGGGACGCCTACTGGGTGCCGCAGCGCGACGCCAAGGGCGTGGCCATAACCGGCATGAAGACCAACCTCGTCTACACCGCCGACGCCGTGCGCGGCATCGAGGTGTTCGAGGTGGCGCTGCCCGCCCCGGCCGCCGCTCCGCCGGTCGCCGCACCGCCGCAGAACCCGCCGGCGAACCCGCCGCCCCCGGCGAACCCGCCGTCCGGCACGGGGACAGGCACCGGCACCGGCCTGGCCGCGACGGGGCTCGCCGCGCAGCTGCCCGTCGCTGCCCTCGGGCTGGTCGGGCTCGCGCTGGTCGCCCGCCGTCGCCGTACCTCGCCGTAGCCTGGGTAGATGAGCAGCAACTGGGTCCCTGGCGAGTACGGCTTCGAGACCCTGGCGATCCATGCCGGCCAGGACCCTGACCCGACCACCGGTGCTGTCGTGGTGCCGATCTACCAGACCTCCACGTACGTGCAGGAGGAGGTCGGGGTCCACAAGGGCTATGAATACAGCCGCTCCGGCAACCCGACCCGCGCCGCGCTCGAGACGTGCATGGCGGCGCTCGAGAACGGCGCCACCGGGCTGGCCTTCGCGAGCGGTCTGGCCGCCGAGGACACGCTGCTCCGGACCCTGCTGAGTCCCGGCGCACACGTGATCATCCCGATCGACGCGTACGGCGGCACGTACCGCCTGTTCGCCCAGGTCGCCAGCCGATGGGGGGTCGAGCACACCCCGGTGGCGCTCAGCGATCTTGCCGCCGTACAGGCTGCGATGCGACCGGAGACGAAGCTCATCTGGTGCGAGACGCCGACCAACCCGCTGCTGGGGATCGCTGACATCGCCGGGCTCGCGACGATCGCGCACGACGCCGGCGCGAAGCTCGTGGTGGACAACACGTTCGCGTCGCCCTATCTGCAGCAGCCGCTCGCGCTCGGTGCCGACGTGGTCGTGCACAGCACCACCAAGTACCTCGGTGGGCACAGTGACGTCGTGGGTGGCGCGCTCGTCGCGGCGGACGCCGCCCTCGGGGAGCAGCTGGCCTACCACCAGAACGCGATGGGCAGCGTGCCCGGCGCGTTCGACTCGTGGCTCGTGATGCGCGGCATCAAGACCCTCGGCGTCCGGATGGACCGGCACTGCGACAACGCCGCCCGCATCGTCGACCTGCTCACCCGCAGCGCCGCCGTCAGCCAGGTGCTGTACCCCGGCCTGCCCGAGCACCCCGGCCACGACATCGCCAGCAAGCAGATGAAGGCGTACGGCGGGATGATCAGCTTCCGACTGGCGGGTGGCGAGGCCGCTGCGCTGGCGGTGTGCAAGCGCACCAAGGTGTTCACGCTCGGGGAGTCGCTCGGGGGCGTCGAGTCGCTGATCGAGCACCCGGGCCGGATGACGCACGCGAGCGTCGCGGGGTCGCAGCTGGAGGTGCCGTCCGACCTGGTGCGCCTGTCGGTGGGCATCGAGAGCGCCGACGACCTGCTCGCCGACCTCGAACGCGCCCTGAACCTGCCGTGACCCCGCGGCTCCGGGTCACTCGGCCCTTGATTTCCGGGCCCGGACTGCCGAGGCTTCACAGGTGACCCGTCGCCTCCCGCGCTGGGCGACCGAGACGGTTGCCTGGTGCGCCTCGTTCGTGCTCCTGGCCGGCGTTGCCGTGGTGATCTCCGGTGGCATCAACACGTCGGCGCCTGCGGTCGCGGAGGAGACGCCGCTCCTGAAGGTGCCGGCCGTGGTCAAGACCGTGCCGCCGCAGCCGGTCGTCAAAGCACCGACCAAGAAGCCTGCGGTGGTGGCCCGCGCCCGCACCGGTGTGCCGGTCGAGGCCTCCCTCGGCCCGCCGCCGGGGCCCTTCAACGACCGGGTGCCGACGCGGTTCGCCGCCCCGCAGGACCGCTACGCCTTCCTTGTTGGCGTGACCGACTACCCCTCGCCGACCAAGGACACCATCGGCTCGGCCAACGACGTGCGTTTCATCCGGCAGTCGCTGCTCGCCGCCGGGTGGGAGTCGCAGAACATCCGGATCTACACCGACCGGCAGGTCACCGGGGCCGTGATCCGCGAGGGCCTCACCTGGTTGGCGCGCAAGAGCGTGCCCGGGACGTTCACGCTGTTCCACTACTCGGGGCACGTGAAGCAGGTCGGCAGCGTCGTCAAGCTCTGGCCCGCCGACCGTGACTTCATCCCCAGCAAGGAGTTCGCGTCGCTGCTGCGTCCCGGGACCGGCCGGATGTGGGTGGACATCGCGGGCTGCGAGGCCGGTGGCTTCATCGAGGACCTGCCGAGCGCCCACCGCCTCGTCACCGCCAGTTCGAAGGTCACCCAGAAGTCCTACGAGTACCCGCAGTGGGGTGAGTCGGTCTGGACCGGCCTGGTCTTCGACCTCGGGCTCGGGCAGGGCCAGGCCGACGCCAACCGCAACGGCACCACCACGGTCGGCGAGGCGCTGCGCTACGCCACCTACTACGCGCAGGCCATCACGCTGCACCAGCGCCCGTACGGCCGGCAGACCCCCCAGGTCGAGGGCGACGCCGTCCGCGGCTGGACCCTCGACAACCCCCCTGCCTGACCCCAGCTTCACCCTTGCGTCTGCTCAGGTGAGCGGTTGACGTGTCCACAACGGCGGACGTAAGCGGGGGAGACGTAAGCGGCGGACGTAAGCGGGGGAGACGCGAGGGAGGGAGATGCGAGGGAGGGAGAGCTGAGCGGGAGCGCGGGGGGTCAGAGGGGGATCCACATCCGGACGTGCGGGCCGATCTCCGGGTCCTCCCAGGGCTCGCCGATCGGGACGAACCCGGCCCGTTCGTAGAACCGCTGGGCCGGCGTCCGGGCGTGGCACCACAGCAGCCCGCCACCCTCGGCGCGGCAGTGTGCGGTCAGCCCCTCCAGGATGGTGGCGCCCACGCCCTGGGAACGGCGGTCAGGCGCGGTGGCCATCCCGCGCAGCCGCCAGGCGGGGTCCTCCGGCGCCCAGGGAGCCGGCTCGCGCCGGACGTTGCCGGTGCCGACGAGGACGTCGCCGTCGTACAAGCCCAGGTGGAAGGCCGGGTCCCCGTCGCCGGGCAGGGGCACGGGCCGGCCGCCGCGGAGCACCTGGCGCCGCAGCGCGGCGGTGTCAACCGCGGTGACCTCGCGCAGGATCAGCACTGCGGGGCGCAGGAGGGGGAGGGGAGCACAAGGGGACGGTAGGGGGCTTCCGTGACGGACGGTAGGCGTCTGCGCACGCATGGCCTTGCGGTCAGCCCCGCTGACCGCAATCATCACTGTCGAACAGCCGTGTTTCCGGTTCGTGACACTTCGACGTCGCGGCAGGCAGGAATCCCGGATTCGATGGCGAACAAGACAGGACGGACGTGACGACGGTCACGCTGTTAGTGGAGGTGCGCGATGTCCCGAGGTCTGCGGCTCATGGGAGCGATGGCCCTGGCAGTTGCCAGCGTGCCCGTCCTGGGCATCGGCACGGCAGTGGCGAGCGTCAGCTCCGAAACCGCCTCCGTCGGTGCCTACTACTGGACGGCCAACCCCGGCACGGTCGAGGTCCCGAGCCCGATCGGCGCTCAGAAGCCCTTCCCGGACCAGGCCAAGGGGAGCGACGGTGTGGCCGAGGACGACCTGGCCGTCGCCGTCACCAAGGTCGACAGCGTCGATAAGTGGTCGGCCCTGCGCTGGGACCTCGACGCGCTGCTCCCCGGTTCTGTGGTGAGCAAGGCCGTCGTCGTGGTGCCGCTGAGCAAGAACACCAGCAGCACCCGCAGCCCCAACGCCGCTCCGACGATGGTCGTCGCCTGTGCGGTGGGTGACCAGGGCTTCGCCGACGCGGACGCTGAGTCCTTCATCGACGCACCCAAGACGCTGTGCGACCAGTTCTCGGCGAAGGCCAAGCCGGTCGACGGCGGCTATGAGTTCGACATCACCGCGCTCGCCCAGAAGTGGGTGGACAGCAACGACGGCCTGGCGCTCTACCCGTCGAAGGAGGCCCTGAGGACGCCGTTCCAGCAGGTCTTCGCCCCCAAGACGGAGGCCCGGCTGACGATCGCCTTCACGCCGCCCGTCGAGGAGGTCATCGTTCCTGACGTCCCGACCACCCCGGTCGACACCGGCTTCGTGGGCACCGGCTCCACCGGCACCGACGGCGGTTCCTACACCTCCCCGACCGTTCCGATGAGCGGTTCCGTCGGGATCGAGGCCCCCATCGCCGCTCCCGCGCCGCAGGCCCAGGTCGCGCCGCAGGTCAGCCCGCAGAACCAGGCCTTCGTGCCGGTGGCCTCGGCCAAGGCGCCGATGCGCTTCGACACGGCAACCTGGGCGGCCATCGCCGGCGGTGCGCTGCTGCTGGCGCTCGCCAGCCTCACTCTCGGCGCCAACGCGCCGGCGCCGGTCAAGCCGGCAACTCGGGTCGGTGGCGTCGGCGAGCAGCTCGCCCGCCGGCAGCGGACGACGAGTGCTGTCCGCCGCCCGAGCATCGCCTGACCGTCTTTCCTTCCCCCCAGCCCTGGAGCGCTTTCTGATGTCCCTTGACCCTCGTCGTGTCCGCCGGCTGCGCCTGCCCGCCATCTTGCTCAGCGCAGCGCTCGTCACCTCAGCCTGCGGGCTGAAGAGCGACGTCGCCGACTCCCTGTCCCAGCGGGGTCTGTCCGGGCCTGGTGCTGTCGGTCAGGGCAACGTCGTCGACCCGCAGACCGGTCAGGTCATCGACCCCGACACCGGCCAGGTGGTCCCCGGGGCCACGACCGGCGGCGGCCCGGGCGTCACGTCCGGCACGAGCGGGACCGGCACGTCCGGCACCAGCGGAAGCGGCACGTCCGGCACCAGCGGAAGCGGCACGTCCGGCACCAGTGGCAGCGGCACGTCCGGCACCAGTGGCAGCGGTTCCACCGGGACCACCGGCGGCGGCGGATCGACCGTCGGCATCGAGGGCGACACCCTCACCATCACCGTGCACGCCCCGCTGACCGGTGCCAGCCCGCTCCCGCAGAGCAGCTTCCAGGCCGGCGCCGACCAGTACTGGAAGGGCAAGAAGGTCCAGGGCAAATACAACGTCGTCGTCAAGATCGTCGACGACAAGTACAACCCGAACGGCGCCGTCCAGGCCTGCCGCCGGGCGGCCCCGACCTCGTTCCTCATCGTCGGCGGCGCCGGCACCGACCAGATCCAGGCCTGTGCCCGCGACAGCGTCCTGCGTCGCGCCAACGTGCCCTACCTGTCGGCCGGTGTGACGACCAACGGTCTCACCGACCTGCCGACCTACTTCGCGACGACCATGACCTACAAGGCGCAGAGCGAGACGGTCGTCAAGATGACCGCCCAGCAGGGCTTCGGGCCGGCGAAGAAGTGGGCGCTCGTGCTGTCCGGCACCCCGAACTTCGAGGACGCCAAGTCCTCCATGGAGGCGGCGCTCGCCGGCAAGGCCACCTCGGTGAAGTACTACAAGGCTCCCAAGACGGGCAGCGACTCGAGTGCCATCGCCAGCCAGCTCGCCGCGGACCGGCCGGAGATCGTCTACTTCCTCGGCCAGCCGCTCTACTTCGCCGACCTGGTCCGCCGCACCGCGTCGCCGGTCTACGCGCCCTACTGGGTGGGTCCCGGCGTGTCGATGGGCATCAACAGCATCGCCACGATCACCTGCGGAAATCCGGAGTACAACGGCAAGGGCTTCTACCTCTCGCCCTTCCCCGGCTACGACAAGCGGGCCCAGGTGGCCCCGGGCCAGGACTTCGCCGACGACATCCAGATGAACATCTACGGCCTGCAGCAGCTGCTCGACCAGGCCTTCCAGCTCGTCAAGGGCCCGCTGACCCGGGAGGCCTTCATCGAGGCGATCGGCAAGGGCTCGCTCGCCGGCGGTGTCTACACGCCGGCCGCCTTCAACGGCAAGACGCACTTCGGCGGCACGAAGGCGTACACGCTGAAGTCCAACTGCAACTCGCGCCAGTACGAGACAGTGAGCGGCCCGATCTCATAGGTTGCAGCCACAACCCCTGCGCCCCCCTTCCGGGTGGTGCTCCCCAGCGTGTTTCGAGGAGGTCCCGTGATCCTGGCGTTCGACGTCGGGAACAACGTGGTGACACCGATCATCGGTGGCGCCATCCAGGGGGCTATCTACGGCCTGCTCGGTCTGGGTCTGGTGCTGTTGTTCAAGGGCAACCGCATCTTCAACTTCGCCCAGGCCGAGTTCGGGTCGGTGGCCGCGCTCGTGGTCTTCGCCTGCCTCGGCGGTTCCAAGTTCCTGCCCAAGATGCCGTACGGCGTCGCGATCCTGGTCGGCCTCGCGGCCGGCACGCTGATGGCGCTGGCCGCTGAACGGCTGATCGTGCGACCGCTGTTCGCGCAACCCAAGGTCACCATCGTGGTCGCGACCGCGGGTCTGGCGTTGCTCGCCATCTCCGTCGAGCTGTTCCTGCAGGGACCCAACGCCGCGAGCCTGCCGCCCATCGTCGCCGGCGACCTGGTCAACAACGGTGGCCTGCGGATCACCAACCAGCAGGCCGTGAGCCTGGTGGTGCTGGCCGTCCTCGCCGTCGCCGCGGTGCTGTTCTTCAACAAGACCCGCACCGGGCTGGCTGTGCTCGCGGTGTCGCAGGAGCCGACGGCCACCAGCCTGGTCGGCATCAGCGTCAACCGCATCTCGGCCCTCACCTGGGGCATCGCCGGATTCCTGGGGGCCACGGCCGGCATCCTGCTCATCGGCGGCGCCACCGTCGCCCCAGGCATCGTCACGGCCACCGCCTTGATCCCGGCCTTCACCGCGGCGGTGTTCGGCGGCATCACTTCGCTGCCCGGCGCGTTCGTCGGCGGCATCGTGATCGGGGTCGCAGAGCGGCTCGCCGCCATCAACCTGCAGGGGACGGCCATTCCCGGCGCCGACGACCTGGTCGTGTTCGTGCTCCTGCTCGCGGTGCTGCTCATCCGTCCCGCCGGACTGCTCGGCAAGGAGGCCTGAGGTGCCCGTCGCCGAGCAGAGCCAGGCCCGTGGTGCCGGTGGCACGCACAGCGCCCCACGCAGCGGTCCGACCCTGCTCGGGCTGCTGCTCCGGGCCGTGGTGCTGGTCGCGATCCTTCTCGCCGTGGTCTTCGTGCCGACGGTCTACGACAGCGTCGTGCTGCTGTCCTACGCCGAGCAGGCGGCCATCTACGCCGTCATCGGACTGAGCCTGAACGTCATCATCGGCTACACCGGTCAGCTCTCGCTGGGCCACAACGGCTTCGTCGGCATCGGGGCGTTCACCGCGGCGTACGCGCTCACCAAGCAGGGCGTGCCGTTCGCGCTGACGTTCTTCCTGGCTGCTGTCGTCACGGCCGTTTTCGCCGTACTCATCGGGCTTGTCGCCCTGCGCATCACCGGGCTCTATCTCTCGCTGATCACGCTGGTGTTCGGCCTCACCCTTGAGACGACGCTGTTCGAGGTGGAGGAGTTCACCAACTCCGGCGCCGGCCAGCCGGCCGACCTGCCGGAGATGTTCCTCAACGAGCCGAAGTACTACTACTGGCTGTGCCTCGCGATCCTCGCCGTCATCCTGTATCTCGAATGGCGTCTGATGCGAAGCAAGGTCGGCCGGGCGCTGCTGGCGCTGAAGGAGAACGAGCGGGTCGCCGAGGCCTTCGGGATCAACGTGGTCGGCTACAAGCTGCTCGCCTTCACCTTCAGCGGGCTCGTGGCCGGGGTCGGCGGGGCGATGTTCGCCTACTACTCGGGCAGCGTCATCGGCACCAGCTTCGGGTTCCAGACCTACCTGTTCCTCACCTTCGTCCTCATGGTGGTTGTCGGTGGTGCTGGCAGCCGCGTCGGGGTCGTGATCGGGTCGGCCTTCTTCGGTCTGCTCGACTACTTCCTCGAGGAGACGGCCATCAAGGGGGTCGTGCTGGACAACGTGTTCGGCCTGTTCGGTGAGGCGGGCACGGCGGCCGAGCAGTTCGCCCCCCAGTTCCTCGGGGCGCTCCTGCTGATCCTGACCCTCGTGTTCAACCCGGGCGGCATTGCCCAGCAGCTGCGGCCGTTGACCAGGTGGCTCTCCGGCAAGCCGTTCAGTGTGCATGGCGGCGACGAGTCAGGCCCCGCGGCCGTGGAGGGTTCCAGTGTCCGTGCTTGAGGTTCGCGACCTGTCGATCCGCTTCGGCGGGCTGCAGGCGCTCCAGAGTGTCAGCCTGCAGGTCAACGAGTTCGAGATCGTCGGCCTGATCGGTCCCAACGGCGCGGGCAAGACCACCGCGTTCAACTGCATCACCGGCTTCTACACGCCCAACACCGGCACCGTGCTGTACCGCGGCGAGGACGTCACCAAGCTCCCGCCGCACAAGAAGGCGGCGATGGGCTTCGGCCGCACCTTCCAGAACGTCGGCATGGTGAAGAGCGCCACCGCCCTCGACAACCTCAAGACCGCCATGCACTCCAGGGCCGGGTACGGCGCCCTGAGCGGCATCGTCGGGGCGGGCAGCTCGTTGCGAGCCGAGAAGGTGCTCAACCAGCGGGCCGACGCCATCTTGGAGATGCTCGGCCTGCAGGACATCCGCGACCGCCGGGTCGGCGGCCAGTCCTACGGCACGCTCAAGCTGCTCGAGCTCGGCTGCGCCCTGGCGACCGACCCCGACATCCTGCTGCTCGATGAGCCGACGTCGGGCATGGGTCCCGATGAGTCCGACCAGCTCGGGGAGCGCCTGCTCGCGCTCCGCAAGGAGTTCGGTCTGACCATGCTCGTCATCGAGCACCACGTGCCGCTGGTGCTTCGGGTCTGTGACCACGTCTACGTCCTGAACTTCGGCCGCCTCCTTGCCGAGGGCCAGCCGAGCGTCATCCAGACCCACCCCGAGGTGGTCGCGGCCTATCTCGGCGGCGAGGCACCGGAGGCGCTCGAGCAGACGGTGGAGCCCGAGCAGGACGCCGACCTCGAGGCCCAGCTCGAGGAAGTCACCCACCGCCCGACCGCCCGGACCCAGGCGCCCCGCAAGGCAGCCGCGCCCACGTCCGCGCCCGCGCCCACGTCCGCGCCCGCGCCCCGGAAGGCAGCTGCCCCGCGTAAGGCAGCTGCGCCTCGGAAGGCAGCCGCTCCTCGCAAGGCAGCTGCAGCCACGTCGGACGAGCCGACGTCGGACAAGCCCACGTCGGCCAAGGGAGATGACGCGTGAGTCTGCTCGAAGTCTCTGAGCTGCGCACCGGATACGGCGTTCTGCCGGTCCTGCAGAGCATCTCCTTCGCCGTCGAGGAGGGCCAGACGATGGTCCTGTTCGGCCTCAACGGTGCGGGCAAGACGACCACCGTCAACTGCCTCGCCGGCCTGCTCCCCACCTGGGGCGGTCAGGTGATGTTCGACGGCAAGAAGGTCAGCGGCCTGTCGGCACCCGAGATGGTGCGGCAGGGCATCGCGCTGTGCCCCGAGGGGCGCCGGGTGTGGCCCAGCCTCCCCGTCCGCACCAACCTCGAGCTCGGCGCCTGGACCCGCAAGGACCGCAAGGGGATCGACGCTTCCATCCAGGAGGTGTTCTCCTACTTCCCGCGGCTGGAAGAGCGCAAGGACCAGATGGCCGGGACGCTGTCCGGTGGTGAGCAGCAGATGCTGGCGATCGGTCGCGCCCTGATGGCCAGCCCGCGACTGCTGATGATCGACGAGGCGTCCCTCGGGCTGTCGCCGAAGCTCGCCCAGACGGTCTTCCAAGTCGTGTCGCAGATCAACAAAGCCGGTACGACGGTCATCATCGTGGAGCAGAACGTCGGCGTCCTCCCCTACGCCGACCAGGCCATGATCATGGAGAAGGGCGCCATCACCTACGACGGCAGCGGCGTCGCCCTCGAGGCGTCCGGCGACCTCAAGCGCACCTACCTCGGCGACGCGAGCGACACCGAACGCTGACCCCTGCGGGCCGTGCCGCCGGTGCGCCGGCGCTTGCCCGTCGCCCGTGGATAAGTCGTTTCCGCGGCGGCATCCCCTTCGCGATGAACGGACGCGGAAGGGGCGATTCCGAGCGGTCGGGGACCCCTGCCGGTTCCCTTCATTCCTGGAACTGGCACCCAGCGCTATCCCAGCAGGCCGCAACTGGCGCCGCGCGCCCGCCCGACTCCCGCGCACCCGCCCGCCCGACTCCCGCTTCACCCTCCCGGCCGATCTACCCCTCGTGGTCGCCGACACGCACGGCTGCGCGGCAACAGGAGGTAGATCGCTTCACCCTCC
>JANOTZ010000337.1:0-2481 GCA_031416735.1 Frankiales bacterium
CCTCGCTTCGTGCGCATCCTGCTCATGGGCGGGTCGGACATCACCGACGCTGTTGCTGAGCGACTGGGTGTTCCTGTGGACCAGGCTGAGGCCATCAAGCAGGAGACCGGCCTCGCGGTGGAGTCCGGACACGCTGCGGCGACACCGGCCGCACGCGCCATCGAGAGCGTCGGCGGGGGCTTCATCGAGGAGATCCGCGGCTCGCTCGACTACTTCATGGCCCAGCCGGGTGCTGCGCGCATCGGACGGGTCGTCTTGTCCGGCGGCGGATCGCGGCTGGCCGGCCTCAGTGATCGTCTGGCGGCCGCAACCCGACTGCCCGTGCAGGCCGCGCGACCCATGTCCACCTTGAAGATCGGCAAGACCGGCCTCACCCCTGACCAGCTCGCGTACGTCGAGCCCATGGTCACGGTGCCCGTCGGCCTTGCGATGGGAGTCTCGTCGTGACCGTCCAGACCGAATCTGTCCGGCTTGTCGGCACTGGTACGGGGCTTCTGCCCCGTGTCAACCTGCTGCCGCCGGAGATCGCCGAGCAGGCGGCCTTCCGCAAGGTGCAGCTCGGCCTCGGTGCCGCGCTGGCCTTGACGGTGGTCGCCGTCGGCGCCGCGTACGTCTCGGCGACGCAGGGTGTCTCCGCCGCCCAGGGCGACCTCGACACCGCGACGCAGCAGACGACAAGCCTCCAAGCTGAAGCGGCCAAGTTCCGCAACGTGACGGCGATCTACGCCGCCGCCGATGCCGCACAGGCTCAGCTTACGACGGCCATGGGCGATGAGATCCGCTTCTCTCAGCTGCTCAACGACTTGAGCCTGTCGGTGCCCAGCAACATCTGGATCAGCAGCGTCGGCTATACCACCGCAGCGCCTGTCGCTGTGGGAGCCGCGGCAGCCACTGCGGTAGGCACTGCGCCCGCTGTCGGGGCGTTCACCGTGTCCGCTACGGGCTTCTCGCACGACGACGTGGCGGCGTGGCTCGACTCCATCGCCGGTCTGAAGACCTACAGCTCGCCGTACTTCTCGAACTCGACCGAGTCCCTGCTCGGGACCAAGCCGATCGTGACGTTCGCGGCCACCGCGAACCTCACCCCCAAGGCGCAGTCCGGTCGTTACACCAAGCCGGCTGGAGGCTGACATGGACAAGTTGAAGCAGTGGGTCGCACTGACCGTCGTCGGTGTGCTCGCGATCGCCATCGGTGGGTGGTCCCTTCTGATCTCGCCGAAGCGCTCTGAGGCTGCCGACCTGCGCACGCAGGCCGAGCAGCAGATCAGCCAGAACTTCGCGCTGAGCGCGCAGATCAGGATGCTCAAGGCTCAGGCGAAAGACCTTCCTCGTCAGCAGGCGCGCCTGGCCGCTGTCGCTGCGAAGATCCCGGACAACCCGGCGCTCCCTGCGCTGGTCCGCGCTCTCACCGTGGCAGCGGACGAGGCGGGTGTCGAGCTCGCCACCCTGGCGCCGGCACTCCCGGCGCCCGTGGTGGCGGCACCTGCCGCGGCCACAGTGACGGCCGCTGGCGTCAGCCCCACAGCCGTCAAGCCGGTGGCAGCACCGGCCGTGTCGGTCGGGACCCTGCAGTCGATCGCGCTGAGCATCACCGTGGTCGGTGGGTTCTTCCAGGTCGAGCAGTTCCTGGACCGCGTGGAGAACCTGACGCGGGCCATGAAGGTCACTGCGTTCACGCTCGCCCCCGGCTCGAACCCGGTCAAGCCCGGAGTGGACGCTGGAGCTGACCCCGGGCGCGTCCTGTCCGCCACCATCACCGGCTCCGTCTACCTGGCCACCGGCCGGTCGACCACCGCAGCCCCCGCCGTCGTTGGGAAGTGAGTGACATGACGACAACTCCCGAGTTCGGTGACAACACCGACGAGGTCGGCACCGACAAGAAGCGCCTGATCATCGCCGGCGGCCTCGCCGCCGCTCTGGTGCTCGGCGCCGGTGGCTTCCTGCTCATGAGCGGTGGCGGCGAGGAGGACGCTGGTCTCGTCGTACCGGCCGCGAAGCGCCCGGCCGTCACGAAGCCGGCCACCAACAAGGTGACCAAGCCGGTCGCCAAGGTGCCAGTCATCTCCTCGGCGAACTTGGGTCGCGATCCTTTCGTCGCTCTATACATCGTGCCCGCGGTGGCGGTAGTTCCCGCCGTGACCTCGGGGACCACGCCTACCTCGACCACCGCGGGGGAGAGCGGCACCGGAACTTCCACGGGCAGTGGCACGTCCGACCCAGTGACGACCACGTACGCGCTGAAGCTGACCCGGGTGTACGGCTCCGGCAAAGACCTGACCGGGGTCTTCTCCGTTGACGGAAAGACGCAGCTGGCCAAGGTCGGCACCGTCTTCGGCGCCACCCAGGAGCTCAAATTGCTCTCGCTGCAGCAGAACGCCAAGGGCCTCTGGATAGCCGTCCTACAGGTGGGCGACGGCGACCCCTTCGATGCCGCCGCAGGGAGCACCTACTACGTCCGGTAGACACAGGAAATTCACAGCG
>JANOTZ010000338.1:0-27300 GCA_031416735.1 Frankiales bacterium
CCAGGAACTCCAGCAGCGCATCCACCGCCCCGGCCGCGTCGACCGGTCCCACGACCGTCGGCGGGTCATGCGACAGCAAGGCTCCCGTCAGGGCAAGCAGCCGCTCGCGCGCCGTTCCCGTCGGAGCTGGGAGGTGCCGTGGCCGGGGACGGGACGGACGGGCCCCGAGCACCCTGACCTGCGAGGCGCGTACGGCGGTCTCGACGACCGGGATGCTGGTCTCGGCCGCCGCCAACGCGGCCTGAAAAGAGGCTCTGCGAAGCCGCAGGCCCGCGGCCTCGACGGAGCAGACCGCAGGGAGCGGCACCCGGAGCCGCTCCCGCCGTCCGAAGTCCAGCCGCCGCTCGGCGATCAGGTCTGTGCCCTGCAGCTCCAGGGAAACCAGGCCCGGAGCCTGGGCGACCCCGAGCTCGTGGGCGACGAAGGCCGGCAGGGCTCCGGTGCCGCGGTCGGCGGAACGGTCGGCGCACAGCACGAGGTCGGGGCGCTCACCGCCGAGTGCGGCGACGAGCGAGCGCGCCAGGGACTGCTCGTCGCTGACGAGGTCGTCGAGGTAGGTGCCGTGCAGGGCCACCCGACGCACCTCGGCCCCGAGGGCTGCGGCCTCGCGAAGTCCCGCGTCGCACTCCGGGCCACCGGCCGACAGCGCCAGAACCCGTGCGCCCCAGGCGTCGGCGAGCCGGAGAGCGTGCTCGAGAGCCGCGGCGTCCGAGGGGGACAGGGCTGCCGCGCGCGGATCACGGGAGATGGCACCGGACAGCTGGTCGACCTCTGCCCGCAGGTCGGTGCAGCGCAGGAGCGCCACCACCAGGGAGGGAGCGGCCATCAGCCGTGCCGGAACACGACGCCGTGCCCACCGTCGGGGTAGCTCCACGAGAGGGCGCCCTCGCTGTTGCAGACCTGGTAGCAGGTGCCGCACTCGAAGCACTGCTCGTAGTTGAACAGGATCCCCCCGTCGCTCGTCGGTGCGAAGAGGTTGGCCGGGCAGGCGGTGACGCACGCCTTCGTCGTACTGGACCGGCAGATGTCGCTGTCGACGACGATGTGGGCGCGCTCGCCGACCCGGAACTCGACGGTGTCCATGCGGTCCTCGAACGCGACGTCGTCGTAGCTGCTCATCGAAAGGTCCTCCCTCCAGCCAGGCCGTCAGCAGCCAGATGCCGCAGCTTCACGCCGTTCTTCTTCGCAGCCTCCCGCAGGAGCCGGAGGGCTCCCGGCTTGGGGGTGGGGTTGTTGACAGTGAACAGCCCCTGCACCAGGTCGGCGATCATGCCGGGGTAGCGCTGCTGCACCCGCTCGCTCAGGACGAGCGCCGGTGCCTTCCGCAACCGGTGGTGATCCTTCAGGACGAAGCTCGCCTCGAGGTCCTCGCGGTAGGAAGCCAGGCCCGTCTTTGACACGTCGCCTCGCGAGATCGCTTTGGCCGCAGCGGTTCCCGCTGCCAGACCAGCGCCGATCGCGTAGTTCACCCCCTCCAGCCAGATCCCTGCGGCCAGGGTCATGTGGGCCGCGTCGCCCGCCACCAGCATGCCGTCGGTGGACAACTCCGGAAACGCGTCGAAGCCGCCTTCGGGGATCAGGTGGGCGGTGTACTCCTTGAGGTCCGCGCCCTGCACCAGCGGCGCGATGGCGGGGTGCGCCTTGAGATTCGCGATCAGGTCCTCGGGCCGGACCTTGGCCTGTGCGAGGTGCTGCAATGAGACCACGACGCCGAGGGCAACGGTGTCGCGTCCCGTGTAGACGAAACCACCGCCCGGGATGCCCCCCGTGCAGCCGAGGATCTCGATGTCCATGCCCTCGTCGCCGCGCACCCCGAAGCGCTCGTCGATGACCTCGCGCGGGAGCGAGAGCACCTCCTTGACACCCAGGGTCAGGTGCTTGGGGTCGGAGCGAGGCAGCAGCCCGGCCTCCTTGGCCAGGAAGGAGTTGACGCCGTCAGCGGCGATCACGACCTTGGCCCGCAGGTCTCCGTCGGGCCGATCCGTACGGACCCCGATGACCTGCGACCCCTCGAAGAGGAGCCCGGTCGCCACCGTGCTTGTGACCAGGTGCGCGCCCGCCTCCACGGCCTTGCCCGCGAGCCAGCTGTCGAAGTCGGCGCGGAAGACCGTGCACCCGTTGTACGGCGCCTTCCCCCAGTCGGTCGTGCGGAAGTCGACCGTCAGGGCCTGGTGGTCGGTGAGGACCATCGTCGAGCGGCGGGTCACCCAACGCTGGAAAGGGATCTCCTCCCACCACTGCGGCAGGACGTCGTCGAGCACGCGGCCGTAGACGACCCCGCCGTAGGCGTTCTTGGAGCCGGGGAACGGCCCGCGTTCGAGCAGGACGACCTTCAGGCCCGCCCGCGCTGCGGTCAGCGCGGCCGACGATCCAGCGGGTCCGGCGCCCACGACGACGACGTCGTAGGTCATGGCGTCACCCCCAGCCGGTCCGCGAGCTCGACGAGCAGGGCGTGGGCGTCGGTGACGAGACCGAGGTCCGCCATCGCGGTCATCGGGCTGGACGCGTCGGTGTTGACGCTGACGATGTGCCGCGGGGTCCCGAGCCCGCCCGTGTGCTGCGTCGCCCCGGCGACGCCGAGGGCGAGGTAGAGGTCCGGCGAGATGCTCACCCCGGTCGTGCCGATCTGGCGGTCGTGTGGGAGCCAGCCCGCGTCGGTGACGACCCTGGTGGCACCCGTGCTCGCCCCGAGCCGGGTCGCCACGGCCTGCAGCAGGGCGAAGGTGGCGGGTGCTGAGGCGTCGTCCCCGACCAGGCCCGCACCGGCACCGATCACCCGGCTCGCCTCGGACAGGTCCATCGTGGCGGGGTCAGGCTCGAGCACGGCGAGCCGCTCGGCGTCCACGCCAGGGGCGACGTCGAGGAGCAGCTCGAAGACCTCACCGTTGCTCGGGATCAGGCCCCCGCGAGCACCGGGTACGAGGGTCACGACGCATGGACCGTCGCACCGCACGTCCAACTCAAGCCGCCCATCGAGCCTCGACAGTGACGCAGTGGTCCCCTCGTCGTCGAGCGTGGCCTGGGTGGCGTACCCGAGCAGCGGCCGGCCCAGCGCGGCCGCGAGGCGCGGGGCGAAGTCCCGCCCGTCGGGGCTGGCCGGGATGACGAGCAGCCGGACGTCCTCGAGCAGCGGTGCCAGAGCAGCGGCCAGACCAGCCGGCGCCGCACCCGCCGTCTCCGCGTGCCAGGCCCGTGGAGCACCGAGGTCGGCGGCCGCAGCCGCGGTGCCGGAGCCCAGCACGAGCACCCGGCCCCCGGTCTCGGCGGCCGCCTCGGAGGCACCGACCGGGAGCACGCCGTTCCGCACGATGATGAGGGCGAGGCGGCTGATCTCGAGGGGCTCGACCGGTGCGGTGCCGAGGTGCGTGGTGGTCACGGTCACAGCCCGACCGCCACGCGATGGCCCTCGATCACGGCAGCGTGCGCACGGCGGGGCGCGAGGCAGTCGCCGATCCGGTGCACCGCGAACGCTGCCCCGCGCAGCTGGTGCCACAGCGCGTCGTCGGCACGTTGCTGCACGGCACAGACCACCCAGTCGACGGTGCGGGTCAGGTCGGTGCCGGTGGGGTGGTGCTGCAGGGTGAGGATGATCCGGTCGCCCTCAGCAACCGCACCCATGGCGACCACGTCGGTCGTCTGCTCGATGCCCTTCGCAGCCGCCTTCACGTTCCAGGTCTCCAGGTCCAAGGTGATGCCGAGGTCCTGGCCGACCACCATGCCGGGCGTCATCACCTCGACGGCGCAGCCCCGGTCGGCGAGCAGCTCGGCCACCGACGTCGCCTGGTGGAAGCCGAGGTCGTCGAAGAGCACCACGCGTCCCTGCGGCTGCGCCCGGCCCTCGAGCACGTCGCGGACGTCCACCACCCGAACGAGATCGCCCGCCCACCAGGGCCGCGCGGGCACAGCGCCGGTGGCAAGGACCACCACGTCAGGGGCCTCCGACAAGATCAGCTCAGCGGTCGCCTCGCACACCGTCTTCACGTCAACGCCTGCTCGCTGAGCTGCCGAGACGAGGTTGCGGGTGATGTCGAGGAACTCCGCGCGGCTCGGCACGCTGGCCGCGACCGGCACCTGTCCGCCGAGGCGCTCGTGCTTCTCGAACAGGGTCACGTGATGGCCCCGCTCTGCAGCGGTGACGGCCGCCTGCAGCCCGGCCGGTCCGCCCCCGACCACGAGCACGCGCTGACCCCGGCGTCGGGGAGTCGGCAGCAGCACTGCCTCCCGTCCGGCAAGCGGGTTCTCGATGCACCCGAGCCAGCGGTTGAGCCCCATCCGCCCCACGCACTCCTGGTTGCACGAGAGGCACGTGCGGATGTCCTGTGCAGCACCGGATCTCGCCTTGCGGACGAAGTCAGGGTCAGCGATCTGGCCGCGCACGACGCCGATGAGGTCGGCCTGACCTGCCTGCAGTGCACGGTCAGCCTGGAGCGGGTCCTTGAAGCGGCCGACACCCACCACCGGGAGGCTGACCGCTTCGCGGATGGCTGACGGGATGAACATCGCGTAGCCCGGCGGCACCTGCATGGAGGCCTCGATCATGTAGAGCGTCGCGGTCGCGACCCCGATCGAGGTGTTGATGTAGTCGACCTGACCGGTCTCCTCGCACAGCCGCGCGACCGCGACGGCGTCGTCGAGGGTGCTGCCGTTCTCGATGAGCTCGTCCCCGCACAGCCGCACACCCAGAGCCTTGCCCGGCCCGAGGACCGACCGGACAGCAGCGACGATCTCCAGCAGCAGACGGGCGCGGTTGCCGAGGACTCCGCCGTACAGGTCGGTGCGGTGGTTGGTGGCGCGAGAGAGGAAGCCGCGCACGATCGAGGAGTGCGAGCACTGCAGCTCGACGCCGTCGAAGCCGCCCTCCATGCAGTGCTCGGCGACGAGCGCGTAGCCGTCGACCACCGCCCGGATCTCCTGCAGCTCAAGGGCTTTGGGCACTTCGCGGAAGAGCGGGTCGGGCACGGGGCTGGGGGCCCAGACGGGCAGGCGGCTGTACATGCTCGAGGCCTGGCCGCCGTTGTGGTTGAGCTGCGCCAGGATCGGTACGTCGTGCGCGTGCACCGCGTCGGTGATGCGCCGGTAGCCCTCGATGACGCGACGGTCGAACCCGTGGATGAGCTTCTCGTAGGGCCAGTCCGTGACGTGGGTGCTGTGCTCCTCGGTGATGATCAGCCCGGCGCCACCTTCAGCCCGGGCGGCGTAGTAGGCCGCGTGCTGCTCGGTCGGCAGGCCGCCCTCGGCGTAGTTGGTGAGGTGGGCGCTGAAGACGACGCGGTTCTTGAGGACCAGCGGCCCGAGCTGCAGCGGCGACAGGAGATGGGTGAAGCGGCTCATGCGCCCACCAGCTCTAGGCACAGCTCGTGGGCTCGGCGCCGGCCTTCGAGGACGGCTTCGAGGATGGTGCGGGGCGCGACGCAGTCGCCGGCTCTGGCCAGGCCCGGGACGTACAGATCCTCGAGGGGAAGCCGGTGACCGCAGTCGACGACGACGACGCACGGCACCTGGCGCTGAGCGCCGGTCCAGACGTCCTCGAGCAGCGCCTTGCCCTCGGAAGTGCTTCGCAGCAAGGACTTCAGCTCTCGCGTGACTCCTGCCCGCTGCAGCCGGGTGTTGCAGTCGGCGAGGTCCCCGGTGAGGCTCAGCATCGTCCCGACGATCGGGTCGCCGGTGACGATGCGAACATCCCGTCCCTCGGCGGCGAGCTTCTCCGCGACGCTGATTCCCTCCCAGCTGCCGATCGGGTCGTGCACGAGCACCGCGCCTTCGGGCACCGGACCGCGCAGTGCCTCGCGTCCGGTGAGTCGACCGTCCGGCAGCTCCCGGGATCGGGACCCGGTCGCGAGGACCACGTCTCCCTCGTACGACGCCAGGTCGGCCGCCGTCACCGGGCGGCTGAGCGTCACCGTGACACCGAGGCGGCGGCACTCGTCAGCCAGCCAGTCCGTGAGGTCCCGTAGCCGCTCGCGCCCCGCACCCAGGGAGGCGTCGTTGACGGCACCGCCGAGCACATCCGTGGCCTCACGCAGCTCGACGTCCCGACCGCAGGCGGCCAGAACCCGGGCGCACTCCAGCCCAGCGGGACCCCCGCCCACGACCAGCACCCGTCGCTGTCCCCCCGCGCCGACGCTGGAGGCACTCGGATCGGTGGTCTCGTAGCCGCTGCGAGGCTCACCGACGCAGGACACCAGCGGGTTGCGGGCGTCCCGCACCCGGCACGCCTGGTTGCACAGCACGCACGGCCGAGGAGCGGTCCCGGCGCGCAGGTGGGCAACCAGCGACGGGTCGGCGATCTGCGCCCGCGTCATCTCCACCAGGTCGCAGACGCTGTCGTCCAGAGCCGTCTGGGCAAACGTGCCGCTCACCACCGATCCCTGCAGCACAACCGGAACCCGGCCCGCGACGGCAGTGCGGATGTCGCGGCAGAGGGAGGCGTTGAAGCCCTCGGGGGAATGCGCATCCGGCCGGTACGCGGACCCGGCGTAAGGCCCGGCGCGCACGACGACCAGCAGGTCGACCAGGTCGGCGACCTCGTCCGCCAGCACTGCCGCGTGGTCAGGTGTCACGCCAGCCCACGGGGCGAGCTCGTCGCACGACAGCCGCAGCGACACGATCGCGTCGCCCACCGCTGCGCGAACGGCGACCAGGACCTCGCGCAGAAGCAGCGCCTTGTCCGTCCCGTAGGCGTCGGAGCGCTGGTTGGTGATGCCCGACAGGAACTGGCGCAGCACCGACCGGTCGCCCGCCTCGATCTCCACGCCCGCGCACCCCGAGGCGACTGCTAACGAAGCAGCCGCCGCGAAACCCGCTACCAGCAAGGCGATCTCGCGTGCCTCCATCACCTGCGGGAGCTCGCGGCTCACCGCATCCGCGACCGGCGAAGGCGCCCACAACGTCTGCTGGGAGTAGGCCGAGGAGCCCTGCCCGCCGGTGTGACCGAGCGACGCGAGCACCAGGGCTGGGCCGCACGCGTCGACGACCGCCCGCCACCCGGGTCCGCACTCGGCAGCCAGAGGCGCCCGCTCGTAGGGCCAGTCGCTGTCGTGCACCGACGCCGTCTCGGTCACGATGATCCCGGCGCCGCCCTGGGCGCGGGCGGCGTAGTAGGCGACGTGCCGTTCCGACAACGCGCGGCCACGACCGAGGTTGGTCTCGTGCGGACCGAACAGCACCCGAGACGGGGCCGTTCGACCTCGCAAGGAGACGGCCGAGGTCAGCGCCGTCAGGCCCGCAGCCCGGTCCCCCGCCAGGTCGGCAGTCAGGTCGGGACTCGCGTCAGCCGTCACCGGGTCGACAGCGCTGTCAACGTGCTCAGGTGTCATCAGACCGGGAGCCCGGCCAGTGGGCTCTCGTCGCAGATCTTGTCGGGACGACGCAGCGACAGGGTCAGCGGCACCGGTCCGCCGCGCACGCCGCCCTTGTGCGAGTGGTCACCAGTCGGTTTCGGGACGGCGGTGACGCCGGTGAGGGCGAGTTCGCCGTACCCCTGGACGCATTCGGGGTCGGGGCCGTCGAGGGGCAGGCCGGTGAAGAACTTGGCGGCCATGCAGCCGCCCTGGCAGGTGTCGTAGAACTCGCAGGAGGAGCAGGTGCCGCCGGTCTGCGGCTGGCGGAGCTCGAGGAACAGCGGCGACTCGCGCCACACCGTGCCGAAGCCGGCATCGCGGACGTTGCCGGCGAGGAAGGCGTCATGGATCGCGAACGGGCAGGCGTAGACGTCCCCCACCGGGTCGATGAGGCAGACGACCCGGCCGGCACCGCACAGGTTGAGACCCGGTAGGGCGGATCCGAAAGCGGAGAGGTGGAAGAAGGAGTCGCCGGTGAGGACGCCCTCGCCGTGCGCGACCAGCCAGTCGTAAAGCTCGCGCTGCTGCGCCATCGTCGGGTGCAGGTCGTCCCACACGTCGGCGCCGCGACCGGAGGGCCGCAACCGGGTCAACCGCAGGGTCGCGCCGAAGGAGTCGGCGAGCGCCTTGAAGTCGTCGAGCTGGCTGATGTTGTGCCGGGTGCAGACAACGCTGATCTTGGCGTCGCGGAACCCGGCGTCCTTCAGGTGTCCGAGCGCGGCGATGGCCATGTCGAAGGAGCCCGCGCCGCGGACCGCGTCATTCACCTCAGCGGTCGCGCCATCGAGGGAGATCTGCACGTCGACGTAGTCCGACCCGGCCAGGCGCTGAGCGGCCGCGGCGTCGATGCGGACCCCGTTGGTGGAGAACTTCACGCCTACCTGGTGGGCCGTCGCGTAGTCGACGAGCTCCCAGAAGTCCGAGCGTACGGTCGGCTCGCCGCCGCCGATGTTGACGTAGAAGACCTGCATTCGTTGCAGCTCGTCGATGACGGCCTTCGCCTCGTCCGTCGACAGCTCCCGCGGGTCCCGACGGCCCGACGAGGACAGGCAGTGCAGGCAGGCCAGGTTGCAGGCGTAGGTCAGCTCCCAGGTCAGGCAGATGGGGGCGTCGAGCCCGGTGGCGAAGTGGTCGACGAGCTTCACGTGAGCATCCCGGTCTTCTCGAGGGTCGCGAGGGCCGCGCGGAACGCCGGTTGCTCGGCGAGCGGCACATCGGCCAGGGCGTCATCGACAGAGGTGGATCCGTCGAGGCGTTGCACTACGTCGAGGAGTCGGCGGTCCTTCAGGAAGGACAGCCGGCGGGTGCCGAAGTGGTAGAGCAGAGCGCCGAACGGCTCGGGACGGACCGAGACCTTCGGGTGGAGCGCAAGCACTAGTAGACGCCGCACATGCCGTCGATGGAGACGTCCTCGACGAGGAGGTCCTCCTCGATGAGCGCCTCTTCGACGGTTTCCTCAGTCACAACGGTGGTGTCGCTCATATTCGGCTCCTCGATGAAGGTGACGGCGGTCACAACATCTGGCAAGGTATACGGCACTCGGTGCAACAAACAAGGGGGCTCGTGAAACAGGGGCGACCCGCGGTCACCACACGCGAGGAGCTGGAGCAGGTTGCGTTCGGGCTGTTCGCCGAGCGCGGATTCGACGCGACCACGGTGGACGACATCGCCACGGCCGCCGGCATCGGGCGGCGCACCTTCTTCCGCTACTTCGCGAGCAAGAACGACGTGGTGTGGGGCGACTTCGACTCCGCCCTCGAAGACCTGAGGGCGCAGCTCGCCGAGGTGCCTTTCGCCGTACCGCTGATGGAGGGGGTGGCGGCAGCGGTCAAGGCCTTCAACCAGCTGCCCGCCGGGGCCGAGGAACAGCACCGGGTGCGGATGGCCCTGGTGCTGCACACCCCGGCGCTCCAGGCCCATTCCACCCTCCGGTACGCCGGGTGGCGTGCCGTCATCGCCGAGCACGTCGCGGCCAGAACCGCTGCGGTTGACGGAGACTTCGGCCCGAGACTGCTTGCCCACCAGGTGCTGGCGTCGGCCGTCGGGGCGTACGAGCAATGGCTGGCCCAGCCAGGCAGCAATCTCGATGCGCTTCTCGAAGAGGCCCTCTCCCGCTTGGCGCACGGCTGGTAAATCCATCCTGCTGCGCAGGGGTTCCGAAAACAGCTCTGTCTCCGACGACACCCACGTTGAGTCGCTGTGGGCACAGACCTGGGCTTCCTGAGACCCGTCAGGTGCGCGGACGGTCGGCGCGCGCACCCAGCGAAGCGGCTGCGGGAGAGACGACCCGCGAGCCCTTGACCGTCTGCCACGAGGCACCGACGGAGGCGGTGGCAGCCGGGTCAAGCCGGGGGTCGCTGGGGCTGGTGGTGCTGGAGATCCAGACGTAGTCGACCTGCACCCGAGCCGGTGTCACGTCGGTGACGCAGAACCCGTGGTGAATGCCTTCCAGGAAACGGATGTGGCGGTTCGCGGCCTGGACCGCGGTGGTGAGCGCGGTGGCCCCGGCGCTCTGTCGCTGGGCGATCTCATAGAACCCGTCGGAGGTGATCGATGGGCAGACGAACTCGGTCCCCACCGAGCTCGCGACCGGGGCGCCAGGGTCCAGCGGCAGGTCGTTGGCCCAGCTGGAGTGGATGTCGCCGGTGAGCACGACGGCGTCACCGTTGGCGCCGGCCATCGCGCCGAGCAGCGTCGCCTGGTCGGCGGCATAGCCGTCCCACTGGTCGGTGTTGAAGACATACCCGTTGCCGGGCACCGGTGAAGAGAGGCCGGGCAGCATGCCGGCGAGCTGTCCCACGACGGCGGGCGTCGACGGCACCCGCAACTGCGCGAGCACCACCTGGTTGCCGACCAGGTGCCAACTGCTCTTTGCCTTCAGACCGTTTGTCAGCCAGGCCATCTGGGCCGGCTCGGGCAGGTGTCGCTTCGGGTCGCTGACCTCGGTCTGGTCCGCACCGGTGACCTGCTGCGACCGGTTCTGCCGAGTCTCGAGCACCGAGAGATCGGCCAGCTCGCCGAAGCGGAACCGCCGCCAGAAGCGGGTGCCGGCTGCGCCCCGCTGGTCGGGAAGCCGGAGCGGCACCCACTCCAGGTAGGCCTGGTAGGCCAGCCGCCGGCGGGTGACGAACGAGCCTTCGGCGTCCGTCTGGTGGTTCTCCGCGCCGCGCGACCAGGCGTTGTCGCACACCTCGTGGTCGTCGAACGTCATGATCCAGGGGTGCTGCCCGTGGGCCGCCTGCAGGTCCGGGTCGGTCTTGTACAGCGCATGCCGCTGCCGGTAGTCGGCCAGCTTCACCATCTCGCCGGCCGGGGCGTGGTCGCGCTTGCCGGCCAATTCGTCGGGCCCGTAGCGGTCGCCGCCATTGCCGTACTCATACAGGTAGTCCCCGAGGCACAGGACGAAGTCGAGGTCGTCCCGCTTCGCCAAATGCCGGTACGGCGAGAAGAACCCACCCGTCCAGTTGGCGCAGCTGACCACCCCGAAACGCAGGGCGTGGGTGCGCCCGGCGACGTCCGGTGCCGTCTGGGTGCGTCCGACTGACGAGGTCTGCCCCAGGGCCTGGAACCGGTAGAAGAACCGTGTGTAGGCCGGGAGCCCCGTGACGTCGACGTGGACCGTGTGGTCACGAACCGCGGTCGCGACGACCGAGCCGGAGCGGACCACCCGGCGGAAGTCCTTGTCGGCGGCGAGTTCCCAGCGGACCGTGACGGGCGCACCACGACCGGAACCGGGAAGGGCATCCGGGCTGGGCGTCACCCGGGTCCACAGCACGATCGCGTCGGCGGTGGGGTCGCCGCTGGCGACTCCGAACCCGAAGACCTTGCCGGCGGCCGCGCGGACAGCTGCGGCGTCGGCCTCACCCCAGGGGAGCGCGGCGATCCCGACCGCGGCGGCGCCGGCGATCAGCAGGCTGCGGCGGTCGAAGCCTGGTGTGGCGAGGCCGGGGGTGGCGGGCCCGCCGGCAAACGGCGCAGACAGGGATGGAGTCAGGTTGTCGGTCACGCCCCAGGACATAACCAGAGGCGCACGTCCACGGGCAGTCGGTCAGGTGGACAGCAGGTGTCTAGTCGAGGAGGGCTGAGTAGACGAGCTGCCGGAGCTGCGCCCGGATCGGGTAGGTCGAGCTCGGCATGAGCTGCGTGAAGAACGTCGCGGCCACCCCGGTGGACGGGTCCACCCAGAATGCCGTGGAGGCCAAACCGCCCCAGTAGAACTCACCGACCGAGGAGGCGCCCTTCGCCGGGTTGGCGTCGAGCGTCGTCGCGAACCCGAGGCCGAACCCGACGCCCTCGAACACGGTTTCCGCGAAACCGCCGCTGTTGAGCTGTGCCAGGTCGGCACCGCCTGGCAGGTGGTTGCGGGTCATCAGCTCGACGGTCCGGGGGGCCAGAAGCCTTACCCCGTCGACTTCTCCGCGTCCGAGCAGCATCCGGCAGAACTGCCAGTAGTCGGAAGCGGTGCTGATCAGACCGCCTCCGCCGGACAGCATCGCGGGCTGCCTCAACGCACCGGCGCCAAGGACGTCGTACCGGACGGCCTGGCCTTCGTAAGCGGCGTAGAGCGCCGCGAGCCGGCCGGCGTCGGGACCGTCGACCCACCAGCGGGTGTCGGTCATGCCGAGCGGCTCCAGGACCCGCTCGCGCACAAAGTCGTCGAGCCGTTGCCCGCTGACCACCTCGATCACCCGACCCAGGACGTCAGTCGAGACGCCGTACCCCCACTGGGTTCCGGGCTGGAACTTCAGGGGGAGCGAGGCCCACAGGTCGCAGTTGGCGGCCAGGTCGTTGCCCGGCGGGTTGGCGATGTCGGAGCCGGCGGCGCGGTACATCGCATCCACCGGGTGCACCTGCAGGAAGCCGTAGGTCAGGCCGCTGGTCTGGGTGAGCAGGTGCCACAGCTGCACCGGCTCGGCGGACGAGGTGAGAAAAGCCTTGGTGTTGGAGCCTTTCTGGAACACCTGGACGTCGGCGAAGGAGGGGATGAACCGGCTGACCGGGTCGGTGAGCTCGAGCAACCCCTCCTCCCAGAGCAGCATCGCGGCGACGCTGACGATCGGCTTGGTCATGGAGTAGATGCGCCACAGGGTGTCGTCACTCACGGCGCGCCCCTCCTCACGGTCGGCCAGGCCGTAGGTGGAGGAGTGGGCGACCTGCCCGTGCCGACCCACCTGCAGCTGCCACCCGACGAGGCGGCCGTCATCGACGTACCGCTGGAAGTGCCGGTCGATCCGTGCCAGTCGGTCGTGGTCGAAGCCCAGGTCGCTCATCCGGACATCCTGCCCCGGGAACTGCGGGTCAGGCCACGTCCGGCTTGATGTTCTTGGCCACCCCGACGACGTTGGTGATGACCTCGGCAAAGGCCCGATGGTCGGTCAGCATCCACGAGTGGTGCCCGGGGACGGTGATGACCTCCGGATCACCCAGGGCGTGGCGGAGCGAGCTGAGACAGGCCGCCGGAAGGACGGTGTCCTCCTTGCCCCACAGCACCACGACCGGGAGGCGTCGTTTCTTGAGCACCTCGAGCTCGGCCGTGAGGTCGGAGGTGCGCGCGAGATAGCCGACCCGCCACAGGGCTCCCGGGTTGCGCAGGAGGTTGGGGACGGCGTCCTTGAGAATCACCGGGAGCACCCGGGTGACCTGCCGCCAGGGCCAGAGGTCGGTCTGCATGTGCAGGCCCCAGTCCCAGAGCGGACGCTGCGCCAGCGAGCGGACCACCCCTCGCTCCTCCGTCCAGGCCGACCCGCCGATGGAGTTGACGCACACCAGCCTGGCCGTCCGGGCCGGTGCATCGTGGGCGACCTGGATCGCCACCCCGCCGCCGAACGAATGCCCCACCAAGGTCACCGGCTGCTGCACTCCGACCGCGTCCAGGAACGCCGTCACCCAACGGGCATAACCGGCCAGGGTGAACTCCGAGTCGGGAAGCTCTGCGGTGCCTCCGAAGCCGGGCAGCGCCGGTGCCCATACCTGCACGCCCTCACCCACCAGCGCGCTCAGTGCCTTGTGATAGGCCCGGGACGTCAGGGCCCACCCGTGCAGGAAGACCACCGGCGGCCCTTCGCCGGCCATGCCATAGCAGGCCACTCGGCCGTCTACGTCAGTCCGTTCCCAGCTCAGCTCGAAGGCCATATCCATCCCCTCCGAGTCGAGTGTGACCTTTTCCGACATCCGGTGCGTGAGCCTTTGGGCCTTCCAAGCTGACCCAAAAAGGTCTGTTCCCAGGCGGAATTTCGCGCTATAGCGCAGCCGCCCCGTCCGAAGGGGGCAGAGCGGGACAGGCCCCCTGGGCGGTCGCCCGCTGCCAGGGTTTGGCAGGCTGCCAGCCATGACTCCCGCCGTCCGTGCGCTCGACGTCCGCAAGTCCTACGGCAAGGGAGACACGGCAGTGACCGCCCTGGCCGGCGTGTCCCTCGAGGTGCCCTCCGGGCAGATGGCGGCCGTCATGGGTCCGTCCGGCTCCGGCAAGTCCACCCTGATGCACTGCCTCGCCGGCCTGGACACCGTCGACAGCGGCTCGATCGAGCTGGGGGACACGCAGGTCGTCGGCCTGGGGGACAAGCAGCTCACGGCCCTGCGTCGCGACCGGATCGGTTTTGTCTTCCAGCAGTACAACCTGCTCCCGACCCTCACCGCGGCCGAGAACATCACGCTCCCCCTCGACATCGCCGGTCGCAAACCCGACCAGGCCTGGTACGACGACATCGTGCGCGCCGTGGGCCTCGGCGACCGGCTCGGCCACCGACCCGCCGAGCTCTCTGGCGGACAGCAGCAGCGGGTCGCCTGTGCCCGGGCGCTGGTCACCCGGCCCGACGTGGTCTTCGCCGACGAGCCGACCGGCAACCTCGACTCGCGGTCGGGGGCGGAGGTGCTCAGCTTCCTGCAACGGTGCGCCCGCGAGTTCGGGCAGACCGTCGTGATGGTCACGCACGACCCGGTCGCCGCGGCCTACGCCGACCGGGTCATCTTCCTCGGCGACGGGCTTCTCGTCGACGAGATGGAGGCACCGACCGCCAGGAAGGTCCTCGACCGCATGAAGCGCTTCGACGGCGCTGCCTGATGCTGCGCGCCACCTTTCGAGGTCTGCTCGCCCGCAAGCTCCGACTGCTGCTGTCCGGCGTCGCGATCGTGCTCGGGGTCGCCTTCGTCTCCGGCACGTTCATCCTCACCGACACCCTCGGGAGGGTCTTCGACGACCTGTTCGCGGACGTGTCACGCAACACCTCGGTGACGGTCCGAGCCGTGTCCACCGTCAGCGGGGAGGAGAACCGCGAGCCCGTCCCGGACTCCCTGGTGGCGACGGTCCGGGCGGTGGAGGGCGTTGCCGAGGTGGTCGGCTACGCGGCGGACGAGCACGTCGCTCTCCTCGACAAGCAGGGCAAGGCGTTCTTGACGGGCGGACCGCCCGTCATCGGCGTTTCCATGGACGTCACCAGCCGGCAGGAAGCGCTGCGGGTCAAGCGGGGCAGCGCCCCCCGCGGCCCCGACCAGGTGGCCCTGGACGCACGGACCGCCGACAAGCTCGACCTCCGGCTGGGCGACCGCTTCACGGTGCTCGCGAAGGGGCCGGGGCGGGCCGTGACCCTGAGCGGGATCGTCGGCCTGGAGAAGGCGGACTCCTTCGCGGGCGCCACCCTGGTCGCCGCCGACCCGCCCACTGCTCAGACCCTGTTCGGGATGGCCGGCACCTGGAACGGCCTGTCCGTAGCGGCGGAGGACGGCGTCTCCCAACAACAGCTGCGGGACCGCATCTCCACGGTGCTGCCCAAGGGCGTCGAGGCCATCACCCAGCGGAAGACGATTGACGAGTCCTCGCAGCAGCTCAAGCAGGGCCTGTCGGTCTTCAACACCGTGCTGCTGGTCTTCGCAGGGGTGTCCCTGTTCGTCGGGATGTTCCTCATCTTCAACACGTTCTCGATGCTGGTCGCCCAGCGGACCCGTGAGCTGGCCCTGATGCGGGCCCTGGGCGCGAGCCGGACTCAGGTCACGATGTCGGTCCTCGTCGAGGCCCTGGTCGTCGGAGTCCTCAGCTCGGCCCTCGGGTTCGGGCTGGGGATCGGGGTGGCTGTCGGGCTGCGTTCGGTCCTCGCCGCTTTCGGCATCGACCTGCCCGAGGGGCAGACGGTCATCGCCGCCCGCACCGTCGTGGTGGCGTTGGTCGTCGGCGTCGTGGTCACCTCGGTCGCCGCGCTCATCCCGGCGCGCCGAGCCGCCAAGGTCGCTCCCGTGCAGGCCATGCGCGAGTCGGGTCCTGCCGAGGACCGGTCGTTGCGACGCCGCACGGCCATCGGGCTCGTCCTGTTGGTCTCCGGGATCGCTGCCCTGACTGCCGGTCTGACCGGCAGCGGGCTCGAGTTGGTCGGGGCGGGCGCGGTGCTGTCGTTCCTCGCCGCCGCGACCCTGTCGCCCCTGGTGGCCCGACCCGTCGTCGGCACCCTCGGGTTGGCGTTCACCCGGCTCGGTGTGCCGAGCCGGCTGGGTCGCGCGAATGCCATGCGCAGCCCCCGGCGCACCTCCGCGACCGCAGCCGCGCTGATGATCGGCCTGGCCCTTGTCGCGATGGTCAGCACCCTCGGGCAGAGCGTCAAGACGAGTCTGGTGCAGGTGGTGGACACCTCCCTCGGCGCGGACTACGTGCTGCACACCGATCAGTACGCGCCTTTCTCGCCGGAGGCTGCGGTGGCCCTGCGCCAACAGCCGGGGCTCGGGGCGGTCGCGGCCTTCCGCATCGTCGAGGTCAAAATCGGCGACGACCAGGTCGGGGTGCAGGGCGTCGAGCCCGAGGCCCTGCAGCAGGTCCTGCGGCTCGATGTGAAGAAGGGCTCGCTGGAGGGTCTGGCCGGTGGTCTCGCGGTGTCGGAGGATGTCGCGAAGTCTCGCCGGCTCGCGGTCGGCGACGACGTCGACATCACGTGGGCGAAGACCGGCAGGCAGCAGTTGCGGCTCGCGGCGGTGTACGCGAAGAACCAGTTCGCCGGGGACTACCTCGTCTCGTCGACGACGTATGACCAGAACGTGACCAACAAGCTGGTCATCGTGGTGGCGGTGAAGAGCGAAGGCGACCCAACGGCGGAACGCGCCGCCATCGAGAAGGGACTCGAGGGCTTCCCGAACATCCAGATCGAGGACCGGGCCGAGTTCGTGAAAGCCCAGGCCGACCAGATCGACTCGCTGCTCAACATCATCACCGGCCTGCTGGTCTTCTCGGTGCTGATCGCCGTGCTCGGCATCATCAACACCCTCGCTCTGTCGGTCGTGGAAAGAACCCGCGAGCTGGGGCTGCTGCGGGCCGTCGGTCTGCAACGCAAGCAGCTGCGCAGGATGATCCGGGTCGAGAGCGTGCTCATCTCTGTGTACGGGGCGCTCCTGGGCATCGGGATCGGCCTGGCCTTCGGCGCTGCGGTCGTCGCCGCGCTGCACGACCAGGGGATCACCGAGTTCGCCGTGCCCCTGTCGCGTCTGCTCTGGGTGCTGCTCGCCGCCGGATTCGCCGGTGTCATCGCCGCTGCGCTCCCCGCTCGGCGGGCCGCTCGGCTCAATGTGCTCCAGGCGATCGCGATCGAGTAGACGTGGTGCCGGAGTGCCGACGCGTCAACGTGGGCCCGGCGTCGCACAATGCGGGCCATGCGGTCAGAGGCGTCGTGGGGTCCACGGTTCGAGAGCAGCGGACCAGGCCAACTGTTGCTGTCGGCCGTCATGGCCGTCCTCGTGGTGGGCATCGTGCTCTGGAACCTGCCGCCGGGTCGCCCGCGCGATGCGGTCCGGCCGGCCGTCGGCACCGTCGTACAGGCTGTGGGGCTGGAGCAGGACTGGGCGCTGTTTGCCCCTGATCCCAGGGGTTTTGGGGTCGGCGTGCACGCGACCATCACGCACCGCGACGGCCGCACCTCGCGGTGGGAGCCGCCGCACAACGGCCTGCTGCTCAGTCCCTATCGCAACTACCGCTGGCAGAAGTACGTCGAGCGGCTGCGCGCCGACGACTATGCCGGGCTGTGGGACCCGACCGCCCGCTGGGTCGCCCGGCAGGCCGGCGACGACGTGGTCCGGGTGGTCCTCACCCGGACCTTCCGCGACGTGCGGCCGCCCGGCGACCCGAAGCCGCGCCCGGCCACGGGCAGGTATGACTTCTACACCCTGGAGCTCCCGTGATCGGGGCGGTGCGGCGATGGGCCTTCGACCCGATCGACACCGCACCGATGGCTGCGCTACGGGTCGCCTGCGGCCTGCTGGTGCTGGGGTGGACGGTCAGCCTGCTGCCCGACGCCCAGGCTTTTCTCGCGGACGACGGGCTCACGGCCCGGGCGGTCGAGGGCAGTCGCGGCTGGTGGACCGTCGACCTCGTCAGTCCGTACGGCGTGCTGGCGCTGCTCGGCGCTGCCGCCCTCGCGCTGGTCGTCGGTTGGCACACGCGGGTCGCGTCGGTGCTCGTCGCGGTGCTGCTCATCGCCGTGCAACGACGCGACGTCTACGTGCTCAACAGCGGGGATCTGCTGCTGCGCCAGATGGCGTTCTTCGTCGCGTTGATGCCGGCCGGTGAGGTCTGGTCGCTCGACGCCCGCCGGCGCGGCTCGGTGTCGCGGGCCCCATGGGCGCTCCGGTTGCTGCAGGTGCAGATCAGCGTGGTCTACCTGTTCTCCGTGACGGCCAAGCTCGGCGGCACGAGCTGGCAGGACGGCAGCGCCGTCGGCAAGGCGATGCAGCTCGAGGACCTGCAGCGCCTGGTAGTCCCGGAGAGCCTGGCCACATCCGTGCTCGTCGTGGCGCTGCTGACCTACGGGACCCTGCTCGTCGAGGGCATTCTCGTCGTCGGGCTGTGGGTGCCGAGGATCCGGTGGTGGGTGATGGCCGCCGGCGTGGGCATCCACCTCGGCATCGAGGCGACCCTGCTCATCGGGTGGTTCAGCCTCACCATCCTCAGCTGCTACCTGGCGTTCGTCCCCGCCTCCGTCCTGCGCCGGATACCGGTCCTGCGAGAATGACCGCTCCGCCCTGCGCCTGAAGGAGCTTGCCTTGCTGGACCTCGCTGGTACCTCGTCCCTCGTCACCGGTGCCGCTTCCGGCCTCGGTGAGGCCGCCGCCCGACAGCTGGCCGCCCGTGGCGCGCGGGTCGTCCTCGTCGACCTGCAGGACGACAAGGGCGTGAAGGTCGCCGGTGACATCGGCGGCACCTACATCCGGGCGGACGTCTCCGACACTGAGCAGGTCATCGAGGCGGTCAAGGCCGCCGAGGACCTCGGCCCGCTGCGCACCACGGTCTGTGCCGCCGGCATCGGCTGGGCATCGCGCACGGTCGGCCGGGACGGCACTTTCGAGTCGGCGCACGACCTGGCCGCGTTCACCAAGGTGCTCACCGTCAACCTGATCGGCACCTTCAACTGCATCCGGCTTGCGGCGACCGCGATGAGCCGCCTCGACGCGGTCGACGAGGACGGGCAGAAGGGCGCGATCGTCACGCTCGCCTCGATCGCCGCCTTCGACGGTCAGATCGGGCAGGCCGCCTACTCCGCGTCCAAGGGCGGGATCGTCGGCATGACGCTGCCCATCGCCCGCGACCTGGCCGCCGTGGGCATCCGCCTCAACTGCGTCGCACCCGGCCTGATCGACACCCCGATCTACGGCGAGGGCCCGGCCAGCGAGGCGTTCAAGGACACCCTGAAGCGCGACGTCGTCTTCCCGAAGCGTCTCGGCAAGAGCGACGAGCTGGCCTCGATGATCGTCGAGCTGCTCACCAATTCCTACGCCAACGGTGAGGTCGTCCGGCTGGACGGTGCCGCGCGCCTTCAGCCGAAGTAGTCCGCCTGCTGGCCCAAGGCCAGCGTGGCGAGCTGCCGACCGCACAGCGCCCCGACGACGTTGCCGGTGCCGCAGTAACCACCCGCAGCCCAGACGCCCTGTCGCACCTCACCGAGGTACGGCAGGGCGTTGTCGGTGAAGCCCACCGAGGCCCCCCAGCGGTGGGTGATGGGGGCCTGCACCCCGAGTTCGGTCCGCAGGAAACGCTCAAGCGCTTGCTGCACCTTGGCGGACGGCTCCGGGCTGTGCGTCTCCTCCTCGGGGCCGCCGACGTCCCGGAACCCGCCCAGCGCCAGCCGCCCGTCCGGCAGCTGCTGCCAGTACTCATACCCGCCCCGGCGGTAGACCGGTCTGGGTACGGCGATCTCCTCGGTCGGCGCGGTCGCCAGCATCTGGAGCCGCACGGTTCGGACCTTCCCGGTCAGCTCGGGGAGCAAGACGTCGAGCCGCCCGTCGACGGCGACGATCACCGACCGGCACCGGACGACACCGTCCGCGGTGGTGACCACCCCTGGCTGCAGGTCGACGACCGCTGACCGCTCGTGCAGGCGGGCGCCACGCTTGATGGCAGCGCGCGCCAACAGCCGACAGCGGGCGAGCGGCTGCAGCGCCCCGTCGGCCGGGAACAGCAGGCCCTGGCCCTCCGGACCGTCGTACTCCTCGACGTCGAACCCGTCGGCACGCATCGCGTCCAGCTGGGCCTGGCAGTCAGCCAGCCCTTCAGGGGTCGTCTCGATGCGCAGGGATCCCTTGCGTTGCAGGGCTTCTGGCGTCGCCTTCTCGATCCGCTCCATCTCCTCCAGGGTGCGCCGGTAGTGCAGCGCCGCCTGCTCCCGGCCGAGTTGGGCGACCATCTCGTGGTGGGCGTGCGCCAGTCCGGCCAGCAGGAAGCCGCCGTTGCGGCCGGCCGCGCCTCCGCCTGCGACACCGGCATCGAGCCCGACCACCGACGCTCCTCGATCGAGGAGCTCCGCGACCGCCGTCAGCCCGGAGCCCCCGAGACCGACGACGCAGACGTCAGCGGTGACGTCGGCGCTCAGCGGGGGCAGGCCGGGCCACTGGCCGTCCTCCCACACCGGTTGCTCCACGGCGCGAGGCTACCCAGACGTGGACTGGACGGGTCCGCTCAGCGGCCGACGCTGGAGATGTCCGAGGAGGACGCCACGAATATCGAGATCAACGCCTGCGATAGAGGTCGCGCAACAGGGCCGCCTCGGCACCGTGGTGGATGACCTCGCGGTTGACGTGCAGCACCACCGCCCAGAACGGATACCTCTCGTCCGCCGAGCCGGGCGGGCCCTGATGTGGCCGTGCGAAGCGCTCCTGGTCGGCGGCCGCGATCCCCGCCGACCAGGCCGCATAGGCCGTGTCGACGTAGCCGAGCAGGTCCGCAGGCACGGAGTCGTCGTAGGTCCGGTCCCCGAAGTGGGCGCTGGCCCGGTCGGCGAGGGTCCGGCCCAGGTGCGCGAGACGCCAGGCGATGGTCGTGACCGGAGCGGGATCAGGCGTCGGCCAGATGCCCTCAGGGCGGCCGGCGCGGACCGTCCAGCAGCCCTCAACCGGTTCCCACAGCAGCTCGTGCTCGGTGAGGCCCTCGAGGCGGGGCCGCACCTGGGCCTCCCAGTGCCAACTGAGTTGTTCGTGCAGGTCCTGACCGGTGGGCATGGACCCATTGTCGAGTAGTCGTACTCAGGTCCTGCCCGGCCGGGCCGCCGATGCTCCTGACATGGACCTCAACCCCACCCGCGCGCACCGCGGTTTCGCCGGCTACGACTGGGCCAACTCCGGCTATGTCACGGTCGTCACCACCGCCGTCGGCGGCCCCTACCTCGACCACCTGGCCGACGGCAACGCCCTCGTCCTGCCGCTGACGTTGGTGCTGGCTGTCCTGGTGCAGGTGGCCTTGCTTCCCGTGCTCGGTCGGCGGATCGACCGGGGCGCCGACCCGGTAGCCCTCATCCGGTTCTTCGCCCAGCTCGGTGGCGCGGCCACCATCGCGCTCGCCCTTGCGCCCCACTGGATCCCGGCGGCGCTGACGATGGCGGCCGCGACGGTCTGCTTCGGCGCCGCGATGGTCCCCTACAACGCTCTCCTGCCGCGGCTGGCTCCGGGGAGCCAGGCCGACCGGTTGTCGGCGCGGGCGTTCGCCACCGGCTACCACGGCGGCGGTCTGCTGTTGGCGGGGGCTCTGGGCCTGCTGGCCGTCGTGGACCAGGCCGTAGGAGTCCGGCTCGCCATCGCAGCGGCGGGCGTGTGGTGGGCCGGCTTCGCGCTCCTCGCCTGCCGTGCCCTCGGCACGGTGCCCGCCTTGCCCACGGTCCACGAGCGGGTCGGGGCGATGCGGCTGCTGCGCGACCTGCCTGAGCTGCGTACGGCGATCCTCGGCGCCCTCCTGCTCGGTGACGCGATCGGCGCGGTCGTCAGCCTGTCGGCGACGGTCCTCACCCACGAGCTGTGGACCGCTCGTGGCCTCGACGCGTCCGATGCCACCGGGACGTTGCTCGCGATGGTCCTGCTGGTCCAGGTGCTGGCCGCCCCGTGCGCCTTCCTCACCGGTCGTCTCGCCTCCCGGGTCGGCACCAAGCCGATGCTGCTGGCATGCATCGGCGGCTGGCTCCTCGTCATGGTGGGAGCCACCACGTCGCTCAACGAGGTCAAGGACGTGTGGGTCCTGGCGATCGGCCTCGCCGCGGTGCTGGGGGGTTCGCAGACGTTGGCCCGCTCGCTGATCAGCGCGCTGACCCCGGCCGGAAACGCGGGGGCCGTCTTCTCCCTCACCCAGCTGGCCGAGCGCGGGACCGCGTGGATGGGCCCGACACTGTTCGCCATCGTGGTCGGGACGACCGGCAGCTACCGAGGGGCGCTGGCCAGCCTGCTGGTGCTCTTCGCACTCGCGGCGGTCCTGCTGTCCCGGGTGCGGCCGGCCGAGGGCCTGGCGGCGGCCGCCGCCTATGACCCGGACGCCGTCTACGCCGCCCGCCGGTTGGCGCTGCCGGATGCCACCGTCCCCACCCGGCGAGGTCGGGCCGCGTACGCCGCGATCTGCCGGGTTCTCGGCCTGCTGGTCCGACCCCAGGTGACCGGAGTGCTGCCCGCAGGGCCGGTGCTGGTGCTGGCGAACCACCTGTCCGTCGCCGACGGGCCGGTGCTCGCCGTCGCCGGCCACCGCAGAGGCCGTCAGCTGCGGATGCTCGGCACCGCAGGGGTTTTTACCGCCCCGGTGTTGGGTCCGGTGCTGCTCGCCGCAGGCATGGTGCCGGTCAAGCGCCGCACCGTCGAGGCGTCGTCGGCACTGGCCGGGGCCCGGTTGCTGCTCAAGGCCGGTGAGGCGGTGGCGCTGTTCCCGGAGGGCCGGGTTGGGACCGGTCCCCGCCCTGCCCCGCTGCGCCCGGGCGCTGCGCGGCTTGCCCTCACCACCGGTGCTCCGGTGTTCCTCGCCGCCCTGTGCGGTACGGCGGGCATTGTCCCCCCTGGCACCTGGAAGCCCCGACTGAGTGGTCGGTGCTCCGTGGGGTTCGCTCCCTTCGACCTGCTTGGTGAGCTCGGGCTCAGCGGCCCCACCGCCGACCCCTCTGACGAGTTGGTCGACGCGGCCACCGCTGCCCTCCATGCCCGGCTGACCGACCTCGTCACCGGTGCACCCATCGCTGTCGTCAGCCTGGCGTGAACGCGAAGGGCCGCCCGGCAGCTGTGCTGCGGGCGGCCCGTACTCGGGAGGGGACTCAGTCGTCCCAGGGTCCGTAGTCGTTCATGCGACTTTCTCTTCTCTGTGAGCCGACACGTCATGCGTCGGCGGGCTTGGGGGTGTCCGTGAGAGTGAGGGGCGACGAATGCTCGTCTGCCTCCGGCACCTCGGTGACGTTTCCGGCGATCGATCCCGCCGTAGGCGGACAGAATAGCGCACTGTCGTCCTCGGCAGTCCTGGCGTGGACCTTGAGGCGTCGTGCACCGTGGGCGACGCGCGGTCTAGGTTGCCGGGCATGGCACAGGTGCAGACAGTCCTCGGTCCGGTCGACGCAGGCGACCTCGGGCGCACGTACATGCATGAGCACGTCTTCGTGCTCACCCCTGACGTGCAGCAGAACTACCCCGAGGAATGGGGAGATGAGCAGGCTCGGATCGCCGACGCCGTGGCAAAGTTGTCGGCGCTCGCCGGGCAAGGCGTGCGGACGATCGTCGACCCGACCGTGGTGGGGCTCGGCCGCTTTCTGCCTCGCATCCAGCAGGTCAACGCACAGGTGCCGTTGCTCAACATCGTGGTGGCTACTGGTTGCTACACCTACGGGGACGTGCCGTTCTTCTTTCACCACCGGGGGCCGGCTCTCAACGCGGCACTAGGCATGGACGTCCCCGACCCGATGGTCGACCTGTTCGTGGGGGATATCCGCGAGGGGATCACGGGGACGGGCGTCAGGGCGGGAATGCTCAAGTGCGCCATCGACGAACAGGGCCTGACCTCGGGGGTCGAGCGGGTGATGCGTGCCGTCGCGAGGGCACACCACCAGACGGCGGTGCCGATCACGGTGCATACGCACCCGACGTCGGAGACGGGGCTGCTCGCCAAGCGGGTGCTGTGTGACGAGGAGGGCGTCGACCCGCGCCACATCGTCCTCGGGCACAGCGGCGACACGACTGACGCCGACCACCTGTCGTCCCTGGCCGAGCTCGGGTTCGTGCTGGGGATGGACCGGTTCGGCATCAACCTGGCCACCACCTTCGAGGCCCGGGCCGACATCGTGGTCGAGATGTGCCGGAGGGGGTTCGCCTCGCAGCTGGTGCTCTCGCAGGACGCCGCCTGCTACATCGACTGGATCGACCCGGATGTGCTGGCGTTCCTGCCGCAGTGGCACTACCTGCACATCGAGGACGAGGTCCTTCCCTACCTGCGCGCCAAGGGCGTCAGCGACGAGCAGGTCACCACGATGCTGGTCGACGTGCCACGCCGGGTCCTCGGCGGCGAGTAGCTCTTCCTTGACGGACATACCCTAGGGGGGTACGGTGTCTTGAGAAAGGAAGAGTGAGGTAATGCAGGGATACAGCGACACGAAGGACGACCACCTCAAGCGACTGCGCCGCGTCGAGGGGCAGGTCCGCGGCATCGCCAAGATGATCGAGGACGACAAATACTGCATCGACATCCTCACCCAGGTCTCGGCCGCCACGAAGGCGCTCCAGTCGGTGGCCCTCAACCTGCTCGACGACCACATGGGCCACTGCCTGGTCGACGCCGCGCGGGCCGGGGGTGCCGAGCAGGACGCCAAGCTCAAGGAAGCCTCAGAGGCGATCGCCCGCCTCGTCCGTAGTTAGGGAGAAGTCATGAACACCAGCACTTTCACCGTCACCGGGATGACCTGTGGGCACTGCGTCGCCTCGGTCACCGAGGAGGTCGAAGCTCTCGCAGGTGTGAGCGAGGTCGCCGTCGACCTCGCGTCAGGAAGGCTCACCGTCAGCAGCGGGGCCCCGATCGACGAGGCGCAGGTGCGCGGCGCGGTCGAAGAGGCCGGGTATCAACTGACATGAGCGCCACGTCGACGGTCGAGCTCGCCATCACCGGCATGACGTGCTCCTCCTGCGCCAACCGGATCGAGCGCAAGCTCAACAAGCTCGAGGGCGTCACCGCGACCGTCAACTACGCCACCGAGCAGGCCACCGTCAGTTTCCCCGCAGGGGTCACGACGGACGAGCTGATCGGCACGGTGGCTGCCGCCGGCTATGGGGCGGCACTTCCCGCCGAGAAGGTCAGCGAGCCGGAGACCGACCCCACCCGTGCCCTGCGCGAGCGCCTGCTGGTGTCGAGCGTGCTTGCCCTGCCGGTGCTGCTGCTGTCGATGATCCCGCCGCTGCAGTTCACCAACTGGCAGTGGATGGCGCTCACGCTGGCCTCCCCCGTCGTGGTGTGGGGCGCCCTGCCATTCCACCGGGCGGCGTGGACCAACGCCCGGCACGGCGCCGCCACCATGGACACCCTCATCTCGGTGGGCACCTTGGCTGCCTGGCTCTGGTCGCTCTATGCGCTGTTCCTCGGCACCGCAGGCGAAGCCGGCATGACGATGGACTTCCAGACGACGGGCAGCAGCGGCACCGGGCAGGACGAGATCTACCTCGAAGTCGCCGCGGTAGTCACCGTCTTCATCCTCGCGGGGAGGTACTTCGAAGCACGGGCAAAGCGCCGAGCCGGAGCCGCCATGAAGGCGCTGCTCGAGCTGGGCGCCAAGGACGTCGCCGTCCAGCGGGAGGGCCGTGAGGTCCGGATCCCGATCGAGGCCCTGGTGGTCGGCGACGTCTTCGTCGTGCGGCCCGGGGAGAAGGTCGCCACCGACGGTCAGGTGGTCGAGGGGAGCAGCGCCATCGACGCCAGCCTGCTCACCGGTGAGAGCGTTCCGGTGGAGGTCGGCCCCGGTGACGGCGTCGTGGGCGCCACCATCAACGCCGGCGGACGACTGCTGGTGCGGGCCACCCGGATCGGCGCGGACACCCAGCTGGCCCAGATCGGGCGACTCGTCACGGAGGCGCAGAGCGGCAAGGCCGACGTGCAGCGCCTCGCCGACCGGGTGAGCGCGGTCTTCGTGCCGATCGTCATCGTGCTGGCGTTCGCGACGCTCGGCGTCTGGCTGGCGACCGGAGCGGGTGCGGACGCCGCGTTCACGGCTGCGGTCGCCGTCCTCATCATCGCCTGCCCCTGCGCTCTCGGGTTGGCCACGCCGACCGCCTTGCTCGTCGGCACCGGTCGTGGTGCCCAGCTCGGCATCCTCATCAAGGGGCCGGAGGTCCTGGAGAGCACCCGCCGCATCAACACCGTCGTGCTGGACAAGACCGGGACGGTGACGACAGGGCAGATGGCCCTGCACGCGGTCACCACCGCCGCCGGCACCGACGAGGCGGAGGTGCTGCGCCTGGTGGGCGCCCTGGAGGACAGCTCTGAGCACCCCATCGCCGCCGCGATCGCCCGTGCCGCCAAGGACAAGCTCGGTGCGCTTCCGGACGTCGTCGACTTCGTCAACCACGCCGGACTCGGCGTGCAAGGGGTGGTGGACGGGCACGCCGTGATCGCGGGCCGACCAGCGCTGCTCACGCAGTGGGCCCTGACCTTGCCCCCCGACCTGCTGGCAGCGAAGGAGGGCGCCGAGGCGCAGGGCCGTACGGCCATCGTCGCCGCGTGGGACGGCGAGGTGCGCGCGGTGCTCGTGGTGGCGGACACGGTCAAGGCCACCAGCGCGCAGGCGGTCACGCAACTCAAGGACCTCGGGCTCACTCCGATCCTCCTCACCGGCGACAACGCCGCCGCCGCCCGGGCGGTCGCCGCCTCGGTCGGGATCGAGCACGTCATCGCCGACGTGCTGCCGGCGGGCAAGGTCGCCGAGATCGTGCGGCTCCAGAGCGAGGGCCGGGTCGTCGCGATGGTGGGCGATGGCGTCAACGACGCCGCCGCGCTCGCGCAGGCCGACCTCGGGCTGGCGATGGGCACCGGCACCGACGTCGCGATCGAGGCCAGTGACCTCACCTTGGTGCGCGGTGACCTGCGCGCCGTACCCGATGCGATTCGGCTGGCGCGCACCACCCTGAAGACCATCAAGGGCAACCTGTTCTGGGCGTTCGCCTACAACGTGGCCGCCCTTCCGTTGGCTGCCCTCGGCCTGCTCAACCCGGTGCTGGCCGGCGGGGCTATGGCGTTGTCGAGTGTCTTCGTCGTCAGCAACAGCCTGCGGCTTCGACGGTTCCGCAGCTCAGCGCACTAGGAGCCGCCGGCCGGCCGTGTCAGACTGGGTGCATGGACAGCAGGAGTGTGGCGGGCGAGCAGGTCATCTGCCGCTGCCTGCTGGCCATGTCGCTCACGGTCGTCGACGACGCGCTCTGTCAGGGCTGACTGCCGATCACCGGGTCATTCCACCCGGTACGGCGAGTGCCCTGACCCGTCGATCCCTGGACCTTCCCGATGCCGAACGATCCCGTTGTTCCCTCGACCCGCTGGCGTGACCGGCTCTGCGTCCGGCTGGGCCGCTGGTGCGATCTGCTGCGCGAGACGCACCACGCCCGCATCCCGTTCTGACCGTCCTGACGGAGCTCGGGCGCGTCAGGTGACGATCTGCAACCCGGCCTTCTCGGCCTGGTCGAAGTCGTCGTCGATGTGCACGACCTCGTGGCCGGCCCGGTCGAGGATGCTCGCGGC
>JANOTZ010000339.1:0-2801 GCA_031416735.1 Frankiales bacterium
CTGCGCTACAAGGACAAGCAGGGCAACGAGTGCGCCTACTACGACACCTCGCTGCTGCCCCCGACCAACGCCGGCGACGGCAACCTCGGCGTACGCGTGCTTGACATGAACGACCCGAAAAACCCCAAACTCGCGATGATCCTCGACTCGGTCGCGATGGTCTCCCCGCACGAGTCGCTCGTCCTTAGCCAGAAGCGCGGCCTGCTGATGGCGGTCGCCGGCAACCTCGCCCAGGCCGTACTGCCGGGGATCGTTGACATCTACGACCTCGAGGGCCCGCTCGGCTGCTCCGTCCCGATCCTGAAGTCGTCGACGCCACTGGGCGTCTTCGGCCACGAGAGCGGGCTCGCCCCTGACGGCAACACCTTCTACTCAGCGTCCTTCTCCACCAAGACCATTGTGGCGCTCGACATCAGCAACGCGTCGCTGCCCGTGCTGCTGGGCACCCTGGCGGTCAACTCACACGGCCTGTCCATCTCCCAGGACGGCACGCGGGCCTACGTCGCCAAGGACGAGGCCTACGTCGCCGCGGACGGCGACCCCGGCGGCTTCGGCCTCGGCATCTACGACGTCAGTGACTTCCAGAATCGCAAGCCCAACCCTCAGGGCCGGGAGGTCGCCTCGCTGACCTGGAAGGGCATGAGCATCCCGCAGAGCACCGTGCCGATCACCATCAAGGGCAAGCCGTTCATCCTCGAGTCCGACGAGTTCGGCCCCGGCGCGTCCCGACTCATCGACATCACCAACGACAAGACGCCCTTCGTCATCTCTAACCTGCGCTTGCAGGTGCACCAGGCAGACATCCGCAAGGCCAACCCGAGCATGGAGGACGACCCGGGCGTCAACACGCCCCTCGCCTTCGCGCAGGACTACACCGGCCACTTCTGCAACGTGCCGACCCTGGTCGACCCGCCGATCGTCGCCTGCGGCATGAGCGTCTCGGGCCTGCGTATCTTCAACATCGAGGACCCCTACCACCCCTACGAGGCCGCCTATTTCACGGCGCCGGTACAGACGAAGGCCTTTCCGGAGGGCTCCAACTGGGCCTACTCGATGCCGACCTTCGTGCCCGAGCGCAAGGAGGTGTGGTACTCCGAGGCCTACACCGGCTTCTACGCCGTGAAGATCACCAACGGTGCCTGGCCCGATGCGAAGGCAGCGCCGTCCGCGCCACTGGTTCCGCCCGTCGCTCCGCCGGCCGCTGCCCCCGCCCCCACCGCAGGTGGCAACCTGGCCACGACCGGCCCGACCCCCTGGCTGCCGATCGCCGCCTTCGGCTCGCTCGTGCTGGGTGTCGTCGTACGCCGCCGTCGCACCGCCCGCGCGGCGGTCGGTTGCTGACCCTCAGGAGTGCTGGGATACCGGGGTGCTGGCGGTGAGAAGGCTTTGGTTGACACTGGCGATGGATGAAAGGTCCACACACCCAGGCGCCTTCAGATGGATCAACGAGCGACTAACCGAGTGGTCTACCGCTCCACGCGCTTATGGCTAGCTGTCGTTCTTCGATGTCCCCGTGGCGGCCAACGAGCGGGCAGGGTACGGCGTGCCTGCATGCCTATGCACTGACCCTGGGGCTGTAGGCGCGCTCCGCGGCACGAGCGGATATTGCATCTGACTTGCCGCTGGGCCGTGAGAGGGTTGCCGCGTGAACGCCCAGCGGTTGGTGATCCTCGATCTGGACGGGACCCTGTTCGATCATCCCGCCGCCGCAGGGCGGGCCATCAGGGCATGGCTCGGTTCGCTGGGAGTCCCTGAGGCCGATCTCCCGGGCCTTGCCTCAGCCTGGCTGGAGGTGGAAGAGCGCCACTTCGCAGCGGTGCGGTCCTTGGAGCTGTCTTTCCAGGAGATCCGACGCCGTCGACTCCGCGACTTCCTGCCGCTCTTCGGGTATCCCGTCGTCGAGTCCCAGCTCGACGACGTTTTCGCCGGCTACCTGGGCCTGTACGAAGCCAACTGGCGGCCCTACCCGGAGACGCTCGACGCGTTGACGGCCATCCGTGCAGCCGGTTACGCGACCGCCGTCCTGACGAACGGCGACGAGCAGCAACAGGAGGCCAAACTCGTGGCTATCGGCCTGAAGGATCTCTGCGGACCAGTGTTTGCCTCGCGCGCCCTCGGAGTGGGCAAGCCAGATCGACGCGCGTATGAGGCGGTCCTGAACGGGCTCGGCGTTCACGCTGAGGAGGCGGTCATGGTGGGCGACAACTACGACCTGGACGTGCTGGCGGCTCGGGCGGCCGGGCTACGAGGGATCCACCTCGATCGCGCAGGCACCCACCCAAGCCCAGACAGTCAGCGCATCCGCTCGCTCGACGAGGCAATCGCATTCCTGTGAAGCGCGCATGGACTACTGCGAACTCCTCGTCATAGCCGGACGAGCCTGAGACGACAGGCTCGGTGGAGGCACCTCGGCGCGGCATAGGACGCGCCGGCTCGGGCACCTACGTAGCCGGTGTCTGAAGCAGTTGCGGCGAGGAGGCGAAGCCAAGCCGTTCGTAGAGGGGTACGGCCTTCCGTCCCGATTGGACCGTGACCCGACCGGCTCCAAGCTTCAGCGCGTGTCTTGTCGCTGCCGTGATGAGGGCAGCGCCGATCCCCTTCCCGCGCTCGTGGGGCACGACGAAGACGCTCTGGATGTCACCCGAGTGCCGAGTCGTTGTACCGGGTCTTGGCACGCGTGGGACGAGAGCCAGCCAGGCCATGCCGACGAGCCCGGATTCGGCGCTGCGAGCGACGAAGGCGTGATGGGACCGACCGTGCCCCGACAACCACTGGCCCAGGTCCACCGCGAACGACTCGAC
>JANOTZ010000340.1:0-18872 GCA_031416735.1 Frankiales bacterium
GGTCGCGCGCACCGAGCGGGGGCTGCTGCTGACCTGCTTCTGGTACATCCGGCCCGTCGACAACGAGACGCTGCTGCTCACCGGGCTCACCCGCGACGGGGTCTACCTCATCGAAGGCGGCGAGGTCACCGGCACGGTGACCAACTTCCGCTGGAACGAGTCACCGGTCGACCTGCTCGGGCGGATCGCCGAGTCGGGGGCCTCCGTGCCCACCCTGCCGAGGGAGTGGAGCGATGACTTCACGTGGACGCAGATGCCCACGTTGCGCATCGCGGACTTCAACATGAGCAGCGTCAGCCAGGCGTCCTGACGGGTCGCCCGGGAAGTTCTTGGGCCAGAATCCCCCATAAGTGCCGCCGGGGGCATACGCTACGCGTGGCTGTCGTTGCTTTGCTCGCTCGTTCTCGAACGTCTGCGGCACATGTCGCAGGCGTTCTTGCTATTGCGGGACCGTTCGAGCAAAGTTGCCTCAACCCATAGACCGCATACGCGATCTGTGAACAACAGTTAAGGAATTATCATGGCCGAAGGCACAGTGAAGTGGTTCAACGCGGAGAAGGGCTTTGGTTTCATTGCCCAGGACGGTGGGGGCGCCGACGTCTTCTGCCACTTCAGCGCGATCTCCGCTGAGGGCTACAAGTCCCTCGACGAGAACCAGCGCGTCCAGTTCGACATCACCCAGGGCCAGAAGGGCCCGCAGGCGGAGAACGTCCGCCCGCTGTAGTCGTGCTTCACCGAAAGGCCCCGGCTTCGGCCGGGGCCTTTCGGCTTTTCTCAGACCTCTTCTGGGACACTGAGGACGTGGACCTCAACGTGCTCGGTGACCCGCTGGAGCCCTGCGGGATGGACCCGGTCACCGGGTTCTTCCGGGACGGGTGCTGCAGCACCGGGCCCGAGGACGTGGGCAGCCACACCGTGTGCGCGGTCATGACGCAGGAGTTCCTGGACCACCAGCAGCGGGTCGGCAACCCGCTGTCGACGCCCCGCCCGGAGTACGCCTTCCCTGGCCTGCGCCCCGGGGACCGCTGGTGCGTCGTCGCGATGCGCTGGCTGCAGGCCCACCGCGACGGGGTCGCCGCGCCGATCGTGCTCGCGTCCACGCACGTCAAAGCGCTCGACCTGATCCCGCTCGACGTCCTGCGCGAGCACGCCGTCGACGTGCCGGGAGATCTCAGCTCGCTGACCTGACCTGTCCTGATCAGTCGTCGGGGTGGCGGTGCGGCACCTGCGGCGCACCCACGGCATGCTCGAGCCCCGGGTAGGCAATCCGGTAGAGACATGCGTCACAGTTCATCCGGATGTCGCCGGTCCGGGCCTCGTCGAAGCGGCCGAGCACCAGGGTCGCCAGCCCCTCCGACGCCCCCAGCGGCTCGGTGACGACAACCTCGACATCGGTGGTGGCCGCCAGCTCCACCGCCCGTTGCGGGAGATACCCCGGCCCCAGGAAATACCGGGACAGTCCCACCCGGCGCACCCCTTGGGCCCGCAGCCGGTTCAGCGCCTCCACCACCGACGGCCCGGTGGTCGACACGAACGCGATGTCCACCGACGGGAACGCCCGCCCCTCCCAGAGCAGCCGGGCCGTCGCCGCGACGCCCGCGTTCGCGTCGGGGTCCAGCGAGCCGCCGGCGACCAGCAGCACGGGGTCCCGCGTCACCCCGGCCTCGGCGAGCCGCCGGGCCAGGACGTCGACGATCACCGGGTGGGGCCCCAGCGGCCGGCCATACCGGAGCACCACAGAGGGGTGCGCGAAACGGCCGGCCTGCACCGAGGCGGCCACGTCGGTCTTGGAGTGCGATGCCGCGCCGAGCAGCAGCGGCACCACGGTGATGTCGGTCTCACCCTCCCCGACCAGCCGGGCCAGCGCGGCGCGGATCGACGGGGAGGCGTTGTCGACGTACGCCGCCTCCGCCCGGAGCCCGGGACGCTGCGCAGCGGTCATCACCAGCAGGTCGCGCACGACCTGCTGGGAGCCCTCGTCGCGCGACCCGTGGGCCACGCCCAGCAGCACGCTCACGGGAGAATTCTCGCCGACACGACGTCCCCGATGACGACCACCGCCGGTGCCGTGAGGTGCGCCGCGTCGGCCGCCACCGCACCGAGGGTCGACACCACCACCTCCTGAGACGCCAGCGTCCCATCCTGTACGACGGCAGCCGGCGTCGACGGGGCCAGCCCGCCGGCCATCAGTGCGTCGGCGCACAGCCCCAGCCGCTCGACCGCCATGAGCAGCACCAGCGTCCCGCCGACCTGAGCCAACGCATCCCAGTCGACGGTCGAGCCCGCTTCCCCGGGGGCGAGGTGTGCCGACACGACGGACACGCTCTGGGCCAGACCCCTTGCGGTGACGGGGATCCCGGCCCAGGCAGGCACCGCGAAAGCGCTGGTCACCCCGGGCACCACCTCAACCTCGATGCCGGCCTCGACGCACGCCGTCACCTCCTCGATGCCGCGGGCGAACAGGTGCACATCGCCGCCCTTGAGCCGCACCACCCGCTTGCCCGCCCGCGCCCGGTCCACGAGCAGAGCACAGATGTCGTCCTGCACCCACGACTGACCGCCAGCGCCAGCGCCACCGCCGCCCGTGCCCCCGCCGCTCTGGACTCCCCTCGGGCTCTTGCCCGCCTCGATGACCTCGACGCCGTCCGGGAGCTCCACCGCCGGCGCGAGCCGGTCGCGCACCACCACGTCGGCGGCGGCGAGCAGCTGCGCCCCCCGCACGGTGAGCAGCCCCGGGTCCCCCGGGCCACCGCCCACCAGGGCCACCGAACCGGCGCCGACCCGCGCCCGCCGCAGGGGCAGCGTGCCGGTCTGCAGTGCCAGCGCGATCGCGTCACGCACACCCATCGCCCGCCGCGGGTCGCGGCCGGCGGTCACCGACACGACCACGTCGTCGACCCGCGCCACGGCCGGCACCCAGGCCGCGGACAGGGCCGCGTCATCGGCGCGCACGCACCAGATCCCCCGGGCCTCGCACGACTCGGCCACCAGGTCGTCGACGACTCCGGTGCACGCATGGACCAGCCAGTTGCCTTCCACATCGCCGATCTCGAAGGCCCGCAGCTCGACGGGCAGCTCGAAGTCCGGTGGCGCGTCGAGGGCGACGACCGTCACGACGGCGCCACTGGCCGCGAGGGCGCGGGCCCGCCGTACCCCGACCGGACCGGCACCGACCACGAGCACGCGCTTCCCGCGCAGGTCCAGGTGCAAGGGGTACGGCGAGTTCACACCGCCCACCCTTTCAGGCCGCGGTCTGCGCACGGCTCTCACCGGTCAGGTGCGGGCGAGCAGGCCGCGGCGCCGGAGCACCCGACGCTCCACGGGATCGAAGACGAGCAGCTCGACCGCGATCCCGACGAACAAGATCGCGAGGATGCCCACCAGCACCCCCGGCAGGTCACCGAGGGTGCGGAACTGGTCAAGCACCTGGCCCATACCGAGGCCGAGGTCACCGGAGTTGACGATGAGCTCGGCCGCCATCAGCGACCGCCAGGAAAACGCCCAGCCCTGCTTCAGCCCCCCGAGGTATCCGGGCAGGGCGGCCGGCAGCAGCACGTGCCGGGCGAGGGTCAGTCCGCGCGCCCCGAGGACCTGGCCGACCCGCTGGAACAGCGGCGGTACCTGGTCGATGCCGCTGATCGTGCCGTTCACGATCGACGGGATCGCGCCCATCAAGATGACGAAATAGAGCGCCTTCTCGTCGAGTCCGAACCACAGGATCGCGGCGGGCACCCAGGCGACCGAGGGCAGCGACTGCAGACCGCTGATCAGCGGCCGGAAAGCCCTGCGCAGCAAGGAGACCCGAGCCAGCAGCAGACCGACGGGGGTGGCGACGGCGACCGAGATGGCGAAGCCGAACGCGCCCCGCTGCAGGCTCGTGGCGACGGCCTCCTGCAGGCGACCGAGCTCCCACTGCTCGACGAACGCGGTCCAGACCTGGCCGGGGCCCGGCAGGTTCTGCGGGTCCTTGGTCAGGTGCACGAGTTGCCACACGGCGAGGATCGCCAGCAGCGCGAGCACCGGTGGCAGGGCGCTGACGAGGGCCTGCTGCCACCAGGCCCGGCGAGGCTCCACCGGCGCGAGCTCGAGCGCGTCGAGGCCGGCCTCGAGCTCGGCGTGGTGATCGACCGCGGTGGTCATCGGGTCACCTTTTGGGCGTGCCGGCGGATCTCGGTGCGCAGGTGCTCGGTGATCTCCACGGACAGTGCGGCGACCTCGGGCGACTCGATGCGGCGCGGCTGGGCGATCTTGACGTCGAACTCCCGCACCACCCGACCCGGCCGCGAGGACAGCAGCACGACCCGGTCGCCGAGCCGGACGGCCTCGCGGACGTTGTGCGTCACGAACAACACGGTTGCGCCGACCTCCTCCCGGACCCGCATGAGCTCGTCGTGGAGCACATCCCGGGTGATCGCGTCGAGCGCCGCGAACGGCTCGTCCATGAGCAGCACCTTGGAGTCCTGGGCCAGGGCGCGCGCCAGAGCTACCCGCTGGCGCATGCCGCCCGACAGCTCGTGCGGCCGCTTGTCACCGGCGCCCTCCAGCCGGACGAGGGCGAGCAGGTGCCGGGCCTCCTCGCGGCGTTCCGCCTTCCCCGCACCGCGCAGCCGCAGGGCGAGCTCGACGTTCTCTGAGGCGGTCAGCCACGGGAACAGCGCCGGCTCCTGAAACATCAGCGACGGCCGGTGACCCGGGACGGTCACCTCCCCCGCCGTGGGCCGGTCGAGGCCGGCGACCAGGTTGAGCAGCGTCGACTTGCCGCAGCCGCTCGCGCCCAGGATGCACAGGAACTCCCCCGGTGCGATGTCGAGGTTGATGTCGTCGAGGACGACGGGCCCGCGGCCGAAGCGCTTGGTGAGGCCGCGCACGGAGACGGCAGCGGAGTCCACCGGGAAAGTATCCACGGGGCTCCTCCGGAGCAGGGAGTCGAGAACGGTCATGACACACCTCGCGAGGCATCGGAGACAGGCGCCTTGCCGGCTGCCCTGAGCAGCCGGTTGACGATGGTCAGGTCGTAGATCCCTTGCAGATCAGCGGGTTTCAGCAGTCCGATGTCCTCGGCGTGCTGCGCGCTCCGCACCAGCGAGCTCGCGACCGGGTCGACCGTGGGGGTGAGGTGCGCGAAGGCAGCCGCCAGGATCTCCGGCGCGAGCCGCTTGCCGGTCGTCTCGAGGAGTGCGTCGTTCACGACCCGCTGTACGGCGGCACTCCTGGTCGCCACCACGTCGGTGGCCGCGAGCAGCCCCCGCAGCAGGGCCTCGACGGAGGCGGGGTGTCTGGAGAGGAACTGCTGGCTCACGACCAGGTGGGTCGTGACGAAATCGCCCTGCGGCCACAACGTCTTCTCGTCGAGGAGCACCCTGCCGCCGCCGTCGAGAACCAGTCGGCTCACCCACGGCTCCGGCACCCAGGCGCCGTCGAGCTTCCCCTCCTTGAACAAGGCCAAGGTCTGGGCGTTCTCCTGGTTGACCACGTCGACGTCCACCCCCTTGTCCTGGAAGAACGCCTTGGCGGCGACGTCCTGGGTGTTGCCCAGCTGCGGGGTCGCGACCTTCCTGCCGGAGAGCTGCTCGACGCTGCTGATCGACGGCCGGGTGACGAGGGCGGCGCCGCCGCTGGTGGTCCCGGCGACGATCCGCAGCAGCTCACCGTCGGTCTGGACGAAGCCGTTGATCGCGGGGTTCGGTCCGACGAAGGCGGCGTCCAGCGATCCGCCGCGCATCGCCTCGATCACGGCGGGGCCGGCCGTGAACGCCGAGGCCTTCAGGGTCGTGGTGCCCAGCGCCTGCTGGAAACTGCCCGTCGTCACGCCGTACAGCGCAGTGGCCTGGGTGAGGTTGGGGAGGTAGCCAAGTCGCAGCTCGGAGGCGGCGGCGCCGGCCGGTGCGGCGGTGCTGCTGCAGCCGGTCAGCAGGGCAGCGAGCAGGACGGGAAGCCACGCAGCGGCGCGGGCACGGGCAGTCAACGGGTTCCTCCGAGGTGGGCATACGGCGCCGCGGCGGCGCCGTGCTCAGATCGTCAGGAGGAACAGATCGCGCTCGACACGCGCTGCAGGTCCACATGCAGGCGGGCGACGAGAACGGTGGCGATCACTGGCACATGGTCGCACACCGCTACGCTGTGCGGGTGGGTGCCCTGTTGGTTTCGCGTCGTCACATCGACCTCAAGCGCACCTGCAGCGCGGTCTGTTCGCGGGGTCGTGTCCTCGCAAACCCCGCCGTTTCTACCCCGTAGGAGACATCGTGCCCGCCGTTCGCGGACAGGGTCAGTGGGCGCTCGGATACCGCGAGCCCCTCAACCCCAACGAGCAGATCAAGAAGGACAGCAACCCGCTGGAGGTCCGGCAGCGGGTGCTCGACATCTACAGCAAGCAGGGCTTCGACTCGATCGACGGTGCGGACCTGCGCGGACGGCTTCGTTGGTATGGCCTCTACACGCAACGGGCGCAGGGCATCCCCGGCGGGAGGACCGCGATCCTCGCCCCTGAGGAGCTCGAGGCGCCGTTCTTCATGCTGCGCATCCGGATCGACGGTGGGCAGCTCAGCAGCACCCAGCTGCGGGTGATCGGGCAGATCGCCACGGAGTACGGCCGCGACGTCGCCGACATCACCGACCGGCAGAACATCCAGCTGCACTGGATCCGCATCGAGGACGTCCCGGCCATCTGGGAGCGACTGGAGGCGGTCGGCCTCAGCAGCACCGAGGCGTGCGGCGACAGCCCGCGCGTCATCATCGGCTGCCCGCTGGCCGGGGTCGATGCGGACGAGGTGCTCGACGCCTCCGCGGTGATCTCGGAGGTGGCCGCGAGATACCTCGGGGACCCGGCGTTCTCCAACCTGCCGCGCAAGTTCAAGAGCTCCATCAGTGGTTGCGCCACGCACTGCACCAACCACGAGATCAACGACATCGCCCTGGTCGGCGTGGTGCACCCGACGCTCGGCGCGGGCTACGACCTGTGGGTCGGCGGGGGGCTGTCGACCAACCCCAAGCTCGGGGTCCGGCTCGGTGCGTTCGTGGAGCCCGCCCGGGTCACCGAGGTGTGGGAGGGCGTGATCAGCGTCTTCCGCGACTACGGCTACCGCCGCTCCCGGATGCACGCCCGGCTGAAGTTCCTGCTGGCCGACTGGGGACCGGCGAAGTTCCGGACCGTGCTGGAGGCCGAATACCTCAGCGCGCCGCTCCCCGACGGGCCTGCCCCGGCGACGCCGCCGACCGAGAACCGCGACCACATAGGCGTTCACGCGCAGCAGAACGGGCTGTCCTACGTCGGTGCCGTCGCCCGCGCCGGACGTACCAGCGGCTCCCAGCTGACCCGAGTCGCCGAGCTGTCCGAGCGCCTCGGCGGGGGCCGGGTGTCGACGACGGCGCAGCAGGGCCTGGTGCTTCTCGACGTACCCGCTGGGCAGGTCGACGCGCTGGTGGAGGCGCTTGAGGCCGAGGACCTGCGGGTCCGGCCGTCGGTGTTCCGGCGCGGCACCCTGGCCTGCACCGGCCTGGAGTTCTGCAAGCTGGCGATCGTGGAGACCAAGGCCCGGTCGGTCGACCTCTACACCGAGCTCGAGAAGCGGCTGCCCGACTTCGACGAACCGCTCACCCTCAACGTCAACGGCTGCCCCAACTCCTGCGCCCGGTTCCAGACCGGCGACATCGGGCTGAAGGGCTCGATCGTCGACGGGGTCGAGGGTTTCCAGGTGCACCTGGGCGGTCGACTCGGCGAGGACGCCGGTTTCGGGCGCAAGGCCCGCGGGCTGAAGGTCACCGCGGACGGGGCGGCCGACTATGTCGAGCGGATCCTGCGCACCTACCTGGCGGAGCGGGCCGACGGCGAGAAGTTCGCGGTGTGGGTGCGGCGTGCCGACGAGGCGTTGCTGAAGTGACGGCCGCCCGGGCGACGCCGATGTTCTGCCCCTACTGCGGGGAGGAACGGCTCCGCCCGTGGGGGGAGCTCGACGAGCACGCGCAGTGGCGCTGCGAGGACTGCCTGCGCGTCTTCGAGCTGCGCTACAAGGGCTCCACCGCCGCCACCGGCGCCACCGGCTCCCCCTGACCCGCCCAACCCCCCGCTTACGTCTGCTCGCCCGAGCGGCCGAGGTGACCACAAGAGCGGACGTAAGTGGACGAGATCCGGACCGAGCGGCTCCTCCTCCGCAGGTGGACGGCCGCGGACCGCGAGCCCTTCGCGGGGCTCAACGCCTCCCCTGTCGTGATGGAGCACTTCCCCGCGCCCCTCACGCGGCAGCAGAGCGACGCCCTCATCACCTTCATCGAGACGCACTTCGAGCGGTACGGCTACGGGCTGTGGGCGGTCGAGATCGGGGGCGAGCTGGCCGGCTTCACCGGGCTCACCTGGCAGCACGGCCTGCCCTTCAGTCCGGCGCTGGAGATCGGCTGGCGGTTCGCCGACCGGTTCTGGCACCAGGGCTTCGCGGCCGAGGCGGCCCGGGGCGCCCTTGAGGTCGGGCTGCGGCACGAACCGAGCATCGTCAGCTTCACCGCACTGACCAACGAGCCGAGCTGGCGGCTGATGGAACGGCTCGGGATGCGCCGGGAGGGCGAGTTCGACCACCCCCGCGTCCCGGAGGGGCACCCGTTGCGCCGACACTGCCTCTACCGAACCCCCTAGACCCGCTGCGTCTGCTCCCGCGAGCGCCAGGGGTGGCCACTTCGGCAGACGCAAGGGTTAGGCGTGCAAGCCGCACTCGGTCTTGTCGGAGCCCTTCCACCGTCCGGCGCGAGGGTCCTCCCCCGGTGCCACCCGGTGGGTGCAGGGCGCGCAGCCGATCGACGGGTAGCCGTCGGCGACCAGCGGGTTCACCAGCACGCCGTTCGCCGCGACGTAGGCGTCGACGTCGTCGGCGGTCCAGCGGACCAACGGGTTGACCTTCACCTTGCCTCGCTTGTCGTCCCACTCCACGACGGCCGTCGCGGCCCGGGACGGCGCCTCGTCTCGACGCAGCCCCGAGGCGTAGGCGTCGTAGTCGGCCAGCGCCCGGGTCAGCGGCTCGACCTTGCGCATCGCGCAGCAGGCGTCCGGGTCGCGGCGCCACAGCTCGGCGCCGTGCGCGGCGTCCTGCGCAGGCACCGACAGCAACGGCAGGAAGGTGCGGACGTTGACGTCGTAGACCTGCGCGACGGCGTCGCGGGTGCCGATCGTCTCCGGGAAGTGGTAGCCGGTGTCGAGGAACACCACGTCCACACCGGGCTGCACCGACGCCACCAGCGACGAGAGCACGCCGTCGCCCATCGAGGACGACACGACGAAGCGGTCCCCGAAGGTGTCGACGGCCCAGCGCAGCACCTCCTGCGCCGTCGCGTCCTCGAGGTCACGTGCCGCGTCGGCGGCAAGCGTCTGCAGGTCCACGAACAGGTTCAACTCCTCTAGGGGTCCAAGCCTTCCCGCAACACAGCCGGAACGCATGGCAGGGTGGGTAGGTGGAACCCGTCCCCGTTCTCGTCACGCTGCACGTGTGGCGGATCCCGCCGGCGAAGCTGCTGCGCGTCGTCGGTCATCTCAGCATGGACCGGCACCGCGCAGCCCGCACCCCCGGGGTGCGGTTCACCAAGCTGCTCGGCACCGGCCGCGGCTTCGGCGTCACCCAGGCCGACCCCACCCGCTGGGCCAAGCTGACCTGCTGGTCCACCCCCGGACCCGATCCGGTCGCCGAGCAGTGGGGCCGCCTGGCGAGCGAGACCTGGCGGGTCGACCTGACTCCGCTCGCGAGCACCGGCCGGTGGAGCAGGCGCGAGCCCTTCGGACGACCCACCCCCAGCCGGTACGCCGGACCGGTGGCCGCTCTGACCAGGGCCCGCCTCGCTCCCCTGCGGGCGCGGACCTTCTGGACGTCGGTGCCGTCGGTCGAGGCCGAGCTGTACGGCTCCCCCGGTCTGCACACCGCCCTGGCGGTCGGCGAGGCACCGGTCGGCCTGCAGGGGACGTTCAGCGTGTGGGAGTCCGCCACGGCCCTGCAGGACTTCGCCTACGGTTCCCCTGCGCACCGGCAGGCGATCACCGACACGACCCGCATCGGTTGGTACGCCGAGGAGCTGTTCGCCCGCTTCGCCGTCACCGGCAGCGAAGGCACCCTCGACGGCAAGGACCCACTGTCATGACAGTGATCCTCACCCTCTGGGACCGCTATGAGCTGGGGGCGCGGGCCGACGACGTCCTCGACGTCTACGCCGACGCGATGGAGGTCTCCCCCGTGGTTGCCAGGGGCCGTCGCCCGGTGCTGGCCAGCCATCTCGACCGGCGGGGTCTGCGCACCGTCGCCGCCCTGGACGGCGACCGGCTGGTCGGCATCGGCTACGGCTATCTCGGCGGCCCGGGACAGTGGTGGCACGACCAGGTGCGCGCCGCGATGACGGCCGAGCAACAGGCGGCCTGGCTCATCGATGCCTTCGAGGTCTGCGAGCTGCACGTGCGCCCGGAGTTCCAGGGCACCGGGCTCGGCCGCGCGATCCTGCAGGAGCTGCTCACCGGAACCGGTGCGGCGACGGCGGTCCTCACCACGCCCGACCGCGAGACCCGGGCCCGCGGCTTCTACCGGAACGGCGGCTGGGTCGACCTGGTGCGGGACCTGACGTTTCCCGGTGACCCGCGGCAGTTCGCCGTGCTCGGCCACCCACTGTGAATGCGGTCAATCGGTGAATGCGGTCAATCGGTGAAGGCAGGCACGCGGTGAAGGCAGTGGTGGTCGGCGCCGGGCACAACGGTCTGGTCGCCGCCTGCTACCTGGCGCGCGCCGGGGTCGACGTCGAGGTGGTCGAGCGCGACACCGTGATCGGCGGGGCGGTCAGCACGGTGGAGCGCTGGCCGGGCTACCGCGTCGACCGGGGCTCGAGCGCGCACATCATGGTGCGGCACACCGGCATCATCGAGGACCTCGACCTCGACGTGACCTACCAGGACCTCGACCCGTGGGGCTTCGCCCCCTTCGGCGACGACAGCATCACCTTCCACGTGGACCTCGACAAGACCTGCACGTCGATCGAGAAAGCCTGCGGCACAAGGGATGCCGATGCCTACCGCGCTTTCGTCACCGACTGGTCGGCCCGCAACCTGAAGGTCTTCGACGCCTTCCAGGGACCACCGACACCGGCCCGGCTGGGGCGGGCGATCTGGGGTGCGGGCAAGGGCACCGGCCTGTCCGGCGTCGAGCTGTCGCGGCAGTTCCTCACCTCCGGTGACGCGCTGCTCGACGAGCTTTTCGACGATGAGCGACTCAAGACCGCCCTGTCCTGGATGGGTTCCCAGTCGGGCCCGCCCACGCACGAGCCGGCCACCGCCGACCTGGTCGGCTGGAACACCGTGATGCACCTGGTCCCCCCGGGCCACCCGGTCGGAGGCAGCGGACGGCTCAGCGAAGCCCTGGCTGCCCGGCTTTCGTCGTACGGCGCAAGGGTGCGTCTTGGCGACGGGGCCGCCCGCATCACCTCGGTGGGCGACCGGGTGACCGGGGTGTTGACCGAGTCCGGGGAGCACCTGCCGGCGGACGTGGTGGTTGGGGCGTGCCACGTGCTGACCACGTTGGAGCTCGCCGAGCACCCGCTGCTGGAGCAGTGGCGGCGCACCATCCGGGTCGGTAACGGCATCGGGATGGTGGTGCGGCTGGCGACCAGCGACCTGCCGCGCTATCCGGGTGCCACCGAGGAGACCTACCGCGCGATGCAGCTGATCGCACCGTCGCGGCAGGCGCTCCGCCGGGCGCACGGCGAATACAACGCCGGCCTGCCGCCCACTGAGCCGGCCGCACTTGCCATGACGTTCAGCGCCTTCGACGACACCCTCGCGCCGCCCGGCAAGCACACCGTCAGCGTCTGGGGGCAGTGGCATCCCTACGCGCTGAGCAACGGTGAGGACTGGGCCGGCATCGGGGCGCGCGAGGCCGACAAGCTCATCGCCGCCGTGGACCGGGCCGCACCGGGGTTCGCCGCGTCGGTCGAGCAGGTGCACGTCCAGACCCCGGCGGACCTGGAGCGCGAGCTCGGGTTGCGACAGGGTCAGGTGATGCACGTCGAGATGGGGTTCGACTCGATGTTCCTGTGGCGGCCGGTGCCGGCGCTGTCCCGTTACCGGGTGCCCGGCCGAGCCGGTCTGTATCTGTGCGGCGCCTCCACCCACCCGGGTGGCGGCGTGTTCGGCGCCAGCGGGCGCACGGTCGCGCGTACCGTTCTCAGCGACCGGTCACACCGATCCATGTCACACCGATTGATGCAAGGGAGGCGGCGCCATGTCTGAGCTTTATGAGGTGCTCCTCATCGATGGGGGGACCAAGTGGCATGCCGGTTGGCTCGCCGATGACGAGAGCGAGACCGACCTGCTGCTGACCAACGGCGACGGGAAGGTGCTGCTGTTCGGCAGCAGGCCCGCGCTGGAGCACCACGCCCAGGAGCACGGCCTGGACCTCAACGAAGACCTTCCCGACGAGATCGACCTCGACCTCGGTGGCTGGCTCCCGACCGGTGAGCCGGCACCCGATCTGGCCGAGGTCTCCGAGCTCTGGCACTTGCTCTACGACGACCCGGTGGCCGGCCGCGCCCTTGCCAGCGAGGAGATCGGCGAGGCCTACGACGACCTGGTCGAGGAGGTCGACGGCTGGCTCGACCTGCACGGTGCCACCGCCCGGCGGGCGCTCACCGATGCAGTCACCCGGCTCCGTAAGGTCCTGCGCCCGGTGTGATCTCGGCCACTGCCCCGCATGTAGAACACGTTCTATGTCCTAGGTCACGCTCCCACGGGTGGATGTAGGACCCCTCCGGTGGCGATGGTGGAGATGCACCACTTTCGCCCCCCCTGGAGAGCGCCATGAGCACCCTCGCCCTTTCTCGCACCCCTGACCTCGGACCGATCCTGGTCTCGGAGCTGCCCCCGACTCTGGCGACCCGGCCGTCGCTGTTTGCCCGTCTCAGGGCCGACCTGACCGCCAGCCGCAACGGACGCTCCTTCGAGCGCGCCGTGCGTTCCGCCGGCCACAACGAGCAGGGCGACCTGCTCGCCGCCCGCCGCCGCGCCTGACCTCCCTCTCGGTCTCATACTCGGTCGACCTCTCGACCTCCCCTAGGGTCGGCACGTGCCGACCACCCCCAGGAGCCCCCTCCGGGTGCCGGTCGCCCTCGCCGGGCTGACCGTGCTGCTGCAAGTCGTCTATCCGCTCGTCGACGGCCGGCCGCGCGACCTGCTGACCATCGCCACGGTCCTCGCCTTCCTCGCCACGACCCTCACCCACGCGGCCGCCACCCGCGGCCCGCGCTGGGCTTCGACCTACCTCGCCGTCACCGCGGGCTGCGGGCTGCTCGCCGAGGCGGTCGGGGTGGCGACCGGCTGGCCCTTCGGTGACTACCGCTATGCCGACTCCCTCGGCCCGACCCTTTTCGCCGTACCCGTGGTGGTTCCGCTGGCGTGGGCGATGTTCGCCTACCCCTGCCTGCTGGTCGGGCAGCGCCTCGGGCACCCGGTGCTGCTCGGCGCGTGGGCGCTGGCGTCCTGGGACCTGTTCCTCGATCCGCAGATGGTCGAGGCTGGCCACTGGCGATGGCTCGATGTCGAGCACCCGATCCCCGGCCTGGAAGGCATTCCGCTGTCCAACCTCGCCGGCTGGGTCGCCGTCGCGTTGGTCGTGATGGCCGTGCTGTCCCGGCTCCCCGACCCCCGCGTCGACGCCGACGACCGGGTGCCGGCGGCGCTGTTCCTGTGGACCTTCGCCTCCTCGGTCCTCGCGAACGTGGTGTTCTTCGGCCGGCCGGGAGTGGCGCTGGTCGGCGGGCTGGTCATGGGCGCCGTCGCAGTGCCCTACGCGCGGGCCCTGCGATGAGGTGGCTGCTCGGGGTGCTGCTGCTCCACACTGCGGTCAACGCCCGACTGCTCCGCACTCCGGTCTTCCGACCACTGCAGGTGCAGACCAGCGTCCTGTTGCCCGTGCGCGACGAGGCGCACCGGGTGGAGGCCTGCCTGCGCGCACTGCTGACCCAGGACGACAACGGCCGGATGGAGGTCATCGTTCTCGACGACTGCTCCACCGACGACACCCTCGACCGGGTTCGGCGAATGGTGGCCGACGCCCCCCGGGTGCGCGTCCTGTCGGGAGCCGCCTTGCCGGCCGGGTGGCTGGGCAAGCCGCATGCCTGCCAACAACTGGCCGACGCCGCCGACCCGGCGAGTGAGGTGCTCGTGTTCCTCGACGCGGATGTTGTCCTTGCACCCCAGGCGATCGCGGCCACCGTCGCCTGCCTGCTGGCGACCGGGCTGGACCTGGTGTCGCCCTACCCACGACAGGAGGCGCCCGGCGCGACTCGGCTGGTGCAGCCGCTGCTGCAGTGGTCCTGGCTGACCTTCCTGCCTCTGCGCCTGGCCGAACGCGGTGGTCCGTCACTGAGCGCCGCCAACGGGCAGCTGCTCGCGGTCCGCCGCTCTGCCTACGTCCGCGCCGGAGGGCATGCCGCGGTGCGCGACCAGGTCGTCGAGGACCTCGCGCTGCTGCGTGCGGTCAAGCGGGCGGGAGGCAGCGGCGGGGTTGTCGACGGGACCGCGCTAGCCACCACCCGGATGTATGCCGACTGGTCCGCTTTGGCCGACGGGTATGCCAAGTCGCTGCACACCACTCCGCCCCTGATCCCGGTCGTGCTGGTCGCGCTGTATCTGGCGCCCCTGCTCGGACGACACCGCCTGTTCGCCTACGCAGCAGGGGTTCTCGGCCGGATGGTCAGCGCTCGACGTACCGGCGGATCTGTTGTGGACTCGTTGGCGCACCCGCTGTCGGTGGCCGCCCTGGTGGGTCTGGACGCGCGTTCCCGCATTCTGCGCCGCCAGGGTCGGCTGACGTGGAAGGGTCGCGAGTTGTGAGCGCGATAGTGGTGGTGGGGGCCGGGGTCGGTGGCCTCGCGGCCGCTGCCCGGCTGGCCTGCCAGGGCCATCAGGTCACGCTGCTCGAGGCGCAGGACACGGTCGGCGGGAAGCTGGGGGTCTACGAGCGCGACGGCTTCCGCTTCGACACGGGACCGTCACTGCTGACCATGCCCGCAGTGTTCGAGGACCTGTTCAACGCCACTGGCGGCTGGCCACCCGAGCTGGTGCTCGAACGGCTCGAACCGATCGCCCGCTATCGGTTTCCGGACGGCAGCACCCTGGACCTGACCGACGACCTGGACGAGCAGTGCCGCCGGATGGAGGCCTTGCGGCCGGGCAACGGCGAGGAGTGGCGCGCGTTCCAGGAGCGGGCCCGCAGGATCTGGAAGGCCTCGCGCACGCCCTTTCTGGAATCCCCTCTGCGCGGTTCGCGCTCCCTCGCGTCGCTGACGTTGAGGCACCCTGCCGACCTGGCGACCCTGGCCCCTGGCCGGACGTTGCGCGACCTCGCCAGGCGTCACCTGCACGACCCACGACTGCGGATGTTGGTGGATCGCTACGCCACCTACACCGGCTCCGACCCACGCCGCGCCCCTGCCGCGCTGGCTGCCATTCCCTATGCGGAGCAGGCTTTTGGCGGCTGGTACGTCACCGGCGGACTCCGGCGCCTCGCCGACGCGCTGCTGCAGCGCTGCCTCGATGTGGGGGTGGCGGTGCGGACGGGCGCCCGAGTCGTCCGGATCCTTCAGCCCGTCACGGGAGTGGTCCTCGAGGACGGCACCACCGTCACCGCGGACCTGGTGGTCTGCAACGCCGATGCCGCCCACGTCTACGGCGACCTCGTCGACTGCCCGTCCGCCAGCCGCAAGCTGGCGAAGGCGACGCCGTCGCTGTCGGGCTTCGTGCTGCTGCTCGCCGTCGAGGGCCACACCGAAGGACCTCCCCGGCACACGGTGCTGTTCCCTGAGGACTACGACGCGGAGTTCGACGCCGTCTTCGAGCGCGCCCGGCCGGTCCCGGACCCGACGCTGTTCGTGAGCATCACCCCGGATCAGGCACCGGACGGGTGCGAGGCGTGGTTCGTGCTCGTCAACGCGCCACGGCACGGGACAGGTCGGGGTGCGATGGACTGGCGGGCGCCAGGGATAGCCACGTCCTACGCGGCGAGGCTGCTGGAGCTGCTCGCGGCTCGTGGGATGCCGGTCGCGGGCCGGGTGCGGTGGCAGGAGGTCATCACGCCCGCCGACCTGGAGGACCGCACCGGGGCCGTTGGTGGCGCGATCTACGGCACCTCGAGCAACGGGACGACCGCCGCCTTCCTGCGTCCGGCCAACCGGTCACCGGTGCCGGGACTGTTCCTGGTGGGAGGCTCTTCCCACCCTGGAGGAGGGCTTCCCTTAGTGGCACTTTCCGCCCAGATCGTCTGCAGGCTCGTCGATCCACCCGACTGAGCGTTGACTCCTCGCCCGGGCACGGGACGATCGAAGGGGAGCAGCGAGTGGTGGGGATTCGACCCGCGGCACGTGACGGGGAGGCTCATGGAGCGCATGGCGCGCGTCGGCACCGGGTTGGTCTTCGCCACCGGGCTGGCCGTGCTGGCCGGTTGGTACACCGGCACCAGTTGGCTGACCACACTGTCGCCCTTTGAGGGCTCCATGAGGCCCAACACCGCGCTGGCCCTCATGGCGCTCTCCGTTGCGATCGCCTTCCCCGGCCGTCGGGCCTTGGCGCTCGGCGCGGGAGTGGCGGCCCTCGGTGCCGCGACGCTGGTCGAGTACGCCCTGTCCCGGCCGCTGGGGTTCGACCTGCTGCTGCCCGGCCTCGACCTCGGCGGCACCTCTGCCCGGATGGCACTGTCGACCGCCGTGTGCCTCCTGCTCCTGGGCCTTGCAGTGATCGCCGCAACCCGGACCTGGGTCTGGGCGATGCGTGCGCTGACGGCGGGGGTCTTCGCAGTCGGGTACGTCGCGGGGCTCGGGTACATGTATGGCGTCTCCTCGCTCTACAACGTGGGCGGGTTCACCGGCGTGGCGGTGCCCACCGCGGCAAGCATGGTCGTGCTGTCGCTGGCCCTGTTGATCCTCGAACCCCGAGCCGGTTTCGTCATCATGCTCCGGGACCAGGGCAGCGCCGGCCGGATGCTGCGCCTGCTGGTCCCGTTCGTGGTGATCACCCCCGCATTCCTCGAGTGGCTCCGCCTGCGGGCACAGGATCAGGGCTGGTTCGACGCGAACGTCGGCATGGCCATCGTCACGATGACCATGACGGTGCTCGGGGGTGCCCTGGCCTGGCACTGCGCCCGCCGCCTGCGTGCCTTCGACCGGGAACGTCAGAAGGTGGAGCAGTCGCTGGCGGACAGCAACAGGTGGCTGAAGACCCTGGTGCACCTGGCGCCGGTGGGGATCGTCGAGCTCGACGCCGAGGGACTGGCGACGTCGGCCAATGCGGAGGTCCTGGCCATCTCCGGTCGTCCCGAGTCGGACATTCTCGGGGCCGGTTGGGCCGCCAGCCTGCACCCGGACGACGTCGACCGGGTCGCGAGTGAGTGGGCCGAGAGCATCGCGGCGGGGCAGCCCTACGAGACCAGCACCCGGGTGGTGACGCCGGACGGCGTGGTCAAGTGGGTGCACGCTCGGTCCGCGCCTTTGAAGGACCACGGGGTGGTCGCCGGATTCCTGGCCACGGTCGCGGACGTGACGGCGATCCGCACCTCCGAGCAGGAGGCCGCCGCGGCACGGATGCTGCGCTCCCTGGTGAACCGGTCCCGAGAGGCGATCGTGGTCACGTCTTTTGAGGGGATCGTGACCTTCACGAGCCCCCCGGCGTCACGCATTCTCGGCCGCGAGAACGACACGTTCATCGGACTCCCTCTGTTTGACCTGGTCCACCCTGAAGACCGGACTACTGTCTCTGAGGACGCCCGTGCGACGACCACCGACGCGACCCCCTTGCCGATCACCGAGTTCCGCATCGGGCACGCGAATGGGGAGTTCCGCTGGGTAGCCGCAACATCTACGCGCTTCGACGACCCCACCGCGCCTTCGTTGGTGTGGACGCTGCGCGACATCACGGAACGGCGGGAAGCTTTCGAGCAGTTGACCGCGAGAGCGTTGCACGACCCACTTACCGGCCTGCCCAACCGGCTGCTGCTCTACGACCGGATCAGACTGGCGACGGCCCGTCGGGAGCCGCAGGGCGCCTTGCTGTTCATCGACCTCGACGACTTCAAGAGCGTCAACGACGAGTTGGGGCACGCCGCAGGCGACGAGCTCCTCATCGCCGTGGCTGATCGCCTCGTGCACATCGTGCGACAGGAGGACTCCTGCGGGCGTTGGGGAGGCGACGAGTTCATCATTATCAACGAGTCCCTGAGCACCCCGGCTGACGCGCTGGTGTTCGCCGACCGGGTGGCCAAGGCCATCGCAGAACCTGTGCAGATCGCCGGTCAGGTGATCAGGGCGCAGGCCAGCATCGGGATCGCGATGCTGTGCGACAACCATCACCCGGCCCGGGTCATCGACCTCGCCGACGAGCACATGTTCGTCGTGAAGCGACGGCATCACCAGTCAAAACGAGACTGAACTGAGCCAACCCCACCGCGGAGGCCAGAGTCAGCGCCCCGAGTCCGACCGTCGGCACGGACACCAGGCCCAGGGCGGTCGCGAGCACCCGGGTGGGTCGCTCCGCGACGGTGATCACGAGCACCCGCCCCGTCACGGTCCGGGTGCCCTCGAGCAGCAGAACCCCTGCAGCACAGGCGATCCCGAGCAGCAACGGAGCACCGGCCAGCACCAGGGCGAGGACGAACAGCAGGTCACAGACCCGGTCCCCCACGGCGTCCAGCACTGCCCCGTGCCGGGTGGCGCGGTCCTGCTGGACCGCGACACTCCCGTCGAGCCCGTCGAGCAGGGCGCTGGTGAGGACGAGCAGGGCACCGACCCAGGCCGGGACGAGGAGCACCGCCCCTGCGGCGACCACCGCCAGCCCGGTCAGCACGTCGGGGTGCACCGGAAGGCGCCGCCCGAGCCGG
>JANOTZ010000341.1:0-3234 GCA_031416735.1 Frankiales bacterium
GCAGGGACAGCCCCACTTGTCGTGCGAGCCGTCTTGGGAGACGAGGGTGCATCCCGCCTTGCGGGGCGCCTTCTCCACGAGTCGGAGTGCCATCGGCTTCATGAGGATAAACTCTAGTCCCCCTAGATGCAACCTCTCAAGGGGGACTAGAGGATCTGTGGATAAGGCCTTGCCCTTCGAGCGTGAGGATTACCGGCATATCTACGCCTATGCTCCGTCGGTGATCAGCCGCGTAGCGGGCACAGTGGGCACTGCTTGAGGGCCTGTGCGCCGTTCCCTCACTGAGGGCTGCCAAGCACCGAGGTGGAGAGGCCGGTTACCTGCGGCGGTAGGCGTCGTCCCGGTGGTCGATGTTGACGATGGTCACCCCTGCTTGATCCTCGTTGATGCGGCACAGCACGCGGAAGTCGCCGCGCTTTGCGGAGTGCAGTCCGGCGAGCTCGAGAGTCAGCTCATGCCCCACGCGGCGAGGGTGGTCCACAAGTCCGCCGTAGCTGAGCTCGACGACCGCTGTAGCCACCCGCTCGGGCATCTTCGCCACGTCGCGTTGCGCCGAGGCCCCTCGAGGGCGAGGTCGGCTCGCCCCCCGTGCAATCGATCCATGAACTAGTCCACCGCTACGCCCCCGAGGCCGCGAGCAACGCCTGTAGTTCGTGAGCCAGGCGCTCCCGCTCTTTCGAGGGCAGGGACGCCTGCTCGTCAAGACCGAGGAAGCCAAAGACCCCAGCGCCTGACTGTTCCGGGGCGAACCAGTCCATGCGAGGGACGACGTGGACGTGCAGATGGCTGAAGCCCTCCGCTTCGGCGAAGAACATGAAGTAGGACTTAGTGCACCCTGTGAGCATCTTCAGCGCGGCCGAGCACCGCCTGAGCAGGAGACCCATCTCCGCCGCCTCGGAGGCGGACAGATCATCTGCTGCTGCAACGTGCCGAAGCGGCACCAACACCAGCCAGCCGGGCAGCGATGTGTTGAAAGCGTGCGCAACTCGCCATCCCTGGCCGATGTGGATGGCCTCCGTGATCGACCCGGTGGCCAGGCTTGCGGAGTTACGGCAGGGGAGGCACGACTCGGTCACCGACGGAGGGTGTCACGGCGGGTGGTCAGTCGGCCGAGCAACGACGTGGAGGCTTCACCCACCAGGGCGCGGACCAGGGGGGCGGTGATGAGCCCGCGGCCCAGACCGACCTCGACGAGGGCGTCCATCGCCCGCGGGGACCGGGCGGTGGCGCGCACCCCTGCGTCGAGAACCCGTTGGTGCGAGGTGATCCGGGCCAGCAAAGTCGTGTGCCCCAGGTGCCGCCCCAACTCGCGCGCCAGCGACTCCCGGAAGGATCTCCCCGGATCGCCGGGCGACACGGCCGCGGCACCCGCGAGGCGCCCCGACAGCAGGGCGTAGAAGATGCCTTCCCCTGTCAGTGGGTTGATCAGGGCCGCGGCGTCGCCGGCCAGCAGGACCCGCCCGGCGGGCTGGACCGGCCGGCCCGTCGAGAGCGGCAGGTGGTGGCCGCGGAGCTGCGTCGCGCCGGCCGCTTCCGGGAGCAGCTCGACCAGGCGCTCGTGCAGGGCGTCCCGTCCCCGGCCGGCCGCGCGCAGCGACGGGAGCAGCATCCCGAAGCCCACGTTGGAGGTGCCGTCACCGGCGTCAAAGCGCCACGCATAGGCCGGCCAGTCCCGACCATCCATCACGATGACCTGCTCGGGATCGCTTGTCTCCCAAGGGATGTAGCCCCGGACGGCCACCGCGATGGTGGCCGGCGCTTGAGCAGGAACCCCGAGCTGCCGCCGTACGACGCCATTGGCTCCGTCGGCGCCCACCACGACCCGGGCCTCCCAGGTGTCGTCGATGACGACCCGGTCGTTCAACACCTCGAGCCGCCGGGCGGAGTGCCGCTCGAAGGTCGCCCCTCGGGCAACGGCAGCGGCCACCAGCCGGGCGTCGAAGACCTGCCGGGGCACCACGTAGTCGGGGCGGTGCAGGACCGTGGAGGCGACAGCGCCCCGCGGGCTGACGAGCCGGATCCGCCGGATCGGCACCCGGTCGAGCAGCACGTCAGCAACCCCGAGGCGGGCCAGCTCGTCGAGGGCGTGCGGCGCGATGCCGTCCCCGCACGACTTGTCCCGCGGGAAGTCCGACCGGTCGAGCAGCAGGACCCGGGCGCCCGGGCGGGTCCGCAGCGCGCTCAGGGCGGCCGCGGCACCGGCCGGACCGGCCCCGATGACGGCGACGTCGTACATGTCCTGAACCCTAGGCCGAGGCACTCTGAAAGACTGGTCGGCATGTCCTCTCGTCCACGTGTGCTGTCCGGGATCCAGCCGACCGGTGCTGGCAAGCATCTCGGCAACTACCTCGGTGCCGTGCGGCACTGGGCGGCGATGCAGGACGAGAACGAGTGCTTCTATTTCATCGCCGACCTGCACTCCCTGACCGTCTCCCCGGACCCCGCCGAGCTGCGCGACCGCACCCGCAAGCTGATCGCCGAGCTGCTCGCGATGGGCGTCGATCCCGAGCGGAGCGCGCTGTTCGCGCAGAGCCACCTGCCCGAGCACACCGAGCTGGCCTGGGTGCTGTCCTGCCTCACCGGCTTCGGTGAGGCGTCGCGGATGACGCAGTTCAAGGACAAGGGCGGGGGAAACGTCGGGCTGTTCAACTACCCGATCCTGCAGGCCGCCGACATCCTGCTCTACCAGGCCAACGCGGTCCCGGTCGGTGAGGACCAGCGCCAGCACCTGGAGCTCACCCGCGACCTCGCGCAGCGCTTCAACAGCCGGTACGGCGACACGTTCACGGTCCCTGACCCCTACGTGCAGAAGTCGGCCGAGCGGATCAAGGACCTGCAGGACCCGACCCTCAAGATGTCCACCAGTCGCGGTGGAGCCGGCACGCTGTGGGTCGTCGACGAGCCGAAGGTCGTCGTGAAGAAGGTGAAGTCGGCGGTCACCGACACCGGTCGCGAGGTGCGCGCAGGAGACGACAAGCCAGGCATCACCAACCTGCTGACGATCCTGTCGGTCGCGACCGGGAAGGCCGTGCCCGAGCTCGAGGCGGCCTACGACGGCAAGGGCTACGGCGACTTCAAGGCCGACGTCGCCGACGCGGTCGTGGAGCTCTTCGCGCCGACCCGCGAGCGCTACGCGGAGCTGATGGCCGACCCGGCCCAGGTCGACGCCGTCCTGCGCGAGGGGGCCGCCCGTGCGACCGAGGTCGCCACGGCGACCATGGCCGTCGTCCGTGA
>JANOTZ010000342.1:0-6552 GCA_031416735.1 Frankiales bacterium
GCAGGATCTGGCGCTCCCGAGGAGTCAGGTCGTCGCCTCGGGTGTGCTCGACGCGGGTGCGGTTGACCTGGGTCAGGGCCCGAGCCAGCACCGTCGGGTCGAAGACCGCCTCGCCGGCGTGCACAGCTCGGATGGCTGACAACAGCTCGGCGGCAGTGCGGCCCTTGGGGACGAACCCATGGCAGCCGGCCTTGATCGCGCGCACGACGACGTCGTCGTCGTCGTTCGCCGTGATCATGAGCACTTTGGCGGCGGGCCACTCCCGGGCGATCACCGTTGCCAGCTCGTCACCGGCGGTGTCGGGCAGTCGGTAGTCCAGCAGTACGACATCGACAGGCTCGGCGGCCAAGGCAGCCAGGGCCGCCTGGCCGCTGCCGGCGATGCCGACGACCCGGATGTCCTCTATCTGGTTGAGATAGGAGGCGACACCCTCGGCGAGCATGACGTGATCGTCGACCACGAGCGTGGCGATCACTCCGGGGGTACCTAACGTCTCCATGGTGTCATCTTGCCCCCACTCAAGAATTTGCGCTCGTGGTTCGGAGCCATGGTCTTGTGACTCAGGCGACGAGGTGCTCCTTCACGGACTCCACGAACGTCCACGGGTCGATCGGTTTGCTCAGGTAGCCGTCGAACCCAGCGGCGAGGGCGCGCTCACGGTCGCCGGCCATCGAGTAGGCCGTGACCGCAACGATCGGAATGTGGGCCAGCTCGGCATCAGCACGGATCCCGGCCAGGGCACCGAAGCCATCGAGTTGCGGCATCTGCAGGTCCATCAGGATGAGGTCGGGCCGGGAGCTGCGCGCGAAGGCAATCCCTTCCAGGCCGTTACGGGCCTCGGCGATGTCGAACCCCGCCGCCCGGAGCAGGTAACGCATGAGACCGAGGTTCTGCTCGTTGTCCTCCACCACCAGGACGGTCGTCATCCCAGACCCCCCCGGGGGGCCAGGACGTGCGAACTGCGCACCATCACATCAACCTTCGAGCTCGAGTCCAGGGTCGTGGCTGTCATTCTTGCGTTTACCGTGGCGAAAGGGCCAGAGGTGTATGCCCTACAGCGGATGAGGCGATTAACCCACCTGACCCTGTCTGTTCGGTCAGGGGGAGCCAGAACGATACGGTGGTTCCTGGCCGGTTGGGCCGGATGCGCAGCCATCCGCCGACCGCTTCCGCCCGCTCGGCCATGGCCGAGGCGCCATAGTGCCCTTCCTCGACGGGTTGGTCGGGAGCGAAGCCCACCCCGTCGTCAGCGACCCTGCCCGACAAGCCACCGTTGCTTCGGCGCACGACGATGGAGGCCTGGCTGGCACCGGCGTGCTGACGCAAGTTGATGAGGGCCTCACGGATGATCCGGAAGGTGGCCTCGTTGACTCGTGGGTCAGAGGTGCTGAACCTGACATCGACGGTCATGAACACCTCGGACCCCTCGAACAGGTCGGCGGCAAGCCTCTGCACGGCCCGATCGAGCCCGATGACCGCGAGGTCCGGCGGCGCCAACTGGAAGATCATCGAACGGAGTCTGCTGATGGAGTCGCTCACCATCTCCTCGGTGGCCTCCAGCTTGGCCGCGAGGTCGCCGGTCGCCTCGAGGCGCGCCAGACCTGTCCGCATCAGGGCGGTCGACATCACCTGCACGGCGTCGTCGTGGATGTCGGCCGCGATGTGTCGCCGTTCGTCCCGGCCGATCTGCTCGATGCGGACGAGCAGCTCGCGTTGGCGGGTCAGTGCGCGTTGGGTGGCTTCCTGTGCCTCTCGGCGCCGGGCGATCTCCGAGGTCAGCTCCGCGACGAGGCGGGCAGTGAGCAGGGCCAGACCGGCCCGGGTTGCCACCTCCTGGGCGAGCGCGACCTCATCGGCCGTGAAGGGCCGACCGTGGCCGCGGAAGAGCACCAGGGTGCCGAGGGGGTGCCGACGCGCCTGCACGGGCACGATCATCATCGCGCCGACGCCCATCTGCTCGTAGAACGGACGGACGGAGGGATCTGCGTGCCGCAGGACCTTCCCCGTCGGGTCTTCGTTGATGACCACGGTCTCTCCGGTGAACACCCGTTGGTACAGCGCGTTCCCGGTCTGCTGCGGCTCGAGCGTCGTCCGCGCGAGAAGTGCGGCAGCGTGCGGGTCACGATGATGGCTGCAGCCGGGTCCGAGGGTGCCGTCCTCGCCGTACAGCCGGAGACTGGCCCCGTCGCCGATCAGCTCGGTGACCAGGCCGGTCACCGTGCGCGAGAGCTCGTCAACGGTCGTCGCCGCCCCGCTGAGGAGAACCGAGACCGACGCGAGGGCCTGGGCGCGGGAGGTCACCCCGAGCAACTGAGCTCGCGCGTCGGCGTTGTCCCGGGTGCGTTGACGTAGTGCGGCCGCCATCTGGTTGAAGGCGTCGATGGCCCCGATCAGCCCGCCGACGCGGTGCGGGAGCTGAACATCGAGGTCTCCGGCCGCGACATGGCGGGCGGCCGTGGTGAGCCGGCGCAGCGGCGAGGCGACGAGCACGAAACCGGCGAGCAGGCAGCCCTGCGCGGTGACGAGGACGGCAGCCACCGCGAGGAGCACGGCACTGCTGGTATCGCCCACGTCCGAGACCATAGGTCCCCACGGCCCACCGGTCAGCCCGCCACCTGCCCGGACGGCCCCGTCCGGCTACAGGGGGACGTGCACGGCGCCGCGGGTCGGACGGCCGGAGTCCCGGTGCTCCTTGGTGCTGATTCCCAGTGTGCTCCTCCGCTCGGCCCATCGAAAGGCCTGCCCCGATTCGGCCATCCGGCGGAACCCCCCCTTGACGCGGTGGGCCTGGTCACCGAGGGTGACGCAGCCGACGTACACCCCACTCGGCCGGATAACAGGTCAGAAAGGACCTCTTTTGTCCACATTTCATCCTGTTCCCTCGGCGTTTCGCCGGATGATCTCCGTTGCTGCTGCCGCCGCTCTGGCGGCCGCTGGCCTGGCTGTCGGGGCGCCACCCGCCGCGGCCGCCCCAGCCTCGCCGGCCTCCGCGGGCCGTTACCTCGTGACCTTCCTCGACGAGCCCGCCGCGAGCTATGAGGGGACGACGCAGGGCTACGCCCGCACCCGGCCCGACGCCGGTAGCAAGCTCGACCCCACCCGCACCGAGGTCATCAGGTGGCGCAGCCGGCTCTCCTCGGCCCACGACCGCGCGCTCAGCGCGGTGGGGGCCACCAAGCTGGCCGACTACACCGTGGCCACCAACGGCGTCGCCGTCCAGCTCACCGCCGACCAGGCCCGCACGCTGTCGCGGGCGCCGGGTGTCGTCCGGATGGAGAAGGATGTCCTGAAGACCGCTGACACGATCGATTCGCCGGCTTTCCTCGGGCTGAGCGGCCCGACCGGGCTGTGGTCGAAGATCGGCACCCAGACCACCGCCGGCAACGGCGTGATCGTCGGCGTCATCGACACCGGCATCTGGCCCGAGAGCGCGTCCTTTGCGGGCGCCGAGCTCAAGCGGGACCAGGCCGGACAGCCGGTCGCGACCACCGGCCTTCGGGGCAGGTGGTTCGGACCCTGCATCCAGGGCGAGCAGTTCACCTCCCAGAGCTGCAACGACAAGCTGATCGGCGCCCGCTACTACGTCGACGGCTTCGGCAAGCAGAACATCGCGCAGACCGAGTACCTCTCCCCGCGCGACGGGGACGGTCACGGCTCGCACACCGCCTCGACCGCTGCGGGCAACCGCGTCGAGAACGTGACCATCGACGGTACGGCGATCGGTACCGCCTCCGGCATGGCGCCCGGTGCCCGGGTCGCGGCGTACAAGGTCTGCTGGGAGGCCAAGCCGGGCGCCAGTGGCGGCTGCTTCAACCGCGACTCGGTGGCGGCCATCGACGACGCCGTCGCCGATGGGGTCGACGTCCTCAACTACTCCATCGGTGGCTCGAGCGAGTCGGGCCCGCTCGACGTGGTCGAGCAGGCATTCCGGCGGGCGTCCAACCTCGGCATCTTCGTCGCCAACTCGGCCGGCAACAGCGGCCCGGGCACCAGCACCCTGGACCACCCGAGCCCGTGGCTGACGACGGTCGCGGCGAGCACCTTCCGGCTTGCGGAGAAGGCCGTCCAGCTCGGCAACGGACAGCGCTTCGTCGGGGCCTCGATCACCGCCACTCTCCCGGCCCAAACCGCTCTGGTCTCCTCGGTGGCCGCCAAGCTGGCTGCGGCAACCGCTGGTGACGCGGCGCTGTGCATCCCCGGCACGCTGGACCCGGTCAAGGCCACCGGCAAGATCGTGCAGTGCGACCGCGGCGTCATCGCGCGGGCCGACAAGAGCTTCGAGGTCAAGCGGGCCGGTGGCGTCGGCATGATCCTCACCAACACCACCGCGAGCTCGCTGAACAGCGACTTCCACTCGGTCCCGACGGTGCACGTGAGCGACGCCGCGCGCACGCCGATCGTCGCCTACCTGGCGGCCAACCCGGCCACTGCCACCGCCGCGATCGTGCCGCTGTTGACAGGTGAGTCGAAGACCCAGGTGCCGGAGGTCGCGGCGTTCTCCTCGCGCGGCCCATCCACCACGACCAGCGGCGACATCCTCAAGCCCGACCTGGCCGCCCCGGGCGTCGACGTCCTCGCGGCCGTGGCCCCGCCGACCAACCACGGCCGGAGCTATGACTTCCTGTCGGGTACGTCGATGTCGTCGCCGCACATCGCCGGCCTGGGCGCGCTGATGAAGGCCGCCCACCCGACCTGGTCGCCGGCCGCGGTGAAGTCGGCCCTCATGACGACGGCCCGCGACCACATCACCGCTCCTGACCCGTTCGCCCAGGGTGCCGGGTTCGTGCGGCCCAACCTGGCGGTCGATCCGGGCCTGGTCTTCGACGCCGGACCCAACGACTACCGGTCCTACATGGTGGGGCTCGGCGTGCGCTTCTCGGCTCCCTACGACACCTTGCCGGCGGTGGACGGCTCCGACCTCAACCAGCCGTCGATCGCGGTCGGCGCCCTCGCCGGCCGGCAGACCGTCACCCGCACGGTGACCAACGTCGGGACGGTCAAGGAGACCTACTCGGTCACCTCCGCCGTGCCCGGCATGACGGTGACGGCGAGCCCGAAGTCGTTCACCCTGGCTCCGGGGGCGAAGCAGGTCGTGCAGATCACGCTGACCCGTGACAAGGCGACCTTGGGCGCCTGGGCCAAGGGCAACCTGACGCTGAACAGCCGGGCGCACACCGTCCGGATCCCGGTGGCGGTCCGCCCGGTCGCGATCGCGGCGCCGAGTGAGATCACCGGCACCGGGTCGGAAGGGAGCGTCGACTTCAGCGTCACGCCCGGCTTCACCGGCAACCTCGACACCTCCGTGACCGGACTGGTCGGGGCCACCCCGGTCGCCGGCTCCGTGGTGAACGGACCGTTCGCACCGGCAGAGACCGCAGCCACCAAGGCGTTCACCCTGGTGGTGCCAGCGGGGACCAAGGTCGCCAGGTTCGACGTGGACGCGAGTGGGGCGACCGACGACCTCGACCTGTACGTCTACCAGGCCGGCAAGCTCGTCGACCTCAGCGCCTCGGCGGCCGGCGATGAGCAGGTGACCCTCACCGATCCGGCGGCGGGCACCTACACGGCATACGTCAACGGCTACGACACCGCGAACGGCGGTGGGTTCAGCTACACCCAGTGGGCCGTGCCTGGTGTCGACGTCGGGAATGTGACGGTGACCGACAACGTCAACGCGACGCTCGCCACCCCGGTCACCCTGACGGCGCGCTGGTCCGGGCTCGACGCGACCCAGCGCTACTTCGGCTTCATCGGCTATGCCGGTGCGGCCGACCGCACGATGGTGTCGATCGGCTAGCCCCCCGGAATGGCGAAGGGCCCCGGCGACGGGGCCCTTCGTCGTACCAGGGTCTAGATCTCGGCGGCGTAGGACTCCGGGTCGCTGTGCTCGCCGGTCACCAGGTAGGTCACGGCATGGCTGACCGAGACGGCATGATCGGCGAGGCGCTCGTAGTAACGGCCCAGCAGCGCCAGGTCGATGGCGGCCTCGACGCCGTGCGTGAAGGTGTCGGCGAGCAGCTGCTCGAAGAGCCGGGCATGCAGGTCGTCGATGGTGTCGTCGTCGGCGAGCAATTGCGCGGCGAGGGTCAGGTCGCGGGTCGCGATGACCGTGCCGGCCTTCACCGCGATGCGGGTCGCGGCCTGGCCCATCTCCAAGATGGTGGCCCGCAGCTCGACGGGCACGACGCTGGCGGGATAGCGGCGGCGGGCGACCTTGGCGATGTGGACGGCGTAGTCACCGACCCGCTCGAGGTCCGAGCTCATCCGCAGCCCCGTGACGATCGCGCGGAGGTCGGTGGCGACCGGCTGCTGACGGGCCAGCAGCTGCACGGCGACATCGTCGAGCTGGCGGTAGAGGGCGTTGACCTGCTCATCCGCGACGATGACGGCCTCGGCGGCCTCCAGGTCCGCGTCGAGCAGGGCGGTGGTCGCCTTGCTGACGGCGGAGCCGACCAGCCGGCTCATCTCGATCAGGCCGTCGCCGACCTCGGCAAGTTGCTCGTGGTAGCTGTCGCGCACGGTGGTGTCCTTCCAGGTGGTGAGAGATCAGCC
>JANOTZ010000343.1:0-2517 GCA_031416735.1 Frankiales bacterium
CGAAGCGCCCCCGCCGGACCCGGGCGCGGCCACGGCCTCCACCGAGCCGCCCCCGCCGGACCCGGGCGCGGCCACGGCCTCCACCGAGCCGCCCCCGCCGGACCCGGGCGGCCCCTTCCGCCGTACCCCTCTTGGATGATCTACCTCTTGTTGTCGCCAAACTGGGCGTGGCGACGGCAACGGGAGGTAGATCATCGAGAGAGGGGGGAGGGCCGCCCCCCACCGACCTGAGCCCACCGACCTGAGCCCCCCGACCCCAGCCCGACGACCCGGGCGGTGCGACGGGGCAGCCCGGTCGGTAGCCTCCGGGGCAGAGACAGTGCCGTCCAGTTCGAGGAGCACGAGTGACCGTCCGCGTAGGCATCAACGGCTTCGGCCGCATTGGCCGCAACTTCTACCGCGCCGTGCAGGCCAGCGGGCAGGACATCGAGATCGTCGCGTTCAACGACCTCGGCGACGTGAAGACGATGGCCCACCTGCTGAAGTACGACTCGATCCTGGGCCGCTTCCCCGGCACCGTCGAGGTGACCGGCGACGGCGTCGTCATCAACGGCCGGACCGTCAAGGTGCTCGCCGAGCGCGACCCGGGCGCGTTGCCCTGGGGAGACCTGGGCGTCGACGTCGTCATCGAGTCGACCGGCTTCTTCACCAAGGCCGCCGACGCCCGCAAGCACGTGGACCAGGGCGGCGCGAAGAAGGTCATCGTCAGTGCCCCCGCGAGCGACGAGGACCTCACCGTCGTCATGGGCGTCAACGACGACCAGTACGACGGCAGCCAGACCGTCCTGAGCAACGCGAGCTGCACCACCAACTGCGTGGCCCCCATGGCGAAGGTCCTCCTGGACAACTTCGGCATCGAGAAGGGCCTGATGACGACGATCCACGCCTACACGTCGGACCAGAACCTGCAGGACATGCCCCACAAGGACCTGCGCCGGGCCCGCGCTGCCGGCCTCAACATCGTCCCGACCTGCACCGGCGCGGCGAAGGCCACCGCCCTGGTGCTGCCGGAACTCAAGGGCAAGCTCGACGGGATCGCGATGCGCGTCCCGATCCCGACCGGCAGCGTCACCGACCTGGTTCTGACCCTCGGTCGGGAGACCACCAAGGAAGAGATCAACGCCGCCTACAAGGCCGCGTCGGAGAGCTACCTCAAGGACATCCTGGTCTACACCGAGGACCCGATCGTCTCCTCCGACATCGTCACCAGCCCCGCGTCCTGCACCCTCGACGGCCAGCTCACGATGGCCCAGGGCAGCCACGTCAAGGTCGTCGGCTGGTACGACAACGAGTGGGGCTACTCCAACCGGCTCGCCGACCTGACCGTCCTCGTCGGCTCCCGACTGTCTTGAGGCTCGCAGAAGACCTGCAGGTCAAGGGAAAGCGGGTCCTGGTCCGCTCGGACCTCAACGTCCCGCTCGACGGCGGCACGATCAGCGACGACGGCCGCATCCGGGCGTCGCTGCCCCTGATCAGCTCGCTCGCCGAGCGCGGTGCGCAGGTCATCGTGACCGCCCACCTGGGCCGTCCGAAGGGCACACCCGACCCTGCGTTCTCCCTCGCCCCCGTGGCGAAGCGGCTGGAGGAGCTGCTGGGCCGACCGGTCCGGCTGGCCAACGACGTCGTCGGCCCGGATGCTCAGGCAGCCGTGGCGGAGCTGCAGGACGGAGCCGTCCTGCTCCTCGAGAACGTCCGCTTCGAGGCGGCCGAGACCTCCAAGGACGACGCCGTGCGCGGCGCCTTCGCCGACCAGCTCGCGGCCTTCGCCGACCTCTACGTCGATGACGCCTTCGGTGCCGTCCATCGCAAACATGCCAGCGTGTACGACGTCGCACAGCGACTCGAGCACGCTGCCGGCCCGCTCGTCGCGACCGAGGTCGAGGTGCTGCGCCGGCTCGAGATCGACCCGGCGCGGCCCTACGTCGTCGTCCTCGGGGGCTCCAAGGTATCCGACAAGATCACGGTGATCGAGGCGCTGCTGCCCAAGGTCGACCGGATCCTCGTCGGTGGCGGCATGTGCTTCACCTTCTTCAAGGCGCAGGGCCACGGGATCGGCACGAGCCTGCTCGAGGAGCAGATGCTCGAGCAGTGCCGCGAGCTGCTGTTGACAGGCAAGGTGCTGCTGCCCGTGGACGTCGTGGCGGCCACCGCATTCAGCGCCGACGCCGAGCACGCGGTCGTGCCGATCGATGCCATCCCCGACGACCGCATAGGCCTCGACATCGGTCCGCAGTCGGTGCAGGCCTTCCGCGCGGCGCTCGAGGGTGCGAAGACAGTGTTCTGGAACGGTCCCATGGGCGTGTTCGAGCTGGCGCCCTACGCCGAAGGCACGCGGGGCGTCGCTGAGGCGGTGGCCTCGCTCGCCGGGCTCACTGTCGTCGGCGGTGGCGACAGTGCCGCTGCCGTCCGTGCCCTCGGCATCGACGAGTCGCGCTTCACCCACATCAGCACCGGGGGAGGGGCGTCGCTCGAGCACCTGGAGGGCAAGACGCTGCCCGGTCTGGCCGTCCTGGAGGA
>JANOTZ010000344.1:0-16230 GCA_031416735.1 Frankiales bacterium
CCTCCCAAGAAGAAGAAGCTCACCGCGGTCATCAAGCTCCAGATCAAGGCTGGTATCGCGACCCCTGCACCGCCCGTCGGCCCGGCCCTCGGCCAGCACGGCGTCAACATCATGGAGTTCTGCAAGGCCTACAACGCGGCGACCGAGTCGCAGCGCGGCGACATCGTGCCCGTGGAGATCTCGGTCTATGAGGACCGGTCCTTCACGTTCATCACGAAGACCCCGCCGGCCGCGCGGATGATCCTCAAGGCCGCTGGCGTCGAGAAGGGCTCCCCGACCCCGCACAAGGTCAAGGTCGCCTCGATCAGCCAGGCCCAGGTCCGCGAGATCGCCACCACCAAGATGGCCGACCTCAACGCCAACGACCTGGACGCCGCCGCGAAGATCATCGCCGGCACTGCCCGCCAGATGGGCATCACCGTCAAGGACTGATGCACCACCTGTCAGACCGCGTCACCCGCTTGAACCTGTGGGAGGGGTCCGGATCGTCCGGTCCCCGTCAACACCACTACTGCCGAAAGGGGCAGTTCACATGAAGCGCAGCAAGGCCTACACCGCCGCCGCCGCCAAGATCGACGCGGACAAGATCTACAGCCCGCTCGAGGCGGCCCGGCTCGCCAAGCAGACGAGCACCACGAAGTACGACGCCACCGTTGAGGTCGCGATGTGCCTCGGCGTCGACCCCCGTAAGGCCGACCAGATGGTCCGCGGCACGGTCAACCTGCCGCACGGCACGGGCAAGACCGCCCGCGTCATCGTCTTCGCCCAGGGCGACAAGGCCGCCGAGGCCCTCGCCGCGGGTGCCGACGAGGTCGGTGGCGACGAGCTCATCGAGAAGGTCGCCAAGGGTTACGTCGACTTCGACGCCGCCGTGGCCACCCCCGACATGATGGGCAAGGTCGGCAAGGTCGCCCGCGTCCTCGGCCCGCGTGGCCTGATGCCCAACCCCAAGACCGGCACGGTCACCGCTGACGTCACCAAGGCCGTCAACGACATCAAGGGCGGCAAGGTCAACTTCCGCGTGGACAAGCAGTCCAACCTGCACCTGGTGATCGGCAAGGCGTCCTTCGACGACACCAAGCTGGTCGAAAACTACGCCGCAGCCCTCGATGAGGTCTCCCGTGCGAAGCCGGCCACAGCCAAGGGCAAGTACCTCAAGAAGATCGTCTTCTCGACCACCATGGGCCCCGGCATCATGGTCGACACCAACAAGACCCGTAACCTCCTCGACGACAACGCCGAGGCGTAACCAGCAGCACGTAGCCGGCGTAGTCGGCTGCTAACCTGATCCACAGCCCAAGACCGTTGGTCGCTCTGCCCCACCAGGCAGCGCAGAAGGTTCCGCCCCGGCGGACGACCCGCGCAGGTGTTCACGACGTTCGGCCCCGAGCCCCAGCGGCCCGGTGCCCACAACGCCCCGTGCGCTCCCTGCGCCGGGGCGTTCCTCGTTGCAGGACGTGACCCAACGCCTGAACGAGAGGAAGCCCATGGCGACAGACGCTGCGACGCCAGTCGAGCACAAGCGGGCCACCGTCCGTCCTGAGAAGGGCGACGTCGTGGCCGAGCTGACCGAGAGCTTCACCAGCTCTGCGGCAGCGGTCCTCACCGAGTACCGCGGCCTCACGGTCAAGCAGATCAGCGAGTTGCGGCGTGCACTTGGCGCCGACACGACCTACGCGGTCGTGAAGAACACCCTCACGAAGATCGCCGCGAGCAAGGCGGGCCTCACCGGGCTCGACGCCCTGCTTGCGGGTCCGACCGCCGTCGCCTTCGTCGGCGGCGACCCGGTCAGCGCCGCCAAGAGCCTCCGTGACTTCGCCAAGGCCAACCCGGCCCTGGTCGTCAAGGGCGGCGTCATGGACGGCAAGGCCCTGTCCGCGGACGAGATCAAGAAGCTCGCGGACCTCGAGTCCCGCGAGGTGCTGCTGGCCAAGCTGGCCGGTGCCATGAAGGCCTCGCTCACGCAGGCCGTCTACCTGTTCGCTGCCCCGCTCGCGCAGGCCGCTCGCGCGGTCGGTGCGCTCGAGGCCAAGGCGAAGCAGGACCCGTCCGTCCTCGCCGGTGGTGCGGGCACGCCCGCGCCTGCCGCCGAGGAGGCCCCCGCGGAGGCAGCGTCCGACGCTGTCGCCGAGGAGACCGCCACCGACACGACCGAGGCTGCTACGGCCGAGGGCACCACCGAGGTCAGCACGCCCGAGGCTGCTACGGCCGAGGGCACCTCGCAGGACAGCACGACTGAGGACAGCACCACCACGACCAGCGAGACCGACTAACCGGCTCCGGCCGACATCCACCCCGTTCAGCCGGACACCGGCAACAAGACAAAGGAGCCATCATGGCGAAGCTCAGCACCGACGAGCTGCTCGAGCAGTTCAAGGAGATGACGCTGATCGAGCTCTCTGAGTTCGTGAAGCAGTTCGAGGAGACCTTCGGCGTCACCGCCGCCGCTCCCATGGCCGTCGCGGCGGCTCCGGCCGCCGGTGGCGCCGGTGGCGCGGACGAGGCGACCGAGCAGGACGAGTTCGACGTCGTCCTCGAGTCGGCCGGCGACAAGAAGATCCAGGTCATCAAGGAGGTGCGCACGCTCACGAACCTCGGTCTCAAGGAGGCCAAGGACCTCGTGGACGGCGCGCCGAAGGCTGTCCTGGAGAAGGTCACCAAGGAGGTGGCTGAGAAGGGCAAGGCTGCCCTCGAGGCTGCCGGTGCCACCGTCACCGTCAAGTAGTAGAAGCTCAGTAGTACCGCTCCACCCGCCGGTTCCACCGGCACGCACCAACGCCTTCGGGGCGGTTCTCCCAGTCGGGAGGGCCGCCCCGAAGGCGTTTGCCGTCCGGAGCCCCGGGGAAGGCCTCCGTCGCGACCCACGGGGTGACGTTAGGGTGTGGGTGACCTACCTCATATGATGTGTTTCCAGGACAGCACGCCTGCGAGCGCAGCCGCTTATGTCTCCCCCGAGACACTGTGAGTACCGTCACAACTACAGTTCGGTGTCCTCCCGGTTGGCCGGGTGGACTCCGCGAACCGCTACCACGAAGGGGCTCTCAGCGTGGGCGTCGAGATCCGGGTCGAGCACCTCACTAAGCGATTCGGTCGGCAGACCATCTGGGAGGACGTCAGTCTGACCCTGCCCGCCGGTGAGATCTCGGTCCTGCTCGGTCCCTCCGGCACCGGCAAGTCGGTGTTCCTCAAGACGCTCATCGGGCTGCTCAAGCCCGAGGCCGGCGCGATCATCATCGACGGCCGGGACATCACCAAGGTCCGCGAGAAGGAGCTGTATGAGATCCGGAAGCTGTTCGGCGTCCTGTTCCAGGACGGCGCGCTGTTCGGCTCGCAGAACCTGTTCGACAACATCGCCTTCCCGCTGCGCGAGCACACCCGCAAGACGGAGAAGGAGATCAAGGACATCGTCCTTGAGAAGATGGAGATCGTCGGTCTGACCGGCGCCGAGAAGAAGCTCCCGGGCGAGATCTCCGGCGGGATGCGCAAGCGGGCCGGGCTGGCCCGCGCCCTGGTCCTCGACCCCCAGATCCTGCTGTTCGACGAGCCTGACTCAGGTCTGGACCCGGTGCGCACGGCCTACCTCAACCAGCTCATCGTCGACCTCAACGCGCAGATCCAGGCGACGTTCCTCATCGTCACGCACGACGTCAACACCGCCCGCACCGTCCCCGACAACATCGGGCTGCTCTACCGGCGGCACCTGGCGATGTTCGGTCCGCGCGAGATGCTGCTGTCGAGCAACGAGCCGGTGGTGCGCCAGTTCATCAACGCGCAGCGCGAAGGGCCGATCGGCATGGCCGAGGAGAAGGACGCGGGCGAGCTCGAGGCCGAGCGTGGCATCGAGCTGGGCACGCTGCCCCCCATCCCCGTCCAGCTCATGACCAGCAGTGGCGAGACCCGCATCAGCCAGCGGCTGCCCGGTGCGTGGCTCAAGGAGCACGGCATCGTGCCGCCGCCCGGTTCCTTCCCCGGGCTCGATCTGGAGTTCGCCGGAGGTGGCCACCCGACAACCTCCACGTCGGCGCGCGACACCGTCCAGGTCGGTGGCGGTGTGCGTGTCGTCCCCTCCGAGTCCACCCAGGAGCGGGTGTCCCAGGCGAGAGCGGCGGCCGATCGCCGTACCGCCCCGGTCAGGGCCCCAGCGAAGGCCCCGGCGAAGACGGCTGCGGCCAAGAAGGCTGCGGCGAAGAAGGCGTCGGCACCCAAGCGGAGCACCGAAGACTGATGGCGGTCACACCACTCGCGCCGATCCGCGGCGCCGGAGACTACTTCGCATTCTCGCTCGACGTGCTGCGCGGCCTGTTCAAGCGGCCGTTCCAGTTTGCGGAGTTCATTCAGCAGGCCTGGTTCATCGCGAGCGTCACGATCTTCCCGACCGCGTTGGTCTCGATCCCGTTCGGCGCCGTGCTTGCCCTGCAGATCGGCAACCTGACCAAGCAGATCGGCGCGCAGAGCTTCACCGGCGCGGTGGCCGTGCTCGGCGTGGTGCGCGAGGCGAGCCCGATCGTCACGGCGCTGCTCATCGCGGGCGCCGGCGGCTCGGCGATCTGCGCCGACCTGGGCTCCCGCAAGATCCGCGAGGAGATCGACGCGATGGAGGTGCTCGGCGTCTCGCCGATCGCCCGCCTCGTCGTGCCCCGCGTGCTGGCCTGCATGCTCGTCGCGGTCTTCCTCAACGGCATGGTCGCCGTCGTCGGCGTCATGGGCGGCTACTTCTTCAACGTCATCCTGCAGGGCGGCACCCCGGGCGCCTACCTGGCGTCGTTCACCGCCCTCGCGCAACTCCCCGACCTGTACGTCGGCGAGCTCAAAGCCGCGATCTTCGGGCTGATCGCCGCCCTGGTGGCTGCCTACAAGGGCCTCAACGCCAAGGGCGGGCCCAAGGGCGTCGGTGACGCCGTCAACCAGAGCGTCGTGATCAGCTTCATGTTGCTGTTCATGACCAACTTCATCATCACGGCGATCTACTTCCAGGTCATCCCGCAGAAGGGTGGCTGAGATGGCTGTCAGCTCGGGGACTCCGGTTCCCCCCGTCCTCACGGCACCGCTGCGTTTCCTGCGCCGCATCCTTGGTTCCGTCCTGGGCATGCTGGACGACCTGGGCGCCCAGCTGTCGTTCTACGCCCGCTCGCTCGGCTGGACCTATCGCGTCGCGATCCGTTACAAGAAGGAGGTCGTGCGCCTGCTGGCCGAGGTGGCGCTCGGCTCCGGTGCCCTGGCGATGGTCGGCGGCACGATCGGCGTCATCGCGTTCCTCACCTTCTTCACCGGCACCGAGGTCGGTCTGCAGGGCTACGCCGCGCTCAACCAGCTCGGCACCTCCAACTTCACGGCCTTCCTGTCGGCCTACTTCAACACCCGCGAGATCGCCCCGCTCGTCGCCGGGCTGGCCCTGTCCGCGACCGTCGGCTGCGGCTTCACCGCCCAGCTCGGCGCGATGCGGATCTCGGAGGAGGTCGACGCCCTCGAGGTGATGGGCGTGCCGTCGCTGCCGTTCCTCGTCACCACCCGGATGATCGCCGGCTTCATCGCCGTCGTCCCCTTGTACGTCGTCGGGTTGCTGTCGTCCTACTTTGCCGCCCGGCTCATCACGACCGGGTTCTACGGCCAGTCGACGGGCACCTACGACCAGTACTTCAAGCAGTACCTGCCAGCAGAAGACGTCATCTACAGCTTCATCAAGGTGCTCATCTTCGCGGTGATCATCATTCTCATCCACTGCTACTACGGCTACTACGCCTCCGGCGGTCCGGCGGGGGTCGGCGTGGCCGTCGGCCGCGCCGTGCGCACCGCGATCGTCGCGATCAACCTGGTCGACTTCTTCCTCAGCCTCGCCATCTGGGGCGCCACCACGACCGTGAAAATCGCCGGCTGATGTCTGCACCTGTCGCTATCGGAGCCCGTGCGGTGCTGCTCCGCCGGCTGTCCGGCGTTGCCTTCATCGGGGTCATCGCGATGCTTGTCGGGCTCACCGTGCTCTTCTACAACAAGGCCTTCACCGAGGTCGTTCGCGTCAGCCTGAAGACCGACCGGATCGGCAACCAGCTGTCGGCACCCGCCGACGTGAAGCTGCGGGGGCTCGTCGTGGGCGAGGTCCGCAAGGTGCACTCGCAGGGTGAAGGCGCCACCATCGACCTGGCTCTGCAGCCCGACAAGATCGGCCTCATCCCGGCGAACGTCTCGGCCCAGCTGCTGCCCAAGACGCTGTTCGGGGAGAAGTACGTCCTGCTCGTCGTCCCGGACCAGCCCACGTCGGAGCGCCTCGCCGAAGACGACGTCATCCCCCAGGACCGCTCGACGACCGCGCTCGAGACCGAGCGGGTGGTCGACGACCTGATGCCGCTGCTCGTCAGCCTGAAGCCGGCGCAGCTGTCGATGACCCTCAACGCGCTGTCCACAGCCCTGCGCGGGCGCGGCGACAAGCTCGGCAACAACCTCGCGGTCGCCGGGGCCTACTTCACGCAGATCAACCCCGCCCTGCCGACGCTCGCCGAGGACATGCAGGGCCTCGCCGACTTCAGCAACAACACGGCCGGCGCGACCCCGGCGCTGCTTCAGGTCCTCGACAACTTCTCGGTCAGCAGCCGCAACCTGGTCGAGGAGCAGGCCTCCCTCGACGCGTTCCTGACCTCGACCACGACCTTCGCGGCCAGTGCCCAGTCGATCCTGGCCGCCAACGAGCAGCGGCTGGTGGCCCTGGCCCGCGACTCGCTGCCCTCGCTCCAGCTCTACGCCCGCTACTCCCCGGAGTACCCCTGCTTCCTCGCGGCACTGACTGCCTACGGCCCGATCGTGGAGAAGACGTTCGGCGGTCTCCAGCCCGGCCTGCACATCACGGTCGAGGGGACCACCGACAACGGCGGCTACAAGCCCGGCCAGGAACCGCAGTACCGCGACGGCCGGGGGCCCTACTGCGACGGGCTGCCCAAGCCCAAGGTGCCGCAAGGCGAGGGCTACTTCGACGACGGCTACCGCAGCAGCCCTCCCCCCAATTCGGCGGCTTCGTCCTATCTTGATCCGACGGGCGGGTCGGACGCAGCCATCGCTGCGGTCGCCGCGCCCCTGCTCGGGGTGGCCATCGACGAGGTTCCGGACCTCGTCGGGATGCTGTTCGGGCCGCTGGCCGGAGGGAACACGGTGGGACTGGCGTGAAGACGACCGGCGCACTCATCAAGCTGATCATCTTCATGGTGGTCACCTCGATGCTGACCTTCACCCTCGCCGCCACGATCGGCAACTTCGGCACCGGCAAGACCACGATCTACCACGCCCAATTCAGTGACGTGACCGGACTGCTGCCCGGCAACGAGGTGCGGGTGGCCGGCGTCCGTGTCGGCAAGGTCAACAAGATCGCCCTCAAGGGCAAGCTGGCCGACGTGACCTTGAAGCTCGACGGCGACCGCAAGGTCACGGAGTCCAACATCCTGCAGCTGCGCTACCGCAACCTGGTGGGGGAGCGGTACATCGCGATCGAGGAGGGGACCGGCTCCGCCGACGCCCGCCCCCCGGGCTCCACCGTCCCGCTCGCCCAGACCCGCAACGCCCTTGACCTCACTGTGCTGTTCAACGGCTTCCGGCCGCTGTTCCAGGCGCTGGACCCCAAGACCGTCAACGAGGTCTCCTACGAGATCATCCAGACGCTGCAGGGCGAGGGCGGCACCATCGACACCCTCCTGTCCCGCACGGCGTCGCTGACCAACACCCTGGCCGACAAGGACGCGGTCATCGGTCGGGTCATCGACAACCTCACCGCGGTGCTGGACACCGTCGGCAAGCGCGACGCCGACCTCAACGCCCTGATCACCCAGTTGCGGCGACTCGCGGCCGGCTTCGCCCAGGACCGGGCGTCGATCGGGCAGTCGATCGACGGCGTCGCCGACCTCACCGACGCGACCGCCGGTCTGCTCACCGACATCCGACCCGGCCTCAAGAGCGACATCGCGGCTCTCGGCGACCTCGCGAAGAACCTCGACGACAACAAGGCCGTCATCGACGGGGTCCTGCAGCGGCTGCCCGGCAAGCTCAACACCATCATCGCCACCGCCAGCTACGGAGGCTGGTTCAACTTCTATCTGTGCGGCGTGCAGGTCGACGGGGAGAAGTTCGTGAACTCGGCTGACAGGTGCAAGGCATGACGCCGTTCCGGGAGAAGAACAAGACCGTCATCGGCGCGGTCGGGATGGGCCTGATCTTCGCCGTGCTCGTCGGGTCCTTCAAGACCGACTCGCTGCCCCTCATCGGTGGTGGCGAGGTTTACTCCGCCGACTTCACCGAGGCGGCCGGTCTGCAGAAGATGGACGAGGTCCGGATCGCCGGCGTCAAGGTCGGCAAGGTGGTGGGCATCGACCTCAAGGGCGACCACGTGGTCGTGAAGATGCGCATCAAGGACGCCGAGCTCGGCCGGCTCACCAAGGCCGCCATCAAGATCAAGACGGTCCTCGGCCGCAAGTACGTCGCCCTCGAACCTGACGGTGACGGCTCGCTGGACCCCAAGACCCACATCCCGGTGGCCCGCACCTCCGCGCCCTTCGACATCTCCCCGGCCTTCCAGCAGCTCGCTGACACCGTCGGCGGGATCGACACCGCGCTGCTCGCGAAGTCGTTCACGACCCTCGCTGATGACTTCCGCAACTCCCCGGCGGACGTAAGGGCCTCGCTCAACGGCCTGTCGCGGCTGTCCACCACGATCGCGTCCCGCGACGCCAAGCTGCGGGTGCTGCTCGACCGGGCCAAGGGCGTCACGACGGTGCTCGCCGCCCGGGACGAGGACCTGGTCGGCTTCTTGAAGGACAGCGACCTGGTGCTGCAGGAGGTCCGGGCCCGCCGCGAGGCGATCCATCGCCTCCTGACGACGACGACCGCCCTGTCCGAGCAGCTCATCGGCCTGGTCCGGGAGAACCGCGCCAAGCTGGCGCCGGCTCTGGCCAGTCTGCGCAACGTGTCCGCCGTACTGCGCAAGAACCAGGACAACCTCGACAAGAGCCTGGAGCAGCTCGCGCCGTTCGTGCGGGTCTTCTCCAACAACCTCGGCAACGGACGCTGGTTCGACACCTACGTCTACAACCTGTCCAACCCCTCCGGCTTCGGCCCCGGCCCCTTCGGAAACGGCTGATGCGCACCCGCTCCCGCCTGCTGAGGCGCACCCTCGCCCTGACCGTCGCTGTCGGGCTGTCGACCACCCTGGCCGGCTGCGGCATCTTCGGCGGGGAGGAGACCAAGCGCTTCTCCGCCGACTTCGACCGGGCCATCGGCGTCTACGTGCACAGCGACGTACGCGTGCTCGGCGTCCGGATCGGTGAGGTCACCAAGATCACGCCCCACGGCACGAAGGTGCGCCTGGAGATGACGTACGACGCGTCGTACAAGGTCCCCGCGGACGCCAAGGCGGTGCTGCTGGCCCCCTCGATCGTGAGCGACCGGTACGTCCAGCTGACGCCGGTCTACACCGGCGGCGAGACCCTGGCCGACGGCACCAACCTCGGCCTTGACCGCACAGCGCAGCCGGTCGAGCTCGACGACATCTACCGCAACCTCGACGGCCTCAACCAGGCCCTCGGCCCGGACGGCGCCAACAAGAAGGGGGCCCTGGCTGACCTGTTCAAGGTCGGGGCCGACAATCTCGACGGCAACGGTGCGGCGCTCAACAGCACCCTCACCGGGCTCTCGCAGGCGGTCAAGACGCTGTCGGACTCGCGGACCGACCTGTTCGGGACGATCAGCAACCTGCAGGACTTCACCACCACCATCGCCCGGAACGACGCGATCGTGCGGGCCTTCAACGCCGACCTCGCGCAGGTCGCCGCGCAGCTCAACGGGGAGCGCGACGATCTCGCGCTGGCCGTGAAACAACTGGCCGTGGCCCTCGCCGAGGTGGCGGCGTTCGTCGCGGAGAACAAAGACAACCTGACCGCCAACGTCACCGACCTGGCGTCGGTCACCACCGTGCTGGTCAAGCAGAAGCGGGCGCTCCGCGAGTTCCTGGACGTCGCCCCCGCCGCGCTGTCCAACCTGCAGCTCGCCTACAACTCGAAGTCCGGCACGCTGGACACCCGGGACAACAGCGGCGCCCAGGGTGGTGCGGCCGGGGTGGTCTGCAACCTGCTGGCGGCGGCCGGCCAGTCCCCGACCGAGTGCAACGAGATCATCGGCGACATCATCCCGGGGCCGGGTGCCCGCTTGTCGGTCGGCCCGGACCTGACCCTCGGCGGCATCTTGGAGTCGCGGTCATGACAGGCACAAGGACCCGTCGTACGGCGAGCTGGATCGCGCTCGGTGCTTCGCTGCTGACGCTGTCCGGCTGCACGTTCGAGGGCGCTGCGAGCCTGCCGCTCCCCGGTGGGGTCGGCGGCAGCGGCTACCAGGTGAAGATCGAGTTCACCGACGTGCTCGACCTGGTTCCGCAGTCGGCGGTCAAGGTGAACGACGTCACGGTCGGTTCGGTCAAGAACATCGAGCTGTCCCAGGGTGGCTACACGGCGGTCGTCACCGTGGGCATCGAGCCGGACGTCGTGCTGCCCGAGAACGCCACGGCCGGGCTGCGGCAGACTTCCCTGCTGGGAGAGAAGTTCGTCAGCCTCGAGCGGCCGAGCAACGCGACCGGACGCCTGCGCGACGGCATGTACATCCCGTTGGAGCGGACCCGTCGTAACGCCGACATCGAAGAGGTGCTCGGGGCGCTCTCGCTGGTCCTCAACGGCGGCAGCATCGAGCAGATGCAGGTCATCAACAGCGAGCTGACGAAGGCCATGAAGGGCCGGGAGACCGAGGTCCGGGCCTTCCTCACGCAGCTCACCGGCTTCGTCAGCGGCCTGGACGAGCAGAAGACCCAGATCGTGCGGGCGCTCGACGGCCTCGACCGGCTGAGCGGCCGGCTGGCTGCTGACCGGCAGATCCTCGACGTGGCGCTGCGGGACATCCCGAAGGGGACCGCGGTACTCGCCGACGAGCGCGCCCAGCTGACCCGGGTCCTGGCCGGGCTCAACAACCTGGGCACGGTCGCCACCCGGGTCATCACCGCGACGCAGCAGAACACCGTCGCTGACCTGCGGGCGCTCCAGCCGATCCTCAGCCAGCTCGCGGCGGCGGGCAAGGACCTGCCCAACGCGCTCGAGCTGCTGACGACCTACCCGTTCCCGCGGACCGTGTCGCTGCCCGGCGGCAAGGGCGGCATGCGGGGCGACTACGCGAACCTCTACGTCACCATCGACGGTGACCCGCGCAACCTCATCGACAACCTCACGGCCGGTGGTCTCCCGCTCCCGCTGCCGACCGCGCCCACGCTGCCCCCAGGCGGCGTCCCCGTTCCGACCGTGCCCGGGGTGCCTCGGGTGCCCACCGTCCCCAAGGTGCCGACGGTCCCCGGGATCGGCGGACTGACCGGCAACCTCACCGCGTACGACGGTGACCTGGCGCGGATGTTGTTCGGAGGCCTCGCATGATCAGCCGGCAGATCAAGCTGCAACTGTTCGTGTTCGCCCTCGTCGCGCTGATCGGGATGACCTACACGGGCGGCAAGTACGCCGGACTCGGCCGGTTGCTGCCCGGGTACGACAAGGGTTACCTCGTCAGCGCCGAGTTCAGGGACTCGGGTGGCATCTTCCAGGGGGCCGAGGTGACCTACCGCGGCGTGGCCGTCGGCAAGGTCGAGAAGCTCTCGCTGTCCGGGGACGGCATCGACGTGGCGCTGCGCCTCAAGCCGGGCAGCAAGATCGGCACGCCCGTGAAGGCGTTCGTCGGCAACCGCTCCGCCATCGGCGAGCAGTTCGTCGACCTGCAACCACAGAACGACAACGCCGACTACCTCAAGGGCGGCGACCGCATCCCGCGGGAGATGACCGGGATCCCGATCCAGCCGGCTCAGCTCGTGGTCAACCTCGACCGACTGATCCGCAGCATCGACGTCAAGGACGTCACGATTGTCCTGAACGAGCTCGGGACCGCCTTCGACGGCTCGGGCGATGACCTGCAGCGGCTCATCGACGCGGGCGACCTGCTCGCTGCAGAGGCGACCAAGAACCTGCCGCAGACCCTCAAGCTGATCCAGGACAGCAAGCCGGTCCTCGCCACCCAGCGCGACGTGGCCGGCCACTTCAGGTCCTACAACGCCTCGCTCGCGCAGCTCAGCGCGCAGTTGCGGGCCAGCGACCCCGACTTCCGGAAGCTGTTCAAGAGCGGCACCGACAGCGCCAAGGTGACGACGGCCCTGCTCGAGGCCAACCGCGCCAATCTCCCGCTGCTGCTCGACAACCTGGTCTTCGCGGCCCAGGTCCAGAAGGTCCGGATCAAGGGGCTGCGGCAGATCCTGGTGACCTATCCCAACGTGGTCGCCGGTGGCTTCACGGTCACCCCTGGCGACGGCACGGCGCACTTCGGTCTGGTCAACAACTCCGACCCGCCGGCCTGCCCGAGCACCGACAAGGGCTACGCCACCACCAAGAAGCGCGACCCGGGCAACGTGACGCCTCGCCAGTCGAACCTCACCGCCTACTGCTCGCTGCAGAAGCCCAGCGGCACCGATGTCCGCGGCGCGCGGAACGCCCCTCGGGCTGAGGGTCTGCCGGCCTACCCCGAGGACCAGAGCGCCCCGATCAACCGGGCCTCGCTGTTCGGCGGGCTGACCGGCACCGATGGCTACACGGCGTCGTACGCCGACTACGACCCCAACACGGGCCACGCGATCTCGGCCGAGGGTCAGCAGTTCACGATCGGCTCCGGCATGGGTCTGTCGACCCTGTTCGGCACCTCCTCGTGGCAGTGGCTGCTCATGGACCCGCTGCGCGGCCCGTGACCCGCGCTGCCTGCCCTGCCTGCTGCATCCGCGACACTGGGTTCGTGACTATGTTCCGGCCGCGCGCGTGACGCCGCCCTCTGATCTCCCCGTCGGCACCGGCCTCGATGCCGGCATCGAACCTGCTGCCGGCGGTGCGCCGTCCCCGGCCGGCCGTCGAGGGTCGCTCGTGGTCGTGCTCCGCGTGCTCACGGCGGTGCTCGTCGTGGCCAGCCTCGTGCTGGGGGGCTTGGTCCTTCAGTCCCGGCAGGAGGACCGGGCGTTCAACAGCGCCCGCGCCGACGCGCTGCAGGCCGGCCGCCAGGCGATCCTCAACCTCGACGCGCTCAGCGCCGCCACCATCGACCAGGACCTCGCTCGGGTGCTCGCGCAGGCCACCGGCACGTTCAAGGCGCAGTTCAGCAAGGCCCAGGGCGACCTCAAGGAGCTCGTGGTGAGCCGCAAGACCGTGTCGACCGGGAAGATTCTGTCCGCCGGGGTGGTCCGCTCCGACAGCGACACCGCCACCGTGCTCGTCGCCGTGGACCGGCTCGTCAAGGACAGCACCAACGTCGACGGCGTCACGGCGCACGACCGCTGGAAGCTCGATCTTGAGTTGCGCGGCGGTCGTTGGCTCGTCGCCCGCCTCGAAGCGGTGGCCTGAGCCGATGACCCACCCGCCGCAGGACTCCGAGCCCAACCCCACGCCCGTGCCGTTGCCCGAGCCCGAGCCCGAGCCCGAGACCGAGACCGAGACCGAGACCGAGACCGAGACCGAGACCGAGACCGAGACCGAGACCGAGACCGAGACCGAGCCCGACCTGACCCCCGTGCCCGAGTCGGCGCCCGCGCCGTTCGCCGAGCCTGCGTTGGCGGATGCTGGGCTCACCAGGTTCGCCGAGCCCGCTTCCGACGCCAACTCCGCGGACCACGCGGACCACGCGGACCACGCGGACCACGCGGACCACGCGGACGCCGAGCCAACGCCTGAGCCTGAGCCCGAGCCCACGCCCGAGCCCACGCCCGAGCCCACGCCCGAGCCCACGCCTGAGCCCACGCCTGAGCCCGAGCCCGAGCCCGACGCCGACGCCGACGCCGACGCCGACGCCGACGACGACAGCGATCTCGACGAGGACCCGGCCGAGTCGGAGCTGGCGGCCGAGGTCGAGGCCCTCGAGCGCGCCGCCCGCGGCATCACCCCCGTGCCGCTGCCGCACCTGGCGGACCTGGCGCCCCCGATGGTCGAGCCAGAGCCCGCACCGGACGCACCGGACGCACCGGACGTGGTGGCCGAGGAGACCGAACATGCCCGCCAGCCCGCCGTACCGCTGGAGGCTGCTGGGCTGACCGCACCGCAGCCGCCCGCGAAGCGGGCCGGCGCGCTGGTCCCCGTCCTCGCCGCCGTGGTCGTGGTGCTCGCGGGACTCACCGGGTTCCTCGGCTGGCAGCTGCAGCAGGCGGCCGGGCAGGCGCCGGTGGAGCGCAGCCGCAGCGAGGCGCTCGCCGTGGCGCGGGACGCCGCGCGGACCGTGTTCAGTTACGACTACCGGCGGCTGGACAAGGACTTCGCGGCCGGAAGGGCGCTGACGACCGGGGAGTTCCGCAAGGAATACGACCGGACGACCAAGAAGCTGGTCGACGACGTCGCCCCTCGCCTGAAGGCAGTGGTGGGCGCGGATGTCAGCGAGGCGTCGGTGGTCCGCGCGTCCGAGGACGAGGTCGTGTGCCTGGTGTTCGTCAACCAGCAGTCCACCAGCTCGCTCATGACGACCCCCAAGATCACCCAGAGCCGGCTCGAGATGACCTTGGTCCGCAGCGGCGACCGGTGGCTGGTGTCCGACATCCGCGCGCTGTAGGTCCTCCCCAGCCGAGTGCCGGGTGCTTGACGCGGAGGCCTGCCGGCCTCAGGCTGTGCCGAGCCGCGAGGTGGTCGCTGCGCACGGGTTCCCGTCGCAGCACGACCCCACCTCGACAGCCGCGCGCGCGTGGGCGTACACTTTGCCGTTGCGCTGCCTCCTGTCATATAGCTGTCCGGGCCCGATGCCTCGGCCAGTCGGACGTTGTGTCTGCGCCGCTGAGAACGATCGGCAGTCCCGGCTGACTCCCGGGCGCCCCGGAAGGACCCACTCTTGGCCGCTCCGCGCCCCTCCCACCGCTTGTCTTTCGCCAAGATTCGTGAGCCGCTCGAGGTTCCGAACCTGCTCGACCTGCAGATCTCGAGTTTCGACTGGCTGGTCGGCAACGAGGTCTGGAAGGACCGGGTGCAGACCGCGGTCGATGCCGGTCGCACCGATGTCTCCACCACCTCGGGCCTCGAGGAGATCTTCGAGGAGATCTCCCCGATCGAGGACTTCTCCGGATCGATGTCCCTGAGCTTCCGGGACCACCGGTTCGAGCCCACCAAGTACTCCGTGGAGGAGTGCAAGGACAAGGACATGACGTACGCCGCTCCGCTGTTCGTCACGGCGGAGTTCACCAACAACACCACGGGCGAGATCAAGAGCCAGACGGTGTTCATGGGTGACTTCCCGGTCATGACCGACAAGGGCACCTTCGTCATCAACGGCACCGAGCGGGTCGTCGTGTCGCAGCTCGTCCGCAGCCCGGGCGTCTACTTCGACAAGCAGATCGACAAGGTCACCGACAAGGACACCTACTCCTGCAAGGTCATCCCCAGCCGCGGCGCGTGGCTCGAGTTCGAGGTCGACAAGCGCGACGCCGTCGGTGTCCGCATCGACCGCAAGCGCAAGCAGCCCGTCACGGTGCTGCTCAAGGCGCTCGGCTGGGACGACGCGCAGATCCTCGAGCGCTACGGCGACTACGAGTCGATGCGCATGACGCTCGAGAAGGACCACACCACCGGTCAGGACGACGCCCTGATCGACATCTACCGCAAGCTGCGTCCTGGCGAGCCGCCGACCAAGGAGTCCGCGCAGACGCTGCTCGAGAACCTCTTCTTCAACCCCAAGCGCTACGACCTCGCCAAGGTCGGCCGCTACAAGGTCAACAAGAAGCTCGAGCTGGCGCTGCCCCTGGACCAGGGCGTCCTCACCGAGGACGACATCCTGGCGACCATCGACTACATCGTGAAGCTGCACGCCGGCGAGGCGGGTCACGAGACCGATGACATCGACCACTTCGGCAACCGTCGCCTGCGCACGGTCGGCGAGCTCATCCAGAACCAGATCCGGCTGGGTCTGGCCCGCATGGAGCGCGTGGTCCGCGAGTGGATGACGACTCAGGACGTCGAGGCGATCACGCCGCAGACCCTGATCAACATCCGCCCGGTCGTCGCCTCCATCAAGGAGTTCTTCGGCACGTCGCAGCTGTCGCAGTTCATGGACCAGACCAACCCGCTCTCCGGTCTGACCCACAAGCGCCGGCTGTCGGCCCTCGGCCCCGGTGGTCTGTCGCGTGAGCGGGCCGGCTTCGAGGTCCGCGACGTGCACCCGTCCCACTACGGC
>JANOTZ010000345.1:0-5927 GCA_031416735.1 Frankiales bacterium
GAGGAGCTGCTCGCCGCGGCCGCGCAGGCAAAGGGCCGATGAGGCTCCGTCGGCTCACCGACGAGGACCTTCCCCAGTCCTGGGCGCTGAGCCGGCTCACCTTCGGTGGTGACCGGGACGCGACCCCCACCCCGTCGGTGACGCCGTCCGTCGGCTATGGCGCGTTCGATGACCGCGGACGGCTGGTCGGCAGGGCCGGCGTCCGCGACTACCTGCAGTGGTGGGGCGGCCGTGAGGTGCCGATGGCGGGCGTCATCGGCGTCGCGGTGCACCCCGACAGTCGCGGGCAGGGACTGCTCACCCGCCTGATGGACCTGCTCGTCCAGGAGTGCGAGCAGCCGGTCAGCACCCTGTTCCCGACCGCCGCGGGCATCTACCGGCGCCTGGGCTGGGAGGTCGTTGGGTCGCTCGACGAGACCCCGGTGCGACTGTCGGCCTTGCCCCGCGGTGGGCCGGTCCCGCCCTCCGCGCCGCCCCGCGGTGGCGGCCCGGTGCGGCCCGCCACCGCGGACGACCTCCCCGCGATCGGCGGGCTCTATGCCGGCCGCGGGGCCCAGGGCAACGGGTTGCTGACCCGCACCGGACCCTGCTTCCCCCGTGGTGCCGCTGGCGTTCTGGACCGTGATGTGGTCACGGTGGCCGAGGAGGACGGGCAGGTCACCGGCTACCTCAGCTATGACCGCGAAGGTGGCTACCGGGGCGGCGGGCAGCTCCGGGTCTGGGACTGCGTCACCAGCACCCCGATGGCCTTCCAGTCGCTGCTCGCCGGACTGGCGACCTGGGACTCGGTCGCCGACAGCCTGCTCTGGCGCGGGCCTACCCACGACCTGGCCCTGCAGCTGTCCGGGTCGTTGCCGCCACCGAGTGGGGTGCAGGCCTGGATGCTGCGGGTCCTGGACCCGGTGGCCGCCGTGGCCGCCCGCGGCTTCGGTCCCGGCCCTGACCCGACGGGCTCGGCCACTGACCCGACGGACGGCCCCGCGGACCGCGATGGCCGGGCTTTCGTCACGGGGGGCTTCGCGGTGGAGGGGGCCGGCTTCCGGCTCGAGGTGGCCGACGGCCGGGGCGTGCTCACCGAGGTCGACGCGCAGGGCCTGCCCGTGCTCGCCGTACAGGGCCTTGCTTTGTTGTTCGCCGGGGTGGGGCAGGGCCGGTTGCTGCGGGCGGGACTGCTCGATCGGCCCGTGACGGGGCTGGAAGCGGCTTTTGCCGGGCCTGCGCCGGAGATCTTGGATTACTTCTAGCGACACGCCGCACGCAGAGCGCCAGCGCGGACCCGGCAGCGGCTTCACTCGAGGTATGCGTTGGAGCAGGCAGGCAGAGGTGACGAGCCCGGGTACCACCGGTGCCGTGCGGCTCGGCCGCGACACCGCCCGGTTGCTCGGCCGCCTGCAGCCCGGGGACATCGCGGTGCTCGACCACGTCGACCTCGACGCGACGACGGCGGAGGCCCTGGTGGCCTGTGGTGTGGGGGCCGTGGTCAACGCCTCGCCCGGCACCAGCGGCCGCTATCCCAACCTCGGTCCACGGGTGCTCGTCGACGCGGGTATCCCGGTGCTCGACGGGGTCGGTCCGGATGTCTTCGGCGCCCTGCACGACGGCAGGACAGCCCGGCTCGACGGCGACACCCTCTGGGTCGGGGACGAGCGGGTGGCCACCGGCACCCCACAGGACCCGCTGACCGTCGCCGCGTCCGCCGAGCAGGCCCGGGCCGGTCTCGCGGCCCAGCTCGCCGACCTGACTTCCAACGCCACCGGGTTCCTGCTCGACGAGCGGGACCTGCTGCTCGAGGGGGTGGGGATCCCACGCCTCACCACCGACCTCACGGGCCGGTACGTCCTGGTGGTCGCGCCCGGCTACGGCGCGGTCGAGGACCTGGCGTTGCTCCGCAGCTTCCGCCGGGAGCACCGGCCGGTCGTCATCGGCGTCGACGGAGGGGCCGAGCTGCTGCTCGCCCACGGCATCGTCGCGGACATCGTGGTCGGCGACCCCACGGCGATGAGCGACGAGGTGCTGACCAAGGCCCAGGAAGTCGTCGGCCGGGCCGGCTGCTGGCCGCGAGGCGAACTGGGCGTGACGGTCATCCCGTTCGGCACCACCGCCGCAGCTGAAGACCTGGCCCTGCTGATGGCTGATCAGGGAGGGGCTGCGGTCGTGGTCGCGGTCGGCTTCCCGACGACGTTGGAGCAGCTGCTCGACCGCGGCCGGTCCGCCGCTCCCTCGTCCCTGCTGGTGCGGGCGGGCCTCGGGGATCGGGTCGTCGGGGCCAGGGCCGCCGCTGCCCTGAGTCGTCAGCGACTGCCGCTGTTTGTCCTGCTGCTGCTGGTGTTTGCCGCCTGGGGGGCGCTGGCGGTGGCGCTGGCCTTCGCCGGCGCCGGCGGCTTCGACCCCGCCGTGCTCGAAGGCCGTTGGAGTGACCTGCTGGAGCGCCTGCCGTGGTGAGCTTCCGCTACCACCTGATCTCGCTGACGGCAGTGTTCCTCGCGCTGTCGGTAGGGATCGTGGTGGGCACCACCACCACCGGCCCGAGCCCAGCGCTCGTGGTGAGCGCCCCGCCGACCTCCTCGGACGCGTTCGTGAAGGCGGTCGGCCCCAGGCTCGTCAAGGGTGCGCTTACCGGCCAGCGGGTCCTGATCCTGCTCGCCCCCGACGCCCGGCCGGGTGGGCTGGTCGCTCAGCTGGAGCTGGCCGGTGCCTCGGTGACCGCTCAGCTGCGCCTGCGCCCGGCCCTCACCGACCAGGGCACGGCGGCCACCGTCGACGACGTGGTCTCCGGGGTGCTGCCCGCGGGCGTGGACCTCCCCCCGGGTGACGCGCTGGACCGGGCCGGCGCGGTGCTGGCCTCCACCCTCACCGTCTCCGCGCGCGGCACGGACGCCTCCCGGGAGGACCGCCAGCGGGTCTACGGCGGGTTCACCGAGGCCGGGCTGTTCTCGGCCGAGGGTGCCGCTCCGACCGCACGGGCGACGCTGGTGCTGTTCGTGGCCGGCCCATCAAGGGGTACGGCGCTCTCCTCCCTGGCGGAGGCTTTTGCCGAGCGGGTCGGCGTGGTCGTCGCCGGACCGCTGACGGCGACCCGGGGAGTCGGCGCGCTGGCCGTGCTGCGCGGACAGTCCGGCGGAGTGTCCGACGTGGACGGTGCCGACACCGCACAGGGTCTGGTCGCCGTCGTGCTGGCCCTCGCAGAGCAGGCCGCCGGGGGATCGGGGCACTACGGGACCGGCCCGGGCGCCAGCGACGCCGTACCCGATCTGTCCTGACCAGCGCGTCGGTGCGGGTGCCGGCAGGACGAGTTGTTAGAGTGGACTTCCGTGCAGCGGACGTTGGATCCGCGCCAGCTGTTCGAGAGCACGGGGAGCCCATGTGGCGCGAGAGACCTGCCATCTGTTTGTCACCGGCGGCGTCGCCTCATCCCTTGGTAAGGGACTGACCGCCTCGTCGCTCGGTCGCCTGCTGAAGGCGCGGGGTCTGCGGGTCACCATGCAGAAGCTCGACCCTTATCTCAACGTCGACCCCGGCACGATGAACCCGTTCCAGCACGGCGAGGTGTTCGTCACCGATGACGGTGCCGAGACCGACCTCGACGTCGGGCACTACGAGCGGTTCCTCGACGAGGACCTGCACGGGTCGGCGAACGTGACGACCGGGCAGGTCTACAGCGCGGTCATCGCCAAGGAGCGGCGCGGCGACTACCTCGGCGACACCGTGCAGGTCATCCCGCACATCACCGACGAGATCAAGAGCCGCATCCTGGGCCTCGGTGGCCCGGACATCGACGTGGTCATCACCGAGGTCGGCGGCACCGTCGGCGACATCGAGTCGCTGCCGTTCCTCGAGGCGGCCCGGCAGGTCCGGCAGTTCGTCGGCCGGGACCGCTGCTTCTTCCTGCACGTCAGCCTGATCCCCTACATCGGGCCGTCCGGGGAGCTCAAGACCAAGCCCACCCAGCACTCTGTGCAGGCGCTGCGCACCATCGGCATCACACCCGACGCGATCGTCTGCCGGTCCGACCGACCCATCAACGACGGCATCAAGCGCAAGATCGCCGCGATGTGCGACGTCGACCTCGAGGCGGTCGTGTCCGCGGTGGACGCACCGTCGATCTACGACATCCCGCGGGTGCTGCACGCCGAGGGCCTGGACGCCTACGTCGTCCGCAAGCTCGGTCTGCCGTTCCGCGACGTCAACTGGACCGACTGGGACCAGCTGCTGCAGCGGGTGCACCACCCGGCCCGTGAGGTGACCATCGCCCTGGTCGGCAAGTACGTCGACCTGCCCGACGCCTACCTGTCGGTCACCGAGGCGCTGCGGGCCGGCGGGTTCCACAACGACGCCCGGGTGAAGATCAAGTGGGTGCCGTCCGACTCGTGCGAGACCCCTGCGGGGGCTGCCGCGGAGCTCGGGGACGTCGACGGCGTGCTGGTGCCCGGCGGCTTTGGTGTGCGCGGCATCGAAGGCAAGCTCGGGGCGCTCACCTATGCGCGGGTCCAGGGCATCCCGACGCTCGGGATCTGCCTGGGCCTGCAGTGCATGGTCATCGAGGCGGCCCGGGCCCTGGCCGGCATCGAGAAGGCCAGCTCGTCGGAGTTCGACCCGCTCACCCCCGACCCGGTCATCGCCACGATGGCCGACCAGGAGGACGTGGTCGCCGGTGACCGCGACATGGGCGGCACCATGCGCCTGGGCCTGTGGCCGACCAAGCTGCTGCCCGGCTCGGTCGCGGCGCTGACCTACGGCGACGACCCCGGCACCGAACGCCACCGGCACCGCTATGAGGTCAACAACGCCTACCGGCCGGCGCTGGAAGCGGCCGGGCTGGTGTTCTCCGGCACCTCCCCGGACGGGCACCTCGTCGAGATGGTCGAGCTGCCCGCCTCGGTGCACCCGTTCTACGTCGGGACCCAGGCCCACCCGGAGTTCCGGTCCCGCCCGACCCGCGCGCACCCGCTGTTCGCCGGTCTCGTCGCGGCCGCCGTGCACCGCGCCGACGAGCAGCTCCTGCCGCTGTAGCCAACCGGCGGCGTGCAAGAGTGCCGCGCATGAGTCTGACCGAGACCCGTGAGCCGACACCCTCCGTCCCGCCGTCTCGACGGAGGGCTCGCCTCTCCCTGCTCGCCCTGCTGGTCGCGTTCGACCTCGCCGTGGTGGTACTGGTTGCCCGCGGGGACGGGGAGACCGCGACGGGGTACGCGTTTGCCGAACTGGGGGCGAGGGCCACGACTCGGGTGGTCCCCGCGGCGCAAGCGCAGCAAGCGCTCGACGCCCTCGACGGGCCCCGCCTGTTGTCCGTGCCTTTCGCCGAGGGATCAATCGTGGTGGGGCAGATCACCTACACGATGCCGCTGGGGGCCGAGGGGATGTCGCTGGCGCTGATCGTGACGGACGCGGTGAACCACACCAGCACGACCAACGCGGTCGGCTCCGGACCCACCACGGCCGACGGTGCCGGGCGGTTCTGGGATGGGCGACTCGGGGCGCTGGCCACGAAACACAGCTGGTTGAGCGGCATCGGCGACCGAGGAAACGCGTCCATCGGTTTCACCAGCGACCAGATGGCCCTGCGGCTTCCGGCGAGCGGGCCGCTGACCTTCCTGGCCCAGGTGCCGGCAGGCGGGTCGTCCCACAACGGCATCGCCCTCACCCTGGTCCTGCAGGACGAGCAGGGCGAGGTGCGCTGGGTCGAGCGACTGAGCTGACCATCAGCGGGCCGCCAGCGCCGTCTTCGCGGTGGGCGAGACCTCCACGTCCTCCTTGCGGGGGTTGGTGCGCAGCACCCGGTCGCCGGTGCGGGCGGTCACCCCGAGCCAGTAGCGCTCGTTGCGGAAGTGGTGCAGGCGATGTGCCCGGTGGAGTCTTCGGAAGACCTCATGCCTTGGTGCGTAGTCGGTGTGGATGAGAAAGTGGACCCACTCGTAGGTCAGCGTCAG
>JANOTZ010000346.1:0-4679 GCA_031416735.1 Frankiales bacterium
CTTGGTCGAGAACGAAGAGCGCACCACGACGGGTACGCCGTAACGGCGGGCGTACTCGACGCAGCGCAGGTGCAGGATCTTGGCCCCCGAGGCGGCCATCTCCAGCATCTCCTCGTAGGTCACCGAGGGGAGCTGGCGGGCGTTGGGCACCATCCGCGGGTCGGCGGAGTAGACCCCGTCGACGTCGGTGTAGATCTCGCACACCTCGGCGCCGAGGGCGGCGGCCAGCGCGACCGCGGTGGTGTCGGAGCCGCCCCGGCCGAGCGTGGTGATGTCCTTGGTGTCCTGGCTGACGCCCTGGAAGCCGGCCACGATCGCGACGTGGCCAGCGGCGAGCGCGTCGCTGATCCGGCCCGGGGTGACGTCGATGATGCGGGCCCGGCCGTGGACGGAGTCGGTGATGACGCCGGCCTGCGAGCCGGTGAACGACCGCGCGCTCAGGCCGAGGGCCTGGATCGCCATCGCCAGCAGCGCCATCGAGATGCGCTCACCCGCGGTGAGGAGCATGTCCAGCTCACGGCCCGGGGGGAGCGGCGACACCTGCTTGGCGAGGTCGAGCAGCTCATCGGTGGTGTCGCCCATGGCGCTGACCACGACGCACACGTCGTGACCTGCCTTGCGGGTTGCGACGATGCGCTCCGCCACCCGCTTGATGCGCTCAGCGTCCGACACCGACGACCCGCCGTACTTCTGCACGACCAAGCCCATACCGGGAAGCCTACCGGCGGAGGGGTGATCGACCCCGTACGGTGCGCTCTATGACGCAGATGCATCCCGGTGACGGGGTCGTGGCAACGGGTGTCCAGCGGCGCTTCGGCGCGGTGGAGGCCGTACGAGGGATCGACCTCACCGCAAGGCCCGGGGAGGTGACGGCGCTCGTCGGCCCCAACGGAGCAGGCAAGACCACGCTCCTGCTGGTCCTCGCGACGCTGCTGGTCCCCGACGCCGGACACGTGCGGGTCGCCGGACACGACCCGATCACCGAATCGGACGCTGTGCGGGCCAGGATGGGCTGGTCGCCGGACACCTTCGGGTTGTACGACAACCTCACGTCCCGGGAGTACCTCGAGTTCGTCGGCGCCGCGATGCGCCTGACCAAGCCGGCGGCGAGGACCAGGGCCGGCGAGCTGCTCGAGCTGGCCCACCTGGTCGACAAGGCCGACGCTCCGGTGCACACCCTGTCGCGGGGGCAGAAGCAGCGCCTCGGGCTGTCGCGCGCCCTCGTCCACGACCCCCAGGTCCTGCTGCTGGACGAGCCCGCCGCCGGCCTCGACCCGCGAGCCCGGGTGGAACTGCGCAACCTGCTGCGCCAGCTCGCGCACGACGGCGCCGCCGTCATCGTGAGCAGCCACCTGCTCGGTGACCTCGAGGAGCTCGCTGACCGGGTGGTGTTCGTCGACCGCGGCGTCACCGTCGGCGAGCACCGGCTCGACGAGCTCCCGAAGGGCTCCCAGTCGAGGCCGTGGCGGCTCCGGGCGCTCGACATGGACGTCCTGGTCACGGCGTTGACCCGCAACGGCTACGACCACGACGCCCCCACCCCCGCGGGGGTGGATGTGCGCCTGGCGAACGACGAGGCCGCAGCCGCGCTCCTCGCCGGGCTCATCCGTGACGGCGTCCCCGTCGTCGCCTGCCAGCCCCTCGGCGGCCAGCTCGAGGCGACCTACCTGGAGCTGACGCAGTGACCCCCAACGGCATCGCCACCGTCGCCCACCAGGAGTTCAAGCTCCGGATCCGTGCCGGTCGCTGGCGCTGGCTGCTCGGCGTCTGGTTCGCCGTGCTCCTGCTGTTCACCGTGCTGGTGACCCTTGCCGTCGAGCAGATCGACGACGGCCAGGCGAAGGACACCGGCATCGTCATCTACGGCTCGCTGGTGCTGTTCGTGCTCGGGCTGTCCCTGCTGGTCGTCCCCGCGCTCGCGGCGCAGTCGGTCAACGGGGACCGGGAGCGCGGCACCCTCGCCACCCTGCAGGTCACGCGACTCACGGCCGGCGACATCGCGGTCGGCAAGCTGGTCGACGCCTGGGGCACCGGGATCGTCTTCTTGTTGCTGACGCTGCCGCTGGTCGGCTACGCGATGACCCGGGGCGGCGTCACCGCCGGCCGGGTGCTGGTCGTCACCCTCGTCATCGCGCTGCTCCTCGGCACCATCAGCGCCGTCTCACTCTGCCTGTCGTCGCTGCTCAGCCGGACCACCACGTCGGGCGTGCTCGCCTATCTCGCGGTGTTCGCCCTCACGGTCGGGACGCTGATCAGCTTCGGCCTCGCCACCGCCATCACGACCGAGAAGTACACCGAGACGAGCGAGAACCACTGCCCGTCCCGGACGGACCTGCCGGGGATGCCCACGGCGGAGCAGGACAAGATCCTCAGCGGCTGCCTCCCTGGGACGCAGAGCTTCGAGTCCACCCGGGCGCGCACCGACCGCACCTGGTGGCTGCTCGCCCCCAACCCGTTCGTGGTGGTGGCGGACGCTGCCCCGAAGATCCCGGCCGAGACGGCCGCGGACCGGGCCGCCCGCCAGGCCCGCGAGGAGCGGGGGCAGTACCAAACCGAGCTGCGCGATGTCGACCCGCTCGGCAGCCTCGGCCGTAGTGTCCGCACCCTCCGCGATCGGCCCGAGAGAGGGTTCACCTACAGCTCCGAACAGCAGGAGCGCAAGGCGGTCTGGCCCTACGGCATCGCCGCGAACGTGCTGCTCGGGGTCGGTGCGGTCTGGCTCACCACTCGCCAGCTGCACACCCCCAGCCGGGTACTCCCCCGGGGACAGCGGGTCGCCTAGGACCCAGCGTCAGACGTCGACCTGGCGACGTCCTTCGAAGGCCCGCCCGAGGGTGACCTCGTCGGCGTACTCCAGGTCGCCACCGACCGGCAGGCCGCTGGCGAGCCGAGTGACCCGCAGGCCCATCGGCTTGACCAGCCGGGCGAGGTAGGCCGCGGTGGCCTCACCCTCGAGGTTGGGGTCGGTCGCCAAGATGAGCTCGGTGATCGTGCCGTCGGCGAGACGCACCATGAGCTCGCGCACCCGCAGGTCGTCGGGGCCGATGCCCTCGATCGGGGAGATCGCCCCACCCAGCACGTGGTAGCGCCCGCGGAACTCGCGGGTCTTCTCGACCGCGACGACGTCCTTGCTCTCCTCGACGACGCAGATCACCGTCAGGTCCCGGCGCGGATCGCGGCAGACCCGGCACTCGTCCTGCTCGGTGACGTTGCCGCAGATCCGGCAGAACCGCACCTTGTCCTTGACGTCGGTGAGGGCCGTGACGAGCCGCTTGACGTCCTCCGGATCGGCGGCGAGCAGGTGGAACGCGATGCGCTGCGCGCTCTTCGGACCCACCCCCGGCAGCCGGCCGAGCTCGTCGATCAGATCCTGTACGGCGCCTTCGTACACCTAGAAACCCGGGAGCCCGCTGGCCATGGGGCCCATGGTCTGCTCGCCGAGCTCGGAGGCCTGCCGCTGGCCGTCGCGGATCGCCGCCAGCACCAGGTCCTCGAGGCTCTCGACGTCGTCGGGGTCGACCGCCGCCACGGCGATCTTGATGCCGCGCACCTCACCCGCCCCGGTGACTGTGGCGGTGACGAGACCGCCACCGGCCGTGCCCGTCAACTCGGTGTTCGCCAGCTGCTCCTGGGCAACGAGCATCTGCTGCTGCATCTTCTGGGCCTGCTTCATCAACTGCTGCATGTTCGGCTGGCCGCCGGGCTTTGCCACTGTGGTTCTCCTTCGTCTCGCCGTGAGCCTAAGGCTCGACGCTTCCTACGACGGTTGCGCCGAGCTCGCTCTTGAGCAGCTCGAGGGCAGCGTCCTCACCGCTGACGGCCCGCTCGGCCCGCGGCAGGTCCGGGTCCTCCGGCTCGATCTCGTCCCCAGGAGCCAGTCCCTCGTACGACGGAAGCGCAGATGACGGAGCAGCCAGCCCACCGCTCACCGGCGCCGCGACACTCGCGGCCCCCGCGACGACCAGCGCCAGATCGACGTCGAGGCCGAGGACGGCCTGGAGCGATTCCTTGAGAACGTCGAGGTGGGTGCCCGACTGGAACTGTCGTGACAGCGCCGCGGTCGTGAACGCGAGGGTCAGCGTGCGCCCCGACAGGCTGAGGACCTGCGCGTTGAGCAGGAGCGCCTTGGTAGCGCGCTTGCGCTCGTTGGTGGCGTCCAGGACGGCATCCCAGGAGCGCCGCAGCGCGGTCGCGTCCATGCCGCCCGTCGTCGACGGCTGATCGGCGGCGCCCCCGGTCGGGTGCCCTGCGGGAGCTGCGCCCGGGACAGCCGGAGTCGTGGCAGTGGCGATGGCCGGATTCGTGGGAGCGGAGGGCAGGGCTGGCGCCGTCGGAGCCGCGGGGGCTCCCGGGACGGCGGCGGTGGGCCACGCGCCGGCAGTCGTTGGCGGCGGGGCGTCCTCTGCCGGTGCTGCCGGTGCAGCCGGGGCCGGTGTAGCCGCTGGTGCTGCTGGCGCCGCGGGTGCGGGTGCGACTGCGGGAGGTGCGGAGGCAGCCGACGGCTGGCCGGCAGGTGCGGAGGCAGCCGGCGGCTGGGCCGCGGCAGGTGCGGGAGCGGGAGCGGCGGGAGCGGCGGGAGCGGCGGGAGCGGGAGCGGGAGCGGGAGCTCGGGAGCGGCGGGAGCTTGCGCAGGGGCAGCCGGCGGCGGGGATTCGCCGGCGATGTCGAAGCGCCGCTCG
>JANOTZ010000347.1:0-1585 GCA_031416735.1 Frankiales bacterium
GTAATGTGAATATATGTTCACAGTCCCGCCGGTCGACCTGGAGCAGTGGCATGCGCAGGCCTCGCTGTGGCTCTACCAGGCCTGCGACAGCGACCAGGTAGACGGCTACCGGGAGCTGTTCGAGCAACGGCAGGCGCTCACCGCCGCGATGATGCGCACCGCCGCCGCGCTGCACACCACCGCCCCGGCCGGGGTCAAGGAGTTCATCGGCGACGACCTCGCCCTCGCGATGGGCGTCGCACCGCTGACCGGCAAGCTGTTCGTCCAGTTCGCCGTCGAGGCCTGCGCACTGCCCGGGCTGGTCGAGACCATGGAACGCGGTGAGCTCACCGAAGCTCACGTCCGGGTCGTGGTCCGCGAGCTCGACAAGACCCTCGCCACCCCCGAGGAGCGCGCGGACCTCGTCACCGGCGTCCTCGCCCGCGCCGCCGAACGCGGCAACCGCCGCGGTTACGTCCTCACCCCCTATGAGCTCGGCAAGCTCGTCTGCACCCTGGTGCTGCTCCACGACATCGACGCCGCCCAGAAGCGCCGCGACAAGGCCACCGAAGCACGGAGCATCTTCGGCGCCGCCAGCCGCGACGGCCAGGGCTACCTCAACGCCGAAGGCCCCGTCGAACAGATCGCCGCGATGCTCGACGCGATCCGGGCCCGCGCCGACGCCATGGCCCACCTCCCCGGCGACACCCGCACCCACGACCAACGCATGTTCGACGCCTGCTACGACCTGCTCACCACCCACGCCGACGGCGGCGCACTCCCCACCGGCCAACCCGTCCGCGGCGTCCAGGTCCAGGTCATCGTCCCGTTCAGCATCCTCAACGGCCACAACCACGAAGTCGCCGAGATCCCCGGCTTCGGCCCGATCCTGCCCGCCACCGCCCGCGACCTCACCACCCACGCCGACACCCTGCGCCGCGTCTGCATCAACCCCGACGGGCACGTCACCGCCGTCGACGACCCCACCCCCGGACCCGCCCACCAAGCCCAGCAAGCGGCCCAGGCCCAGCAAGCCCAGCACGCCCAGCACGAGACGTCGACAGCCGCACCCGCCGGACCGGCCGAGACCGCCGCGCCCCACGCCACCGACGCGACGCCCACCGATGCGACGCCCACCGGCGGAACCCGCAGCGCGGCGCGGGTGCAGACCCCACCCGACGTCGCCGACTTCCTGCGCGCGGCCCTCCACAAGCTCGCCACCGACCCGATCGTGATCCGCGACCTCAGCAGCCCCCGCTACCGCATCCCCGGCCGCATCAGCCGATTCGTCAAAACCCGCGACCGCACCTGCGTTTTCCCAGGATGCTCCCGCCAAGCCCGCTTCACCGACGACGACCACCGCGAACCCTGGCCCGCCGGAAACACCGACACCCACAACCTCCAATGCCTGTGCCGACATCACCACCGCGCGAAACAGGCCTGCTTCCGCGTCATCAAACTCCCGAACGGCACCTACCGGTGGACCACCCGCACCGGCCACACCTACGACCGACCACCCCAGGGCTTCTGACCTTCAGACGCCCACCCCACCCCCGCCCCCCGCACGGACCGCCCGCCACCCACCCGGTGACGGGCCCTCCGTCGT
>JANOTZ010000348.1:0-15811 GCA_031416735.1 Frankiales bacterium
CCCCGCCCCCGTCCCCGTCCACGCCCCCGCCCCCGTCCCCCCCCACGTCCTGGTCCGCGGCCGTGGCCGCGGCCGAGGCGGAGGCGGAGCCAGAGTCTGAATCCGAGGCCCAGCCCGAGCCGACGGGCACGTCCACCAAAACCCAACCGCAGTCGCACGACGGGAGGTCCGGCAACGGCTGCTCCGCGAGCACCCAGTCCGGGACCACATCCGGCATCCGCCACTCGACATCAAGACCGTCGAGCCCATCAAGAGCGTCTACATCGTTCCACTCAGAGCGCATCGAGGTCTCACTCTCCCACACGATGCACCTCCTACCACGAATGCGTATTCGCTAACTTTACTCGTCTCCGAGGCTGCGTCAAGCACCTGTCCACAGGGAAAGCGGGCGAAAAGTGGAGCAGTTCGCTCAGGCTCCTTCGTGGCACTCGGTGCACGGAGGACACGTCGAGGAGGGGGCCGGGCGGGCCAGGCCGAGCAGGGCGCAGACCTCGTCGAGGGTGCGGCCCAGGCCTACACAGGAACGGGATTCCGGCAGGCGACGCTGGAGCTGCGCGAGCACGCTGGCGTAGTACCAGAGGTTGTGGTTCACGCACGCGTTGAACGTTGCCACTCCACGGCGCGGCCGGCTCGCGTCGCCATGTGGAGGTCGTCGAGCGTGCAACGCAGGTTGCGGCCGTCGCTGTAGGCCTCCACCAGCCGACGAATCTCAGGACCGAAACGATGTGCGTCCCCTTGCGGGTCTGCCGATGGTGCACGCTCGACGCAAAGGCCGGCGCTTCGTCGTACAGCGGGCTGAGTGCCCCCGTCCCTCGCGTCATGCGCGTCCTTCCGTGGTGGTCAACAGCGACCCCTCACCACCCCGGTGCCCCCTGGGTCCGACACTTTCTTGTACGACGACTCGGCGACGTCTCCGTGCAACTGCTCCGCCACAACCAGGCCCTGTGGACAGCGGTCCCTCCACAGGCCCCCTTCGATGCAGAGTCCGTCCCATGCCGAATCCCACCCTCGCCGAGTCCCTCCGTGAGCACCTCGGGCTGCACGGCCCCTGCACCGACCGGGAGCTGCACGCAGCTCTCGTCCTGGCCGGCCGCACCACCACCCGGACGTCCGCGGGCGTCCTGACGGTGCTGCGGAGATCGCCCCTCACCCTGCTCCGACCTGATGGCCGCTGGGACCTGGTGACCCGGCGCCTCGCAGGCGCCGTCCTCACCGTCCGGCCGCGCGCTCTGGTGCGGGACGACACCCTCTGGATCCACGGTGACCTCGAGCCGTTCACCACCCTGGGCGGCCGGCTTCCCCTCACCACCGGCGGGGAGGCCCGGGGCGGCGGTTCCGAGATCCGCACCCTGGTCGGCCCGCCCGGCTGGCTGCCCAAGGCCGCCCCCGGCGACCTGCTCGCACTCCGGTGGGACGGCAGCGCCATGTCCGTCACGGTGCTGGCGCAGGCCCCCGACCCCGAGCGGGTACGACGGGTCCAGGAGCTGCTGCGACTGCACGCCCTCGCCGTTCCCTCGCCGAGCTACGGCGGTCCCACGCGGATGACCTCGGCGGTGTTGAGCGCACTCGATGAGGACCCCGACCTGCTCGCCGAGCCAATCCTTCCGCTGGGCGAGCTGCTCCCCTTCGGCGAGGACCTCAGTCCCGACACCGGCGTCTGGGAGCACCACCACGCAGGACGCCGACTGACCGTGCACCTGCCGGATCGGGTGTACGGCGAGCTGCAACGCAGGTCCGAGCTGCTGGGCGACCAGCTGCCTGACTACGTGGGGATGCTCCTGGGCGCGGCCGCGGACCGGCTCACGCCGCGCACGGCCAACTGCTACTGCGGCTCGGCCGGCGACAGGTTCACCACGCCCTGGCAGGTCTACCCCGGGCGCTACGAGCCGGAGCGCTACGAGCGGGATCGCTACCAATCGGAACCCTACGAACCAGAGCGGTACGAACGGCAACCGTACGAACCGCACTCGTACGAACCGCACTCGTACGAAGCGGAGCCCTACGAACCGCCGGCAGAGGAGCCGCCGTATGAGGAGCGCTTTGCCGACGTGGTGCCGTTACGCTAGTCCGGCATCTTGATGCATCGTTATGATGCAAAGATGCGGACCACGGTGACGATCGACGATCGGCTGCTCAAGCAGGCGAAGCTGGCGGCCACCCGCTCCGGCCGGACCGTCAGCGATCTCATCGACGACGGGCTGCGCCTGCTACTGAGCCAGACCAAGGCGCCGGAGTCAGCGGTGACGCTGCCCGTGTTCGGTGGCAGCGGGCTGCGACCCGGTGTCGACCTCGAGGACAAGGAAGGTCTGGCCGCCCTGCTGGACGAGGGCTGATCGTGCTCATCGCCGACGTCAACGTCTTCCTCTACGCCCACCGCCCCGAGAGCCCCCGGCACGACGAGCACCGCAGCTGGCTCAGCGACGCCCTGGTCGGTCGCGAGCGGTTCGGCGTGAGTGAGAGCGTGCTCGCGTCGTTCGTGCGGATCGTCACCCATCACCGCGTGTACGCCGAACCCACGCCGCCGGCTATCGCGCTGGAGTTCTGCGCTGCGGTCCTGGGCGCCCCCTCGGCAGTGACCGTACGACCCGGCGAGGACCACTGGGCCCTGTTCAGCTCGCTGGTCCGCGAGGCCGGTACGCGCGGGAACGCCGTACCCGATGCCGCTCTTGCCGCGCTCGCGATCGAGCACGGCGCCACCTGGGTCACCACCGACCGCGGCTTTGCCCGCTTCCCCGGACTCCGCTGGGTGCACCCCCTCGACGGGTGAGCAACCCGGGCCGGCGCCCGCCGCAGCTCACCTCGGTGGACGGGGTGCCTCCCGGTCAGCGGGACATGCCATCCCCACCAGGGAGGAACGCCCTCGCGGACGTCGAAACACAGCAGTAACCAACAGCCTCGGAGGCACACGCATGGCGCGCAGGTACGGGACGCTCATCCGGATCTCCCTGACGGGCTCGCTGCTCGCCGGCGCCTTCGTCACGACCGCGGGCGTGCAGGCGCAGACCCCCGTCACCGCGCACGGCAGCGTCGAGGAGCTCTACGCCACCGGCCTCGCGGGCAAGGCGACCGCCACCCTGCTCAACAGCAAGGGCAAGACCGTCGCGACGCAGCAGGCCACCGCCGAGGGCGGCGTGCTGTTCCGGGCCGTCAAGCCCGGCGACGGCTACCGGCTGCGCATCGGCTCAGTCACCTCCGCGCCGGTCACCGTGCGCACCGCCGCCAACAAGCCCTGGGACTCCTCCTTCACCAAGCAGACCATCCCGTACGACGGGTACGGCTACCTCACCACCCGCGACGGCACGAAGCTCGCCTACACAGTGCACCCGCCGACGACACCGGCCGGCCTGGGCACCCCGCGCGCCACCCTCCCGGCCGGTCCGCCGGCGTTCGCCCCGCCGTACCCGACGCTCATCGAATACTCGGGCTACGGCTACGCCAACCCGGCCGGTCCGGAGAGCGGCATCGCAGTCCTGGCCAACGCCATGGGCTTCGCGGTCGTGGACATCAGCATGCGCGGCATCGCCTGCTCCGGCGGTGCGTTCAGCTTCTTCGACACCCTGCAGTCGCTCGACGGCTACGACATCGTCGAGACCATCGCCGCGCAGCCGTGGGTCAAGGGCCACAAGGTCGGCATGATGGGCATCTCCTACGGCGGGATCAGCCAGCTGTTCACCGCGGCCACCCAGCCGCCGTCGCTCGCGGCGATCTCGCCGCTGTCGGTCCTCGACACCACGCCGTCGACGCTCTATCCGGGTGGCGTCCTCAACACCGGATTCGCCGTCCCGTGGGCCTTGGAGCGCCAGAAGAGCGCGCAGGTCTCCGGCCCCGGCAAGGGCCACGCCTGGGCCTGGGACCGCATCCAGAAGGGCGACACGACCTGCAAGGCCAACCAGGCGCTGCACGGCAAGGCGCAGGACCTGCAGCAGGCCATCAAGGACAACAGCCACTACGACAAGACCGCCTACATCGACTCGCTCAACCCGGTGTCCTTCGTCCACAAGATCAAGGTCCCGACCTTCCTCGCGTGCCAGTGGCAGGACGAGCAGACCGGTGGGCACTGCCCCAACCTGGTCCGTCAGTTCACCGGGACGAAGAAGAAGTGGTTCACCTTCACCAACGGCGTGCACGTCGACTCCCTCGACCCGGCGACCTATACCCGCTGGTATGACTTCCTCCAGCTCTACGTCGCCAACATCGCCCCGGGCCAGCTCGCCGCCGCCACCTTCGCCGCCTCGCCCGTGGTCTACAAGGAGGCGATGGGGATCGAGGACAGCGCGATCGTCATGCCGCCCGACCCGATCTGGGCCCAGCCGACGTACGACGGGGCTCTCAAGGCGTTCGAGGCGCTGCCGCAGGTGCGAGTGCTGTTCAACAACGGCGCCGGCTCCGGTCCGGCACGCGCAGGCCGTCCGGGTGATCCCTACGCGTCGTACGAAGCGTCCTTCGCGACCTTCCCGGTGCCCGGCACGACGGCGCGCACCTGGCACTTCGGCCCGGGCGGCGCGATGACCGATGCCGCCCCGAAGGCCGGCGAGATCGCCACCTACAACGCCAACCCTCGCGCCCTGCCGCTGGCCAACTTCACCGGCGGCACCGGCGGCGGCGCCCTGTGGGGCAACGCCAGCCAGTGGTCGTGGAACTGGAAGCCCAACCCAGAGGGTACGGCGGTCTCCTACGTCAGCGCACCGCTGACGAAGGACACCACGGTCGTCGGCGCCGGGGCCGTTTCGGTATGGGCGCGCTCCTCCACCCCCGACGTCGACTTCCAGGCGACGATCAGCGAGGTCAGCGGGGACGGGGCCGCGGGCAAGGAAACCTTCGTGCAGAACGGCTGGATCCGCGGGAGCCAGCGGGCGCTTGCGAAGGGGTCGAAGACGATGTTCGGCCACCCGAGCACGCAGCTCGAGCCGGTGCCCAGCTTCGCCAGCCGCGAGCTGCAGCCGATGCCGAGCACGTCGTTCACCAAGGTCGTCATTCCGCTGTACTACCAGGGCCACACCTACCGCGCGGGCACCCGGATCCGGGTCACCATCGCCGCCCCCAACGGCAGCCAGCCGGTGTGGTCGTTCAACGAGGCGCTTCCGCGCACCGGCACCTCGACGGTGTCGATCGCGGTGTCGCCGACCATGCCCTCAAGCCTGGTGCTTCCCGTCGTACCCGGGGTGACTGCGGCTGCCCAGCCGGCGTGTGGCGTCCTGCGCAGCCAGCCGTGCCGCACCTACGTGCCGCTGAAGAACCGCACGGCGCCGAGATAGCCGGTCACCCTCGGGCCCGATGAGTGGAAGGGTGCGGTACACCCCCCACGCCGAAGGAGCCCGATGACTGCCGTCGCCCGTCTAGCCGCCGTCTCACTGGACACCGCCGACCCCAAGCCGGTGTCGGAGTTCTACCGGCGCCTGCTGGACCTCGAGGTCTTCTTCGAGTCCGAAGACTTCGTCGCGCTCAAGGGCGCCGCTGTCCTGCTGACGTTCCAGCGGGTGGCGGAGCACCGCCCCCCGGACTGGCCCGAGGGTCCGGCTCCCAAGCAGGTGCACCTGGAGCTGTCCGTCGACGACCTCGACGCGGCCGAGCAGGGCGCCCTGGCCCTGGGCGCGACCAAGGCCTCGAGCCAGCCGGCGGCGGACAAGTGGCGGGTGCTGCTCGACCCTGCCGGTCACCCCTTCTGCATCACCACTCTCATCCCGAAGCTCTGAGCGAGGCAGCCAGCGATGTACACCCCGGACCACTTCCGGATGGACCCGGCAGCCCTGCTCGCGTTGCTGTCCGGGCACGGCGCGGGCGAGCTCATCACCTCCACGCCGCGCGGGCTGGTCGCCACCCTCCTGCCGTTCCTGTACGACCCGGCGGCCGGACCGCACGGGGCGCTGATCGGCCACCTGGCCCGTAACAACGACCAGTGGCAGCTGCCTGTCCAGGGCGAAGCGCTGGTCCTCCTGCGCGGGCCGGACGCCTATGTCAGCCCGCGGTCCTATGCGTCCAAGGCTGAGCACGGCCGCGTCGTACCGACCTGGAACTACGTGACCGCCCACGTGTACGGCGATCTCGTCGTGCGCGACGACCCGCAGTGGACGCGCGACCTCGTCGAGCGCCTCACCCATCACCACGAGGACCACCGCCCGGAGCCCTGGCAGGTCAGCGACGCGCCGGCGCCGTATGTTGCCGGCCAGCTCAAGGCGATCGTCGGCGTCGAGGTGCGCATCACCCGCATCGAGCCGAAGGCCAAGCTCAGCCAGAACCGCTCCCCTGCCGACATCGACGGAGTCGTCCGCGACGCCCGAGCCGCCGGCGACCACCGGATGGCCGACGCGGTGCAAGCGGCCCGGGGTTCCTCCGGCACCTGACGCTCTCGGGAGCTTCAGAACGGGGGTGGGTCGAACAGGGTGGGTCGATCGACGAAGCCGTGTTCGGACAGGTAGCGGCCGTCGCGGAGCAGCACGGTGCGTTGGCCTTCGTGCAGGTCGTGGTGGAGCACGTCGCAGACCGGGACGGTCTCCTCGATGGTGGTGACGCCGTCGTCGGCGAAGCGTCTGGCGTGATGTGGTCGGATCACGACCAGCGGATCAGGTGCGCCGCGACAACAGCCCATCCCGGCGCAGGTCCCGCCGCTCTCGATGGCGAGGGCTCTTCGTTCCAGGCCGGTCAGGGTGCGTTGGGCGTGCACCGCCCGCAGGGCCTTCCCGCCGAGGCTCAGGACGAACGCGGTGACGTTGCTGTCACACCACCACCGTCGGACCAAAGAGCGTGGGAGCAGCGCACCGCTGTCTCCCCGGGCCGGTGCGGCCCCGGGATCGCCGGTGACCGCAGCGGCGGGGAGGGTCACGTTGACCTGGACCGGCACCTTGCCCGCCACCCCACCCAGGCCGTGCTCCAAATATCTTTCGAGCAGCCGGTTGAGGGCGTCGTGCATCCGCCGGCGCTTGCTGCGCGGCCGTTCGGTCGGGTCCAGCCCCGCGAACAGGTCCGCGCCGAGCCCCCACAGATCCTCACCCAACAGCCCAGGCCCGGCGCCCAGCGGCCCGCCGCCGCTCTGCTCCCCGCCGCCAGCGCCCTGCTGCCCGCGGGCGTCGGCCCAGCCTTGGGTATCGGCGGGGTTGCGCGGGTCCCGGCTGGCTTCGGCCGTCAGGGCGGTGAACAACCGCTCCCCGCACTCCAGGTCCAGATCGCCGACGACACACCACCCCGACCCGTCGTCCTTACGCGTCAAGCTCACGCCGCGCTGGTCATGGCCGCGGTCGGCCCGGTCTTCGAGCTCACTGGGCAGGACCGCGAGCACCAGCTCTTCCAGGTGCGCGGTCAATGCCCGGACCGGGACTTCCCGGGCCAGCATCGTGAACGCACCCTCCAACTGCTGCAGCTCCGTGCCACCAGCCGCGAGGACCTGCTCGGACTGGGCCGTCAACGACACCAGCCGCGGGTCGTCGTCACCGAACCCGAGCAGATAGCGCGCGGCCAGGGTCACCACGTTCCGCACCACCGCCGGGATGACCTGCTCGGCGGGCTGGCCGTCGATCAGCCCATCGGGCCGATCGACATGCCGGGCGCAGCGACGCAACGCGTGCACCGTCTTGCGGGCCGCGCCCAACGCGCACTCTCCCGACTCGACCGCGGCCTGCAAGACCGGGAACTCCCGTAACGCCAACCCCAACGGGGCATCGCCGGTGTCCCCATCGGGTCGGCGGGCCCGCAGCCAGGTCCGGGCCGACCGGAAACCCACCAGCTCGTGCAGGCCCCGCGCTCCCACGTCAGCGATCCGCCGTACCCCATGCACTCGGAGCTGCTGTTCCACCGCGAGCAACGCCTCGCTGTCCACCAAGGCCTGCGCCGCCGGCAACCCGGCAGGGTCGGCCGCGCACACCCGAGCCACCGCCCGCTGCAACGCACCGACCGCCGGGCTCACCGCAGGCAGCTCCGGGGACATCGCGAGCCCGGTCACCCCCGGGATCGACCAGCCCACCTCCGGGCCGGCCGGCTCCTCATCCGGCAGCCCGCACCCGCAGTCACCCGAGGGCAGGTCCTGCAGCGGCTGCTCGGCGAGCAGCACCCAGTCCGGGACAACATCCGGCATCCGCCACACATCATCTTCATCAGGGAGCATCGTGGTCTCGGAATTCCACATGATGCACCTCCCTGACGTGAATGTGTATTCCCTAACTCTACTCACCTCCGAGGCCGCGTCAACCCCTTGTGCACAACCTTGAAACCCCGCACCGACAAAGCCGATCGCTCATCCACAAGCCACCGCCACGGAAGCAGCCGGCTTCACCGAGGATCGTGGCGATCCCGGACTTCTCTGTCCCTGTGGGCCAGGATCCGGCCCATGCCGAATGCAGCGACGAAGCGCGAACAGGACCTGGCGAGCGATCAACGCGCCGGCACGTGGGCCCGAGCCACCGCCCGAAACCGTCAACGATCGTTCGTCCGCCGACACGCAAAGCAGTTGGCCACCATCTCGGCCGTGCTGCTCGGGACCTTCGGCTCCCTCAGCTTGCTGGTACCTCAGGGATTCCAGAGAGGGTTCCTGGCGGGGATCGGGGTGGCCAGCACCATCGCCCTCCTGCACGCCTCCGTGCTGCTCTTGAGCGGCACCGGCTCGACCGTCATGGGCGACCTCGCGGAGCAGTGGACGGCCCAAGAGCTTCGGCCGCTGACTGATCACGGATGGAAGCTGGTCAACCACTTCGGACTCGGGTACGGCGACAACGACCACGTCCTCGTCGGTCCAGGCGGCGTGATCCTGTTCGAGACGAAGTGGAACGGACACGAGTGGAAGGCCGTCGACCAGGACCCGCGAGTGCGTGCCGCGATTCGACAGGTTCAGGATGGCGCCCGCAGCCTGCGGCTCTGGGAGGGCCTGAAGAAGCACGGCGTGACCGAGGTCCGCACCGTGGTCGTCCTGTGGGGAAGCCACGAGAACGAGTCGGCGCTGCCGGCCAGCGGCCGCAAGGACCCCGACGGCACGGTGGTGATCCCTGGCGGCGGCGTCAAGGCTTGGGCCATGAGGCAAGGTCGAGAAAAGATGACCCCCGACCAGGTCAGCAGCGTATGGAACGAGATGCAGAAGCAGCTGATAGGACGAGACGCGCTCGAGCAGGTGCGCAACCCCTTGCCCAGATCGATGCAGGAGCTCGTGATGACGGCCGTCGGCTGTCTCGTCGTTGCCTGCCTTGCCGTCGTCGGCTCGTCGAGCGCGTTGGAGTACTCCGGCTCTCTCCTGGTCTGGGGCGCTTACACAGCGGCGGCCATCGCCGCTGGCTTCGCCGCCAGAAGACGGCCGCGTTGGCGCCTCATCGCCCATGCCTGGCTGCTGGGGTCGGCGCTCACCCCGCTGCTCGGCGGTCTCGCCGTCGCCTGGGCATCTCTGGCCGGCTGACGGCTCTACCTGAGGCAAGGCCCGGACAGCCTTGCCGTGGCGTCGCCGCTGCTCGCCCTGACGACACGATCAGCGGCGTGCCGCAGGTCCGCCGGCAGGTCGTGCTCGGCGCACCGCCGCTTCAGCGCGTCGGTGTCGCGGGCCAGCTCCGCGGTCGCCGGGGTGCCCGGCCAGCCGACGGGGTGCGTCAGCCGCGCATCGCGAGCCGACGACGAAGCACGAGGGCCACAGGCAGCAGCGCCAGCGCCGTGAGTGCCAACGCGACGTTGCCACCGGTGGCGGCCAACCCACCACCCGGCTGGGTCACCGGTGGCGCCTGGCCGGGCGGCGGTCCGGTCCCAGGACCTGCGACCGGTGCGCTGCCCGGGGCCGCGATCGCCGACGACAGCGGGTTGGTCGGCCCGGTCCACGAGAAGATGTCGAGTCCTCGGGCAGTGCCCTGCCCGAGGCTCAGGCTGTTGCTGGCGAAGAAGTAGGTCCGGGTGCCGTCGGGGTTGTCGACGGTCTTGAAGACCACGCTCGCCCACGTGTTGGCGCCAGGGAGTCGGTAGGCAGCGACTTCCTTGAACGCCCATTTGCCGTCGGCGTCGACCGTGTAGTCGATGATCTTGGTACCACCGTCGTAGTAGCCGGCCATGATGCGCGCCTCGCCGGCCACCTGCTCGATGACGTGGATCGTGCAGAACGACGGCGACGGCGTGGGCGACGTACCAATGAAGACGGCCTTCGAGCCGTCGGCCTTCAGCGCGTAGACGGGCTTGGCCGGGTCGCGGATGTCGAAGACGTGCAGCCCGCCGTTGCCGATCGGGTTGTCGATGCCCGGCGCGCAGGTCGCTCCGGGAGGCAGGATGCCGCCGCCGCGCTCGTCGGTCACGAACATGAAGTCGCCGTCGAGCGCAGGGTCGGCCTCGTGGGCCACCGCGACACCGTCGTTGGAGAGCACTCGGACGTTGGTGTTGCAGTTCGTGAGGCCGCCCGCGCACTCACGACCCGGGTGGTTGAACGTGCCGAGGAACTTCGCGCCGGTGGCCGAGGGTTTCCCGATCTGCTGGAAGGCCAAGATCGACTCGGCGGCCGTCGGCGCAGCTGACGTCGAACCGGTCGGCTTGAGGGCGCAGTCGGTGACCTTGGCCCCCGTCGACGTCCCGGCGACCAGCGTGCACGGGAGCGGCGTGCCCTTGATCTTGCCGGTGGCGTCCAGCAGCCCGCCGACGTCCATGATCAGCGTGGCGTTGAGGGCTGCGCAGTAGAGCCGGCCAGGGGCGGCGGTGATGTCGTGGCAGTTGGCCGGCTCGGTGAGCGTGTTGTCGGCGAGCCGCTTGGAGGTCCACTCCGGCTTGTACACGATGCGGTACGCGATCGGCTTGCACGCTGCGCGCTTCTCGGCCAGCGTCTTCCCGGCAAGACCAAGGCAGCTGCGGACGTCGATGACGTCGGTCCACGTCATGGCGACGGCGGTATCGCCTGTGCCGGTGCCGAAGTCGGCTCCGTTGTTGTAGATGATCCCCGGCCTGGTGGCGTCCTGCGTCACCGTGTGGGACGTGCCGTTGAAGCGCATCAGCGCGATCTCACGGACCTCGAACCCGGGCTCGCCGAGCCCTGTGACATCGAGGATCTCCAGGCCGCCGCCAGGCGTGTCGTGACAGCGCCCGACGGCGTCGGTGGTGTCGATGAGCAGCTCGGTCTCGACCTGGGGGATCGCCTGCACGTCGTGTTGCAGCGCCGTGACGCCAGACGCCGGGGCAGCGCACTGGGCGGAGCCGTGATCGGCCACGACCTTCGGCGGGATCACCGTTCCGTCGGCCTCCGTGAGCTGGACGATGCGCTGCCCGATGATCGGCGCAGGCGCGGGACCCTGCCCGAGGGAGCCACCCGCGACGTAGGTGATGCCCTTCTTCGTGAACGGTTCGACATCAGTGCCCTGCATCGGCCCGACGTTGCCGATGAAGTCCCAGGTCCCCTCCCCCTCGATCAGCGCGCCTGCCGCCCCTTGGGGGATGACCGGGCTGAGCGTCCTGGTCGGGTCGGAGTGGTCAGCCAGCGCCGGGGTGCTCCCGAGCAGCACCACGCACGACAGGGCTCCGACCAGGGACAAACTCCGAGTACGCCGCACGCTGGGCTCCTTCGTCGGGGGACTTAGCGCGTTATACGACGCCAGACGTGCGTTTCCTGCCGATGTGGGAGATCTGTCAGTAACGGTTCAGGCGACACGGCGGCGCCACCTGGGCGCGGGTGTCGGGCCCACGTCTTGCCTTACCCCATCCTCAGCGGTGCCCTGCATGCCAGCTACGGCACCGTCCGGCTCCCCCACGACGGCGTCGCCCCGTTCGCGCAGGTCACCTCTTGCCCGGGCCGTGCGCGCAGGGCGTAGCCGCCTGCGCCCTCCGTCCGGCAGATCACCTGCACGAACCCGTCTGCCTCCGGCACGACGCCGGCCGGGATCGTGCGCGTGCCAGCAGCCACCGAAGGCCAAGCCTGTACGGCGAACGCGCCGCCAATACCCCCCACGGCGAGGCACACAAGAGCGACGGCCACCGGTGACATCCGACGCCGCGGCTTGTACGGCGTGATGCTCCGCCCAGGTACGCCTCCGCGCCGGAGAGACGCCGACGCTCCACCTCGCCAAGGCACCGCCCGGCCGTGGATATTGGGCACCCGTTGTGCACCCGCCACTCGTGCCTCCACTTGGCATGGCTCTGTTGCATGGAGCGGGTGCGCCCGCCCATCTGGATGGCGAGGTCGGCTCAGCTCTGCGCCGGCTCGTCCTGGACGGCGCCCTGTCCGCACCCCGCGCCCGCACCGCCCTCGGGAACCTTGCGACCCTGCCGCTCGTGCGAGCTCCACTCCCGGCGCTGCTCGCGGAGACCTGGAGGCACCGGCACGAGGTGTCCTTCTACGACGGGCTGTACGTGAGTCTTGCCCGCGCGCTGCAGGTGCCCCTCGTCACCGCGGGTCGCGGTCTCGCGAAGGCGGCCAGCCGCCACTGCGAGGTTCAGCTCCTCACCTGAAACCCCTGTCAGGCCTTCTTGCTGGAGTTCTTCGGAGCCGGTCGACCTGCCGCCGAGGCGGGGAGCTTGGCGGGCGGACCCATCTCGCTGGCCGGCTTCCCGCCGCTGTAGCCCCCGCGCTTGCTCAGGCCGTTCGGGCTCACCACACGGCTCGCGTCAGCCATCGCCGTCCTCCTCAGGTCCCGCCACGGGGATCACCTCGATCCACTTGATGGTAGATGCCGGGATGTAGATCGGGAACCCTGTGCCGGACTCGCCCAGGTCGCCTGTCACGGCGTCGATCTCCCAACCTTCCTCCAGGTAGAGGTCCGCGTCGTTGGGGAAGCCGCAGCCGGGTGCCACCTGAAGCGGGTACGACGCAGAGCTCGTCGGCGTCCTCGAGCAGGCTGGCCTCGCTCCATTGCTTGAGTTCTACGACCACGTACGACGGCTCGCCGGTCTTCGGATGGACGCCACACAGGACGACATCGGCGCGCTTGCTGGTCAGGGGCAGGCGGTACTCGAGCAGCACCTCGACCTGGTCCAGTCCCGCCTGGATCAAGTCGGCGGACAGGACGTGCAGGCTCCGCTCCCAGGAGCGGTGGGGGCTCGTCGGGTGGTGCTGACTCGCTCGTCGGGCCGCAGTGCTGAACGAGGCGAACCTACCGCGCCAGGGTCACCGACCGGCCAGTCGCGCGAGCAGGTCCGGCAGGACGCTCTCCTCGTGGACCGCCAGCCCCCGCTCGACCATGGCAGCCGTCAGCTCCGCGTCCCAGCTCGCCTCGACCGCTGCGCCCCGCAGGGGAAGCCCGTCCGGGGCCTTGCGGTAGTCAGCTGCCGTCATCGCCCAGGGCGTCACCCCGACCCCCGCGACGAGGCGGCCCGCAATAGCAAGGCCCGCCCAGTCGAAGTCGCCGTGGTAGTCGAGCACCGCCCCGCAGGCCGCCAGGGTCCTGAGCAGGTCGACGGTGACCAGGTTCGGGTTGCCGTTGCCGCAGACCACCGCCACGTCGAGCTCGGCGTCGGCCACCGCCTCGAGCACCCGCGGGTTCTCACACACCAGCACCCGCGAACCCGACGGCACCGCGACCGGATGGCGACGCAGGTCCCGACGGGTGACGTGCACGGGATCGCCACCTGCGACCCGGTCCGCTAGGACCCCCGACAGCAAGGGCAGCCGCAGGACCAGGCAGGTCGAGGAGACCTCGTCCCCGCTGACCCCCGCCCGTCGCCACAGCTCCCGCCGACCCTCGGCCGCCAACGGAAGGTCGACCTCGAACCGCAGCGCCAAGCCCCTCAGCACCAGGCCCGCCACCGGACCGTCCTCGTCCAGGGCGTGCGCGTCCCCGAGTTCCTCCGCCGCCAGGTCGACCCGGGACACCACGCGGTCGGCAGCGAGCGCGACCAGCACCGAGGCGGCCTGCCGAGCCACCTCCACGGACGGGGTGAGCCGGCGCAGCTGCGCCAGCCACTCCGGCACCCAGGGCGCCTCCGGCAGGAGCTGCTGGGCGGCCGCGACGGGCTCCTCCCGACGGGCAGCGTCACGCTCGCGCTCCGAACGCCGGTCGACGACCGACCGACCCGTGGCCGCCTCGACCACGGCCCGCACACCGCCCGCCACGGCGAACCGGATCTCGAGGTCGGCCAGGTCGAGGGTCACCGAGGGCCGCAGCACGGTCCTGCCCAGCAGGGTCGACACCGCCCGTTGCCCCGCGGCGTCCAGCCCCGTGACCGTGACCCGGCCGCGCCAGGCCGGACCGTGCCGCTCGAGCCGGGCGTGCAGCACCTCCCACAGCACAGACAGCGCCGGGTCGGCGAGCCAGCCGGGCAGGCTCACGCGCCGACGGCGCGCAGCGCCCGCCCGTCCCACAGGTGCTTGTAGGGCAGCACTCCGCGCTCCTGCGAGGAACGCAGCACCTCGTAGACCGCGACGGCCGGCACCGTCGGGTAGTCCCCCCAGAGCCGCTCGCTCGTCACCACCCAGTCCAGCTCCAGGTCGACCAGCAGCCCGAACAGCACCGGATGGGTCCGCACGTCGATCTTCGGGAACGCGTCGTCCAGCAGCACGAACCTCGGGGCCAACGGAGCAGCGACAGCCAAGGAGGTGAAGTGCGCCGCCGCTGCCGCGAACAGCGGCAGGTAGCAGACCACTTTCTGCTCGCCCTGCGACAACGCGGTACGGCGGGAGAGCCGTTCCTCGTTGTCCGCCCCCGGCCGCCGGATGAGGACCGAGAAGGCGTTCCAGGTGCGGTAGTCCAGCGCGGTGCGCAGGTGCTCGGAGTAGCCGGCGTCCGGGTCCTCGCGCCGGGCGGACTCGATGAGCGAGGACAGCAGCTCCAGCAGCTGCTCGCGCTGGACGGGCAGCAGCGAACCCAGTGGCCTTTCGAGCAGCCCGACAGTGCCACGGACCTCCTCGGCAGCATCCTCGCGGAGCTTCCAGTCCAGCCGGGCCCTGATGCCCTGGGAGGTGCGCACCCCGTCGAGCAGGGCGTTCATGTGGGCGACCAGCAGCCCGGCCTCGAGCCGCCGCTTGCGCAGCACCTCCCCCAGCTCGCCGAGCAGGTGCTTCTCGCAGACCTCCCGCTGCTGCGCCGTGAGCAGCGTCCGGTCGTGCTCGACCCGGGCCGTGATCCGACCGGCCAGGGCCGCCAGCGGAGCCTGCCCCTCGTCGTCGCGGCCCGTGACGACGTACAGCCCGTCAGCAGTGGTCTCCAGACGGACCTGCAGGTGGGCCGCGGGTCCGCTCGACAGGTCGCGGTGCGCGGCCAGCAAGGCATTGCCGTCGGTGACCACGACGCCGGCGACCGCGGCGCGCAGCGCCTGCCAGTCCTCAGGATCGACGTCCTGCCCGGCGAGGGCAGCAGCGAGCAGCCCAGGCGCGCGGTGCAGCGACGCCCCGGACTCCTGGGCGCCACGACGGCGGTGGTCGGCGTCCGCCTGGGCGTGCTCGGCGCGACCCAGGGCATCCTCGGCGTGCGCCAGCGCCTTCCCGGCCTCGACCCTCGACTCGATCGCGGCACCACTGGCGATCCTGGCGTCCCGCTGCTCGTCGGCTGCTTCGGCGAGAGCACGGGCGAGCTCCTGCTGCGTCGCTGACAGCGCCTCGCGCCGGGCGTCGTAGGCCGCCGCGGAACGCTCAGCCGCACCCGCTGCGTCGCGTGCCGCCGACACTGCCTGGTCGGTGGCCTCGCCCAGTCGGGCGGCCTCCTCGTGCTGGCTGCGCCTCCGGGCCTGGGCCGCCTCGAGCTCGACGAGCATCGACAGGGCAGTGCGCACGGCGGTCGCGAGCTCGCGCAGCCGCTCGACCCGGGAGGTGAGTCCGGGTCGGTCGTCGGGCAGGCCGGCCTCGACCGTCAGCCGGGTCAGCTCACGTCGTGCCGTGGCGGTCTGCTCGCGCCGGGCCTTCGCCTTGCGCTCGGCCTCGGTGGCCGCGGCCGCGGCAGCGTCGCGGGCG
>JANOTZ010000349.1:0-1505 GCA_031416735.1 Frankiales bacterium
GCCCCCGCGTCGCAGCCGGCCGGCCTGAAGTACCTCGCGCCCTACACCGGCTCGGCCATCGGCCAGCACTGGATGTACCAGGGCCAGCACGTCCTCATCGTCTTCGACGACCTGTCCAAGCAGGCCGACGCCTACCGCGCCATCTCGCTGCTGCTGCGCCGCCCGCCGGGCCGCGAGGCCTACCCGGGTGACGTCTTCTACCTGCACTCCCGCCTGCTGGAGCGTTGCGCGAAGCTGAGCGACGAGCTCGGCGGCGGCTCGATGACCGGCCTGCCGATCGTCGAGACCAAGGGCAACGACGTCTCGGCGTTCATCCCGACCAACGTCATCTCGATCACCGACGGGCAGATCTTCCTGCAGTCCGACCTGTTCAACTCCGGGGTGCGCCCGGCCATCAACGTCGGCATCTCGGTGTCCCGCGTCGGCGGCAACGCGCAGATCAAGGCGATGAAGGCGGTCTCCGGCCGGCTTCGCCTCGACCTGGCGCAGTACCGCGAGCTGGAGGCCTTCTCGGCCTTCGCTTCTGACCTCGACAAGGCCTCCAAGGCGCAGCTCGAGCGCGGCCAGCGCCTCGTCGAGCTGCTCAAGCAGGGTCAGTTCGCGCCGTACGCCGTGGAGCGTCAGGTCGTCTCGGTCTGGGCCGGCACCAACGGCAAGGTCGACATCGTCCCGGTCAAGGATGTGCGTCGCTTCGAGACCGAGCTGCTCGACTTCATCGGCCGCTCGCACCAGGGTGTCTACGACGCGATCCTGCAGACCGGCAAGCTCGACGGTGACACCGTCACACAGCTCGAGAAGGCCGTCGAGGAGTTCGCCAAGCAGTTCCAGACCAGCGACGGCCAGCTGCTGATCAGGGACATGCCGATCGACGCGATGGACAAAGGCGCTGAGGGCCAGACCAAGATCACGGCCTACAAGCCCGCACCGGCAGCCCGCTAGCCCATGGGTGCCCAACTCAGCGTCTACCGCCGCCGCATCAAGGCGATGCAGTCGACCAAGAAGATCACCAAGGCGATGGAGCTCATCGCCGCCTCGCGCATCGCGAAGGCACAGGCGGACGTCAAGGCTGCCCGTCCCTACGAGCGCGAGATCACCCGGGTGCTCTCGGCCCTGGCGTCGCAGTCGACCATCGACCACCCGCTCGTCAACGAGAAGCCCAACCCCACGAGGGCGGCCGTGGTCGTCATCGCCAGTGACCGTGGTCTGGCCGGCGGCTACAGCTCCAACGCCATCAAGCAGGCGGAGGCGTTGTCCAACCTGCTGCGCAGCGAGGGCAAGGAGCCGGTCAGCTATCTCATCGGCCGCAAGGCGGTGGCGTTCTACCGCTTCCGTGGCCGTCCGATCGAGGACAGCTGGACCGGCTTCTCCGAGAAGCCGACCTACGCCGACGCCAAGTTGGTCGCGGACACCGTCATCGACGCCTTCGTCAAGCCGACGGAGGAGGGCGGGGTCGACGAGATCCACCTCGTGTTCACCGAGTACGTCTCCGCCCTCACCCAGAAGCC
>JANOTZ010000350.1:0-5409 GCA_031416735.1 Frankiales bacterium
GGGTCGCGGCCAGCGTCCTGGCCGGCCTCGGCGGGATCCTGGTCGCGCCCATCACGGCCCTCAACCCGCTGACCTACACGCTGTTCGTCGTACCAGCCCTCGCCGCAGCCGTCGTCGGACGGCTGTCGTCGTTCGGGGTGACCACGGCGGCCGCACTGGGGCTCGGCATGGCGCAGTCCGAGCTCGTCAAGCTGCAGTCGGACTGGGACTGGCTCCGTCAGCTCAACCTGCGCGAGGGGCTGCCCTTCGTGGTCATCGTCGTCGTCATGGTGTCCAGGGGGGCGCTCGTCCCGAACCGGACGATGCTCGTCGCGCCGCGGCTGCCGACCGCGGGCCGCCCGACCCGGCCGGGGGTGGCCGCAGCGATCGCCGTGGTCCCCGTCGGGATCGCACTGGCGACCCTGTCCGGAGCCTGGCGGCTGGGTCTGATCAACAGCCTCATCGCCGCCGTGGTCTGCCTCTCGGTGGTCGTCCTGACCGGCTACGTCGGTCAGTTGTCGCTCGCGCAGATGGCGTTGGCCGGGGTTGCCGGGTTCTCGCTGAGCCGACTCCAGGAGACGCTGCACATTCCGTTCCCCCTCGCGCCCCTGCTGGCGGCCTGCTGTGCTGCCGTGGTGGGTCTGCTGGTTGGGCTGGCCTCCCGTCGGGTCCGCGGCATGGACCTGGCCGTGGTGACGCTGGCCGCCGGCGTCGCGGTCGAGGAGCTGTTGTTCAAGAACCGTGCCGTGTCCGGCGGTCTGGGTGGCAGTCGGGTGCCCCCGCCCCAGGCCTTCGGCCTCGACCTCGGGATCAGTGGCCACGGCGCCACCTACCCCCGCCTGGGCTTCGGGCTGCTCGTCCTGACCATCCTCACAGCGGCGGCGCTCGGCGTCGCGGCCCTGCGCCGCAGCCGACTCGGACGGCGGATGCTCGCGGTCCGCGTCAACGAGAGAGCGGCCGAGGCAGCGGGCGTCGACGTGGCCAGGACCAAGCTGCTGGCGTTTGTCCTGGCGTCCTTCCTCGCCGGCTTCGCCGGGGCCCTGATCGGTTACGCACAAGGGCAACTGTCGTTCGCGTCGTTCGGCGTCTTCGCCTCCCTGTCGTTCCTCACCGCGGCCTACCTGGGCGGGGTGGCGCGGATCTCGGGTGCGCTCGTCGGCGGTCTCCTCATCCCCGGAGGGCTGCTGTTCACCGCACTCGACCGCGTCGCGGGGCTCGAGGACGAGTCCCTCCTGCTGACGGGGCTCGCCCTGCTCCTGGTCGCGGTGCTCGCTCCGGAGGGCCTTACCGGGCTCGCCACCCGGCTGGTACGACGGGCTGCGCCGCGGTGACCGCGGTCCTTGAGGTCGCCGACCTGTGTGTCACCGTCGGCGCGACAGCGATCGTGCGCGACGTCACGCTCTCCGTCGATGGCGGCACGATCCTGGGGCTGATCGGACCCAACGGCGCGGGGAAGACCACGCTGCTCGACGCGCTCACCGGCTTTGTCCCCGGCACCGGATCGGTCGCCCTGCTCGGCAGGTCCTTGGACGGGCAGGCGGCGCACGCGCGCGCCCGACTCGGGTTGGCCCGCACCTTCCAGTCCCTTGAGCTGTTCGAGGATCTCGAGGTCATCGAGAACCTGCGCGTCGCCGCGGAGACGACGGGCCGGGGCGGCGATGTCGAGGCGACCCTCAGCCGGTTCGGGCTGGAGGAGGTCGCCGGTCGCCTCCCGTCGATGCTGTCGCACGCCCAGCGCAAGCTCGTCGCCCTCGGCCGGGCGGTGGTGACGGCACCGCGAGCGCTGCTCCTCGACGAGCCGGCCGCCGGGTTGGACGCCACCGAGCGGGCCGGCTTGGCCCGACTCCTGCTTTCCCTCGCCGCCGACGGGATGGCGGTCGTCCTCGTCGACCACGACATGGGGCTGGTGCTCGACGTGTGCGACGAGGTCTGCGTCCTGCAGCGGGGCGCGGTCCTGGCCACCGGCACGCCCGCCGAGGTCCGCGCCGACCCACAGGTCGTGACCGCCTACCTCGGTACGGCACCCACCGCATCACCGGTCGTACGTCCCGCCGGCCCCCAGCGGGAGCGGTTGCTCATGGCGGACCGGCTGTCCGCCGGCTATGACGGCGTTCCCGTCGTCAGCGACGTGTCGCTGCACGTCGACGCCGGTGAGATCGTCGCCCTGCTCGGGGCGAACGGTGCGGGCAAGACCACCGTGCTGTCTGCTCTGGCGGGCCTGTTGCGCCCGACCGCAGGGACCGTCTCAGTGCTCGGGCGCGGCCCGGACCGGCCCGAGCGGCTGGCCCGGCGGGGACTCACCCTGCTGCCTCAGGGGCGCGGGCTGTTCCTGCAGCTCAGCGCCCGCGACAACCTCCGACTGGCCCGCGGTTCCGGTTCCCTCGACGCAGTCCTTGAGCACTTCCCCGAGCTCCCCCCGCTGCTCGACCAGCCGGCCGGACGGCTGTCGGGAGGCCAGCAGCAGCAGCTCGCACTGGCCCGGGCCCTGCTGTGCGAGCCCCGGTTGCTGCTCGTCGACGAGCTGTCGATGGGGCTCGCGCCACAGGTGGTCGAAGAGCTCCTGGCGACCCTGCGCCGGACCGCGGACCAACACGGAACGGCAGTGCTCCTGGTGGAGCAGCACGTGCCACTTGCCCTCGGGGTCGCAGATCGTGCCTATGTCCTGGAGCGGGGCAGGGTCGTGCTGTCAGGAACAGCCGCCGAGCTGGCCGCGCAACCCGAGGTGGTGCGCGCGAGCTATCTCGGTCAGTAGCCGCTAACTCCCGGGCGTGAGGTGGTGGGTGTCGTTCATCGACCGCACGACGGCCGGCCCATCGGCGAACCACTGCACCTCGGACAGGCACGCCAGGTCCAGGTGCATCCGATACAACGCGGACGGCGGGGCATCGAGCGCGATGCGCAGCAGCGTCTTGATGGGCGACACGTGGCTGACGATGATGACCGTCTTGCCGCCGTGCCTGGCCAGCACCCGGTCGCGGGCCTGCCGCACCCGGGTGGTGGTGGCGTCAAAGCTTTCTCCGTACGGCGGAGCGACCGCCGTCGACGCCAGCCAGGCGTCCATCTCGCGCGGCCACTTGGCACGCACCTCGCTGAACGTGTGCCCCTCCCAGTCGCCGAAGTCGGTCTCCCGGAAGCCTTCCTCGACCTCCACCTCGAGCCCGAGGGCGGCCGCGACGGGGGCCGCGGTCTGGCGGGCCCGGGCAAGCGGCGAGCTCACGACGGCGAGGGCAGCGGACGACGCGAGGCGGGCGGCTGCGGCGGCGGCCTGATCCGCGCCGAGGGCGGTCAGCGACGGGTCCCCCACCCCGGAAAAGCGCTTCTCGATCGACAGCGCCGTCTGGCCGTGGCGGAGCAGCAAGGTGCTGGTGGGCGCCGACGGCGCGTCCTGCCAGCCCGGCGGGACCGCCGCCGCGCCAGTGCCAGGAGCAGTGCCAGTGCCAGTGCCAGAACCAGAGGCAGGGGCAGCGGGAGCCGAGGCGAGCCAGGTGTCGGCGGCATCAGCTGGTCCGGTGTCGCCCCCTGCCCGCCAGACCAGGCCGAGGCCGGCCGCGTCCATCGCCTCGTTGGCCAGCCGGTCGGCGTGCTTGTTCTGCTCGCGCGGGATCCAGGAGAACCGCACCCGCGGCAGCCGCGCCACCAGAACGGAGGCCTCCTTGGCGAGCGGCTTCATGTCGGGGTGCTTGACCTGCCAGCGCCCCGACATCTGCTCGACGACGAGCTTGGAGTCCATCCGTACCTCGACCTCGGACGCCCCGACCTCCAACGCAGCGGCCAGGCCGGCGATCAGTCCCTTGTACTCCGCGACGTTGTTGGTCGCCCGGCCGATCCCGGCGGCCCGTTCGGCGAGCACCTCACCGGTCACGGCGTCGAAGACGACGGCGCCATAGCCGGCCGGACCGGGGTTGCCGCGCGATCCCCCGTCGGCCTCGACGAGGACGCGGGTCACAGCCCGGACTCGGCCGTGCGCACCAGGATCCGCCGGCACTCGTGCCGCAGCACCTCATCGACCGCGGCCGCGCGGTACTCCGCCTTCTCGTTCTGCATCAGGTCCAGGTGGCAGGCGCCGCAGCGGCCACGGGAGATCTCGCCGGCACCGACCCCGCCCTCGGCGGCCCGGATCTTCTCGTAGAGCGCCAACAGGTCGGCCGGGAGCTCGGCCGCAACCACGGACCGCTCCGCAGCAAGGCGAGCGAGCTCCGCGTCGATGCCGACCCAGGCGGCGTCGCGGGCCTCGACGGCGGCCTCCCGCGCGGCGACGTGCCCGCTGCGCTCGGCGTGCAGCGCGTCGAGGGTCTTCTGCGCCTCCTCCATCCGCTCCATCACCTCGAGCTCGGCGTCCTCGAGGTCGGACTGCCGCCTGGTCAACGTCGCGACCTCGTGCTGCAGCTCCTCGAGCTGCTTGGTCACGGTGATCGCCCCCGACGCGAGCCGGCTCTCGTCGCGGGCCTTGCGGACCCGCACCTGCTCGATGTCGGCCTCGGCCTTGTCGAGCTCGCGCTGCAGGTCGCTCACGACCGTCTCGGCGAGGATCACGTCGTCGCGCCGGGTGGCAACGAGGTCGTCGCGGCGGGAGATCTCGGTGAGCTCCGGAAGCGTCTTTCGCTTGTGCGCCAACTGATCCAGCGCCGTGTCGAGCGCCTGCAGATCAAGCAGTCGCAGCTGGACGAACGGGTCGGCCTTCACTCGGTGGGGCTCCTCGAGGCAGTGGTCCACGGGTCGGTGCAGAGTGCCGAGACGACGGTCTCGACACCTACGACCCTAGCCAGCGCGTCCGCGGCCATGCCAAGCCACGGCCACTCCGTCGCCCAGTGAGCGGCGTCGATGAGCGCCAGCCCCTCGGGCGCCTCCGAGACCGGGTGGTGCCGCAGGTCGGCGGTGAGGAAGGCCTGGGCGCCCGAGGCGGCGGCCGACCGCAACGCCGAGTCCCCGGAGCCGCCACAGACGGCGAGGCGTCGTACAAGAAGGGAAGGGTCACCAGAGGCTCGGACACCCCAGGCCGTCGCGGGCAGCACAGCAGCGACCCGCGCGACCAGGGCGGACAGCGTGAGCGGCTCCGGCAGCTCCCCCACCCGCCCGAGCCCGACGCCGGACGGCAGGTCCGCCAACGGGATCACGTCATAGGCCGGCGTCTCATAGGGGTGCGCCGCGAGCAACGCAGACACGACGGTACGGCGGAGCCGCCGCGCCACGACGGTCTCCAGGCGGACCTCGGGCACCTCCTCGAAGGTCCCGATCCGACCGATGGCCGGGCGAGCGCCCTCCAGCGGCCGGAAGGTGCCGGTGCCCGCCACCGACCAGGTGCACGAGTCGTAGGAGCCGATCTCCCCGGCCCCGGCCGCGGTCACCGCCAAACGGACCCGGTCGGCGTCCGCGACGGGGACGAAGACGACGAGCTTGTCGAGCTGCTCGGGCACCGGCTCGAGCGGGGCG
>JANOTZ010000351.1:0-7938 GCA_031416735.1 Frankiales bacterium
TGTCCGCTGAAGCGGTACGGCTGGTGGCGACGACCGACGAGCTGATTTCCCAGGGCGACGTCTTGGCCGATGCCGCTGAGGTGCACGAGCTCGTCGGTGGGACAGGCGCCGGGCAGTCGCTGTTGCGGGAAGCGGTCCAGCGCTATCAACGCAAGGGTGCCCCTCAGGCCATTCGCCAGCTGGAGACCGGACTGTACGTTTCGGCGAGCACCCCGCTCCAACCGCAACCGGCCCCGGCCACCCCCGCGGCTCTCGACCCGGACGTGTGAACGACCCGGACGTGTGAACGGCCCGGACGCGTGAACGGCCCGGACGCGTGAACGGCCCGGACGCGTGAACGGCCCGGTTGCCGGGTAGCAGTTCGCTATCAGACCTTGGAGGACACCGTGAGCCCGACCCGTCGCCTCGCCCGCCCATTGTTGGCCAGCGTGTTCCTCGGTGGGGGTGTAGAGGCTCTGCGCGAACCTGGCCCCCGCGTCGAGGCTGCCCGCAACGCAGGGCTCTCGTCCCCGGAGCAGTTGGTGCGCGTCAACGCCGCGTCCCAGCTCGTCGGTGGCCTGATGCTGGCCACCAACCGGCTGCCGCGGCTGTCGGCGCTGGTCCTCGCGGGGTCGTTGGTACCGACCACCTACGTCGCCCACCCCTTCTGGTCCGAGCGGGACAAGGTGGAACGCAAGCAGCAACAGGTGCACTTCTTCAAAAACCTCGGGCTGCTCGGTGGACTGCTGCTTGCGGTGGCCGACACCGGTGGCCGCGAGTCGTTCCCGCACGCGGCCGGCCGGATCTCCCACCGCGCCGCGAAGAAGGCCGCACAGGCCACCCACAAGGCGAGCCAGGCGGGCAAGGCTCTCCCTCACTTCGGCTGAGCCCGCGCCTCCTGCAGGTCAGCTCAGCGCAGGGTGTGTGCGGCTGTGCGTCACCTTGCGTCTCCTTCGCCCGGTCCACGCCGGAGGGTCGCGATGATCTACCTGTTGTTGCTGCGCAGCCGTGCGTGTCGGCGACAACGAGGGGAAGATCGCGCGGGAGTCGGGCGCGACGGGCTGTTAGCCGCTGTTAGCCGTGCTCAGCGCAAGGTGTCGAGGCGGCGGACGAGCTCGTCGGGAGGCAGGTCCTCGGGGAGCCGCGAGGCGGCGGCCAGTCCCGTGCCCGCCATGCAGATCGTCGCGTCGACGAGCTCCTCGAGCGGCGGCCAGGGGAAGCTCGGCTTGGTGATGAGGAGCGACGCGAGGCCGTGTGCGGCAGCCCACAGCTTCAGGCCGAGGCCGACCGGATCTCCCTCGAGCACGCCGAGGCCGATGCAGGTCACTACCCCTTCGAGCAGGTGTCCGAAGGCCCCCGAGGCGATCTCGTCCGACGTGGGGTCGTGGGGGGACGAGCTGTCCGGCCCGCGCATCATCACGATCCGGTAGTGCTCCGGCGCCCCCAGCGCGAAGTGCACGTAGGCGATGCCCATTGCTCGCAGCGCCTCCCACGGGTCGGCCGCGTCGGCGGAGGCGGTCTTCATCGCGACGTGCAACGCCTCGAAGACCTCAGCACACACCGCGTCCAGAAGTGCTTGCTTGTCGGCGAAGTGGAGGTAGATCGACGGGACGGTGACGCCGACCCGTTCGGCGACGGCCCGCAAGGAGACGGCTTCCTCCGACCCGGTCTCGCGGAGCAGGTCCATCGCCGCGGTGAGTACTTCGCCGCGCAACGCAGCACCCTGGCCACGACGGGCGCGCCGACGCGGCTCAGACATTCACGGACTCCCTCTCGACCATAGGCGAGGAGTGTGCCTCAGAAAGTCCGAACCGGTCGTGCAGGCGACGCAGGGGTGCCGGGGCCCACCAGTTGCGCGCACCCATCAGCCGCATGAACGACGGGACGAGGGCCCCCCGGACGAGGGTGGCGTCGACGAGGACGGCGAGCCCCGTACCCAGTCCGAGCAGCTTGATGAAGGAGATGTCGCTGCTGACGAAGGAGAAGAAGACGAGGGCGAGCAGGCCGGCGGCCGCGGTGACCAGCGAACCGGTGCGTTCCAGGCCGATCGCGACGGCGCGGGTGTTGGCGGCATGCGACCCGTCGCCGGCGTCCCACTCCTCCTTGATGCGCGAGAGCAGGAACACCTCGTAGTCCATCGACAGCCCGAACAGCACGCAGAACATCAGGATCGGCATGGTCGTGTCCAACGTCCCCGTCACGACCGGATCGCCGATCAGCCAGGTCAGGTGGCCCTCCTGGAACACCCACACCATCAGGCCGAACGTCGCCGACAGCGACAACACGTTGAGCACCAGTGCCTTCAGCGGGATGATGACCGAACCGGTGAACAGGAACAGCAGGACGAAGGTCGCGGCGAGCACCAGCCCGAGGGCCAGCGGCAGGTCGGAGCCGAGGGAAGCCTTCGTATCGACCAGGGCCGCGGCCTGCCCACCGATCAGCGCGGTCGTCGGCGCAGGGACGGCCCGCAGGTCCTTCACCAGCTTCTCCCCGCTCGGCCCGTAGGACTCGACGCCCGGCACCACCGACATCCGCTCGGACCCTCCGGTCCGGTACGACGAAACGCCGTCCGCGACCCGCTTTCCCTTGACGTAGCGGCCATCTGCCGCATCGACCCGCTCCACGCCGGAGACCCTTGACAGGGCGGTGGCGTAGGCCGCGGGGGCTCCGACCGAGGTCGGCGCCTCGGTGAGGATGACGGGCAGGGCGAACGCCTCGCGGCCGGGGAAGTCCTCGCGCAGCACCTGGGCGACCTGGTGGGCGGACGCGTCCTTCGGCAGCACGCGGTCGTCGGGCAGGCCGAAGACCACGTTGCTGAACGGCAGCCCCAGCAGGATCAGCAGCAGCACGACCGAGGTGCCGACGCCGATCGGCCGCTTCATGACGGTCATCGCGATCCGGTGCCACATGCCCTCGTCGATGTTCTTGACCCGCGGGGGCGCGAGCCGCAGGAGCCGGCGTACGGGCTTGCGGAGATCGAAGGAGTCGACGCGATGGCCGAGGGCCGCGAGGGCTGCGGGCAAGACGATGAGGGCACCGACGAGTGCGAACAGCACGGCGAAGATGCCGGCGTAGGCGAAGGACTTGAGGAAATACAGGGGGAAGACGAGGAGCGCACCGAGCGACAGTGCGACGGTGAGGGCGGAGAACAGCACGGTCCTGCCCGCGGTGCGGAGCGTCTCGCGGACGGCATCGGGGACGAGGTGGCCGCGGCGGAGCTCCTCGCGGAACCGGGTGACGAGGAACAGCGCGTAGTCGATGCCCAGGCCCAGCCCCATGGAGGTGGCCAGGTTCACCGAGTAGACGCTCACGTCGGTGAACCCCTTCAGCACGTGCAGCGCCAGGAACGTCCCGAGGATGCTCAGCACTCCGACGAGCAGCGGCAGCGAGGCGGCGATCGCAGAGCCGAAGACCAAGATGAGGAGTACGGCGGTGATCGGGATCGCGATCGACTCGGCGCGGATGATGTCGTGCTCGATGGTGTCGCCGACCTGCGCGTAGACGGCGAACTCCCCGCCGGTCCGCACCGTCAGGCCCTGGAACTCCTTGTCGTACTTCTTGCCCAGGTCCCGGGCCCGGTCGACCCGGTCGTCGGAGCTGCCGGTGAGGCGGGCGAGCACGAGGGCAGAGCTGCCGTCCCGCGACGTCATCGACTCGGCCCGCCCCGAGGTCCAGTAGGAGACGACGTCGGTGATCCCGGGCTCGGCCGCGAGCTGGCGGGTGAGCGCCGTACCGGCCTGCGTGGCCTGGTTGACGCCCGCGGGCGTCGTGACGAGGAGCAGGAAGTTCGAGGCGCCGGTGTTGAACTCGGAGTCCAGCGCGACCGCGGCCCGCTCGGACTCCGACGTCGGGTCCTCGAAGCCGCCGGCTGACAGCTCCTTGGCGACGCCGCCACCGAACCCGCCGGCGACCGCGAGGAACAACATGGCGAGGACCAGCACGAGGCGGCGGTGGGCCACCAGGACGGGCGCGAGACGACTGAGCACGGGAACTCCCCAGGTAAGTGAACGCCGCTAAGTTAGCGCCGTTCACTTACCTGCGTCAAGATCCAGGGGAGCGGGTCGGGGCTGCACCGGCGGCGGACCTGGGGGACGATGCCGAGGTGAGCGAGGACCAGGGAGCGGCCAGGGCCGTCGGCGACGGTGCGGTCACGCTCACCCGGCGGTTCGCGCGCCGGGTGCATCGGGCGGCCAGCGCGGACGGGGCCGGCCGCTCGGGCCTCGCCGCGCTCATCGCGACCCATGCGTTGCAGGCCGCCGGCGATGCCCTCGTCGCCGTCTCCCTCGCAAGCACCGCCTTCTTCGAGGTCTCCGCCGAGGCCGCCCGCGGCAAGATCGCGCTCTACCTGTTGCTCACGCTGCTCCCGTTCTCCTTCCTCATCCCGGTCGCGGGGCCGCTCCTGGACCGGTTCCCCCACGGCCGCCGCAACGTCCTCGCCGCGGCCACCGGCGGCCGCGGCCTGGTCGCCTGGACCCTCGCCGGCTCGATCACGTCGCTGGCCCTCTATCCGCAGGCGCTGGCCATCTTGATCCTTGCTCGCGCGTACGGCGTCGCCAGGTCCGCGGCAGTGGTCCGCGTCCGTCCGCCGGCACTGGGGCTGGTCGCGTCCAACGCCCGCCTCAACATCGCCGCCACCGCCGCCGGAGGTATTGCCGCCGCCGTCGGCTTCGGCATCTCCACCACCCTCGGCACTCCCTGGGTACTCCGGCTCGCCACCGTCCTGTTCCTCGCCGCCGCGGTCGCGTCCCTGCGGCTGCCCGACCACGTCGACGGCCCCCGCCCGGCTGGCCCCGACGACTCGCCCCATGCGACCGCGTCTGCCCACGCGCCCCGCACACGCCGTCGCCGTCGGCCGGTCGCGGCCCCTTACTCCCTGGGTTCCGCCCCGGCGGTGGTACGTCGGGCGCTCGTGGCGGTGGTCTCGCTCCGGGTCATCACCGGACTGCTCACCCTCGGGCTGGCCATCTTGCTCAAGGCCCACGACACCCGGCCGATCGTGGTGGCCCTCATCCTGGGCGCCGCGGTGGCCGGCGGGTTGTGCGGCACGCTGCTCGCCTCGCACCTGCCCCCGGAGCGGATCACCCGGCTCACCGCGTTCGCGGTGCTGGCGCCGATCGTCGGGTGCCTGCTGGCCGCGGTCGGGGGTTCCGTTCCGCTGAAGGTGCTCGCCGTGGGCTTGACCGGCTTCGGTGCGGCCCTCGGCAAGTACGCCCTGGACGCCTCCCTCCAGACGCACGTCCCGTCCTCCCAGGTAGGCGGTGCCTTCGCCCGGTCGGAGACGGCCCTGCAGCTGGGGTGGGCGCTCGGTGGTGGGCTGGGCCTGGCCCTGTCGCTGATCGACAGCACCCCGCTCGGTGCGTCCGGTGCCGCGGCGGTGCTCTTCGGGGTCGCCACCGTGATCCCCGCAGCCGGCGTGATCCTCGGTCGCCGCTGGGCCGCCGCTGCGCCCGCTTAGGGCTCGCTTAGGGCGTGCGGGAGAAGCAGACGTCGGTGGCCGACCGGGTGAACCCGAGCTGCTCGTACACCCCGATCGCGTGCCGGTTGTCCTCGTCGACGTAGAGCAGCGCCTCGCGCAGACCGCGGTCCCTCAGGTGGTGCAGACCGAGCAGGGTCAGCGCCGGACCGAGACCGCGTCCCTGCTCCGACGGATCCACGCCCACGACGTACACCTCGCCGACCTGCTCGTGCGCATGCTCATGCGCGTGTTCGTGGGCCTGCGCGTGCTGGGGGTGGTGGGCCGCCCCGTGCACCTTGGTCCAGTGGGAGCCGACCAGCACCTCGCCCCGGAACGCCAGGAAGAAGCCGGCCGGGTCGAACCAGGACTCGCCCTCGCGGACGAGCACCTCGTGGATACCCCAGTTGCCCTGCTCGGGGTGCCCTGCGAACGCCTTGTTGTTGAGCTCGGTCCAGGCCTGCTCGTCCTGGCCCACCACGAACGTACGCACCACGATCCCGTCCGGCAGCCTCACCGGCGGCAGCGGATCGGCGAGCGGATCGGCGAGGGGCCGGCGCATCTGCCACAGCGACCGGAACCGCTCGAAGCCCAGCGAGGCGGCCAGTTTCGCGGCGCCCGGGTGCTCGCCGTGGGCCCAGAGCCGCAGCCGACCGTCGGGGGACTGCCGGAGCAACTCCTCGGTCAGCGCCCGTCCGATGCCCCGGCCCCGAGCCTGCGGGTGGACGAGCAGTTCGGCCGAGGGGCCGGCGACCTGGTCCGTGACGTCGAGGTGCGCATACCCCACGAGTACGTCCTCGCCGCCGGAAGCGAGCGCGCCCCTGACCAACAGGTGCCGGACATCGGCGTCACCTCCGCCGGGCAGGTGCAGCATCACGTGGTCCGACAGCGGCGAGGTCCCGTCGGCCGCCGTCACGGCCTCGACCAGCCCGCGGACCACCTCGACATCGCTCGCCGACAGGTGCGCCTGTACGGCGGGCACGGCGGGCACGGTCACGCCGCCACGCTACCCATCTCGCGCCACCGCACTCCGCTGCCGCCGGGTGCCGGGTGCCGGGTGCCGGGTGCCGGGTGCCGGGTGCCGGGTGCCGGGTGCCGGATGTCTTGTTGCCCGTATATGCAAAGAGTCTGGCCCTTGGCCTCAAGGGGTCAGTGCATCACTTGCGAGATCGTGAGGATGTCGACCTTGAGGAGGTTCAGTGGGGAATGTCCTGTCCTTTTCGGAGGACCAGCTTGAGCAGTTGTGGGCGCTGCGGTCGGCCGGGGTGCCGTCGTCGAGGATCGCTCGGCGCCTGGGGCGCAAGCCGATGACGGTGTACTTCTACCTCCGGCGTTGCGGCGGGGTCCGGCCCGCAACTCGTGTCCGTGGCGCTGATCGGCTGACGATGGCTGATCGGGAGGAGATCTCCCGCGGGTTGGCGGCTGGCCTGTCGATGCGGGTGATCGCCGCCGGGCTCCGTCCGGCCCGTCCCTCTTCGACCGTGTCGCGGGAGGTAGCCCGTAACGGCGGCCGCCGGGGTTATCGGGCTGCCGAGGCCGACCAGGCGGCCTGGAAACGCGCCCGCCGTCCGAAAGTCTCGGTGCTCGTGGCCCGGCCATCGCTCCGGCAGCTGGTAGAGAGCAAACTCGAGACGGAGCAGTGGAGTCCGCAGCAGATCGCGGCCTGGCTGCGAACCGAGTTCCCCGATGACCCGGAGATGCGGGTGTCGCACGAAACGATCTACCTCAGCCTGTTTGTGCAGTCCCGTGGGGCGCTGCGCCGGGAGCTGAGCGCGCACCTCCGGACCCGCCGGCTGATGCGGCAGCCCCGCTCGTCCAACCCTGACGAGCGCCGCGGCCGCATCCCCGACGCTGTGTCGATCTCCGAGCGTCCCGCCGAGGCAGAGGACCGGGCCGTTCCCGGGCACTGGGAAGGAGACCTGCTTCAGGGCACGGCGCATGACCAGATCGCGACCCTGGTCGAGCGGAAGTCACGCTTCGTGATGCTCGTCAAAATGCCCAGCACCAACCCGGTCGAGGTCAGCCAGGCCCTCGCAGCCAAGATCCGGGAACTCCCCGACCAACTCTGGACCACGTTGACCTGGGATCGAGGCAAGGAGATGAAGGACCACGCCCAGTTCACCATCGACACCGGCATCCAGGTCTACTTCTGCGACCCCAGAGCACCCTGGCAGCGCGGCAGCAACGAGAACACCAACGGGCTCCTGCGCCAGTACTTCCCCAAGGGCAAGACCGTCGCGCACTTCACCCAAGACGAACTCGACGCCGTTGCCCTCAAGCTCAACACTCGCCCTCGCGAAACCCTTGGCTGGATGACACCCTGCCAAGTACTCGGACAAGCGATGCGCTGACCCGTTGAGAGCAGCCGCAAGACTCTTTGTGTATGCACTCAACGGGCATGGGTGCCCCCTCATGGGAGCGCCTCGCAGCTGTGCGGGAAGGGATCGGCGGGCGGCGTCGTTGCGGAGAAGAACGCTGCCGGAACAACGCTGCCGGCAGGACGCTGC
>JANOTZ010000352.1:0-3344 GCA_031416735.1 Frankiales bacterium
CCAACCGGAGCAACTCGATGCACGTGATGCGATGCCTCAAGCGCTACCTCGCACGGCGCCTCTACCCCCTCCTGCTCGAGGCCACGGAGCAGCCACAAGAACCCGCAATTGCCGCTTGACATCAATAGGAGCGTCGGAAGCGTCCGACAGCGAAGAACTGCGCGTCTCCCCAGCTGGTAGCGCCCCACCGCGGTCGGCGGGGGTCAGAACCAGCGAGCGAGGACCTGCGCGACGCCGTCGTCGTCGTTGGAGGCGGTGACCTCGTCCGCCGCCTCGAGCACCTCCGGGTGGGCGTTCGCAACCGCCACCCCGAGCCCGGCCCACAGCAGCATCGGCAGGTCGTTCGGCATGTCACCGAACGCCACCACGTCCCCCGCGCCCAGCCCGCGTTCGGCGGCCAGCATCGCCAGGCCGGTCGCCTTGGAGATCCCGGCCGCGCTGATCTCGAGCAGCCCGTCGCCGGAGGAGTGCGTGAGCGTCGCGGAGTCGCCGACCACCGCCCGGGCACTGGCGAGCAGGTCGTCGGAGCCGAGCTCGTCGTGGCGGGCCAACAGCTTCACGACGTCAGCGGTCAGCAGCTCCTCGACCGGCGCCTGGGTGAGCGGGTCCGCGGAGTCCCATCGGGGCCGGTACGCCGGCTCGTGGGCGAACGGCAGGTCGAGCCGCTCCACCGCGAAAGCGATGCCGGGGATGCCTTCCCGCAGGGCCGCGGCCACCTCGCGTCCGATGTGGGCCGAGAGCAGGAACGACTCCAGCACCTGCTCGGTGTGCAGGTCGTAGACCAGCGCGCCGTTGGCACACACCGCGATGCCGTGATGACCGGTCTGCTCGGCGACCGCTTTCATCCAACGGGTCGGTCGGCCGGTGACCATCACGAACGTCGCGCCGGCGTCCTCGACGGCGGCGATCGCCAGGCGGGTGCGCTCCGACACCGTGCCGTCCGACCGGACCAGCGTCCCGTCAAGGTCGGAGGCCACCAAACGAGGCGCACCCGAAGGCCAGCGAGTGCCCGACGGACCGGGAGCGCCCGACGGCCGGGGAGTGCCGGGGATCGCGGAGCTCACGCGGGCGTGAGCTCGGTGACGCCGCCGAGGTAGGGCCGCAAGGCGACCGGCACGTGCACCGAACCGTCGGCTCGCTGGTGCACCTCGAGGAGCACCGCGATGGTCCGGCCGACGGCACACAGCGTGCCGTTGAGGGTCGCCGCGACCCGCGGCCCGGCAGGCGTGCGCACCCGCACGCCGAGCCGGCGGGCCTGGAAGTCGGTGCAGTTGGAGGTCGAGGTGAGCTCCAGCCAGCGCTCCTGCGACGGCAGCCACGCTTCGCAGTCGAACTTGCGGGTAGCCGACGAACCGAGGTCCCCCGCGGCCACGTCGATGACCCGGAAGGTCAGCTCGAGGTCGGTGAGGAACGCCTTCTCCTGCTCGAGGAGCCGGGTGTGCTCGGCCTCGGCGTCCACCGTTTCGACGTACGAGAACATCTCGACCTTGTCGAACTGGTGGACCCGGATGATGCCGCGGGTGTCCTTGCCGTGCGACCCGGCCTCGCGACGGAAACAGGACGAGAAACCCGCGTAGCGCAAGGGAAGTGCGTCCAGGACCTCACCGGAGTGATAGGCCGCCAGCGGCACCTCGGAGGTGCCCACAAGATAGAGGTCGTCGTCGTCCAGCTTGTAGACCTCGGCCGCGTGGGCACCGAGGAAACCGGTGCCCTCCATCGCTTCGGATCGGACGAGCGCGGGGGCGATCATCGGGATGAAGCCGGCAGCGACGGCCCGGGCCACCGCCATGTTGACCAGTGCCAGCTCGAGCAGCGCGCCCGGGCCGGTGAGGAAGGCGAAGCGCGAGCCACTGACCTTGGCACCGCGCTCGGTGTCGATGGCCTTGAGGATCTCGCCGACGTCGAGGTGGTCGCGGACCGGGAAGTCGTACGACGGGATGTCGCCGACCTGCTCGAGCACCACGAAATCGGCCTCGCCGCCGGGAGGTGTCGCGGGGTGGACGACGTTCGGGATCGCCAGGTGCGCCACCCGGAGCTCCGTCTCCGCAACGGCCTGGGCGGCCTCCACCGCCTTGACCTCGGCAGCGAGCGCCTTGGCCTTCTCGAGCACAGCCGGCCGGTCCTCGGGGGACGCCGTACGGACCGAGCCGCTGACCTCCTTCTGCGCGGCCCGCAGGCCGTCGGCGAGGGTCACCGCGGCCCGGCGCTCCTCGTCGGCCTTGAGCAGCAGGTCGACGAGCGCGGGGTCGTCACCGCGGGCGGCCTGGGAGGCGCGGACCCGGTCGGGGTCCTCGCGGAGAAGCTTGAGGTCGATCACCACCCCAGGCTATCGGGGACGCTTCGTCGTACGAGAGGGTCATTGCAACGCGATGGAGGAGAACCTGTGAAAAGCAACCTGTTCGGCGAGAACCTCGAGGCGCAGACCACCGAAGGCATGTCGCTGCAGAACCCCCGACTGCTCAAGGTGCAGCTCGACGGCGAGATCCTGGCCCGCCAGGGCGCGATGGTCGCCTACCAGGGGCAGATCGAGTTCGCCTTCGAGGGTGCTGGCGGCGTCGGCCGGTTCCTCAAGAAGGTCGTGACCGGTGAGGGCGTGCCGCTGATGCGGTGCCGCGGCAAGGGTGACCTGTTCCTCGCGCAGGACGCCTACGAGCTGCACACCATCGACCTCGACGGCGACTCGATCACCGTCAACGGCGCCAACGTGCTGGCCTTCGAGCCCGGTCTGTCCTGGGACATCCGCCGGGTCGAGGGCGCCTCGGTGCTGTCCGGTGGGGTGTTCAACATGGTCTTCACCGGCACCGGCCGGCTGGTCCTGAGCGCCTGCGGCACCCCGGTGGTGCTCGACGCGACGCAGGCCCCGACGTTCGCCGACCACCAGTCGGCGATCGCGTGGTCGTCGTCGCTGCAGACCCGGCTGGTCCGCACCGCCGGTGCCGGCGCGCTCATCGGCCGCGGCTCTGGCGAAGCCTTCCAACTCGCCTTTGCCGGCCAGGGCTTCGTCATCGTCCAGGCCTCGGAAGGGCCGGCCGTCCCCAAGCACGACCACGGCGGTGGCGGCGGGGGTCTGTTCGGCTGAAAGCCGACCATGGGTAGAGCGGCTGAAAGCCGACCATGGGTAGAGCGGCTAGCGGTCAGGAAGGACTGCGGGCGACGCCGAGCGAGTAGGCCGCGATCGCCCTCGGCGCGCCCTTCTCGTAGAACGTGTCGAGCTCGGTGATCTCGAACCCGGCCACGGTGACCAGGTCGGCGATCGGGCGGGTCAGGTGGCAGCCACCGGCGATCTTCTTCTGCAGCGGCTCGAACCGGTGCTGCCACCCCTGGACCCTCTCGTCGGGGGCCAG
>JANOTZ010000353.1:0-16307 GCA_031416735.1 Frankiales bacterium
CGTCGCGACGGGCTCACCTCGCCGCTCGCCCCCGGCGGCGACTGGGAGTGCCAGTCCGCCGGCGCCTGGCCGACCCCCGCCTCGGTGTCGGTTGTGCTCTGCACCCGTGACCGGGAAGACCTCCTGCGTACGGCGCTCGCCTCCGTCCTCGCCGCGCTGCGCGCCCAGGACGAGATCCTGGTTGTCGACAACGCACCGCAGACCGCTGCCACCCGCTCCGTCGTGGAGGAGCTCGCCGACCCGCGGGTGCGGTATGTCCTGGAGCCTCGACCCGGCCTGTCGATCGCCCGCAACACCGGCGCCCGCACCGCCCACGGTGAGGTCCTCGCCTTCACCGACGACGATGTGCTCGTCGATGCCCGTTGGATCGACGGTCTCCTGCGCGGCTTCACGCGCGCGCCCCGCATCGGTTGCGTCACCGGTCTGGTGCCCACGGCTGAGCTCGACACCGAGGCCCAGCACGTCTTCGACCGCAAGGTGCAGTGGTCCTCGTCCTGCACCCCGCGTCTCTACGACCTGGAGCTCCACACCGACGACAGCGCGCTCTACCCTTACGGCGCAGGCCTTTTCGGCACGGGAGCCAATTTCGCGGTGAGCCGGGCCGCCTTCGTCGACCTCCGGGGTTTCGACGAGGCCCTCGGCGCAGGGGCTGAGACCCGGGGAGGCGAGGACCTCGACTGGTTCGTCCGCACCCTCCTCCATGGCTATGCCGTGGCCTACGAGCCCGCCGCCATCGTGTGGCACCGACACCGCCGCGACCTCGACTCCCTCCGCGACCAGCTCTACGGCTACGGCACCGGCCTGACGGCCTTTCTGATCAAGCATGCGCTGACCCGGCGGGGCTTCGTCGCCATCGGGCGTCGACTGGCCACGGGCCTGGTCCTGATGGGCAGGGCGAACCAAGCCTCCCTCGACGCCGGCATCGACAAGGCCCTGCTCCGTCGGGAGCGGGTCGGGATGCTCCATGGCCCGTTCCTCTATGCCAAGGCCCGCCATCGTTTACGTCGGGACCGCCGCGGGGTCTAACGGGCCGCGAAGTACTTCGCTTCCGGGTGGTGGGCGATGATCGCCGAGGTGGACTGCTCGGGGGTGAGCATGAACTCGTCGGACAGCTCGATCCCGATCCGGTCCCACTGCAGCAGCTCCGCCACCTTGGTCTGGTCCTCGACGTCCGGGCAGGCGGGGTAGCCCCAGGCGTAGCGCGCGCCGCGGTGTTGCAACTTCAAGATGCCGGACAGGTCGCGGGCATCCTCGCCGGCGAAGCCCAGCTCGCTGCGGACCCGCGCGTGCCAGAACTCGGCGAGGGCTTCGGTGAGTTGCACCGACAGCCCGTGCAGCTCGAGGTACTCCCGGTAGGCGTCGCGGCCGAACAGCTCCGCGGTCACCTCGGAGACGTGGGAGCCCATCGTGACGACCTGGAAGGCGACCACGTCGACCTCACCGGACTCCTGGGGACGCCAGAAGTCCGACAGGCACAACCGCCGGTCGCGCCGCTGCCTCGGAAAGGTGAAGCGGCAGCGCTCATCGCCGGAGTCGGGGTCCAGGACGATCAGGTCCTCGTCCTTGCTGACAGCCGGGAAGTAGCCGTGCACGACCGCCGCCTGCATGATGCCCTCGGACTGCACCCTGCTGAGCAGCTCCCGCAGACGCGGCCGGCCGTCGGTCTCCACCAGCTCGTCGTACGTCGGTCCGTCCCCACCCCTGCTGCCGCGCAGGCCCCACTGTCCGAGGAACAGCGCCCGCTCGTCGATCCAGCTGGCGTAGTCGGCCAGCGGGATGCCCCGGGTGATGCGCGATCCCCAGAACGGCGGGGTCGGGAGAGTGTTGTCGGCCGCCACGTCGGAGCGACCACCGACCGGCTCGTCCGGCTCTGCCGCGGACTTCCGGGCCTCGGCGATCGCCTTGGACCGGGCATGGCGGGTGCGCCGTTCCTCGTCCTTGGCCTGCTGCTCCGCCGACGCCTCGGGCGTGACCTCGCCGCGCTTGACGGCCATCAGCTCGTCCATCAGGCGCAGGCCCTCGAAGGCGTCCCGCGCGTAGCGGACATCACCGGTGAAGATCTCCGCCAGGTCCTGCTCGACGTAGGCGCGGGTCAGGGCAGCGCCACCGAGGATGACGGGGAACTTCTCCGCGATCCCGCGGGAGTTCATCTCCAGCAGGTTTTCCTTCATGACGACCGTGCTCTTCACCAGCAGGCCCGACATCCCGATGACGTCGGCCTGGTGCTCCTCGGCCGACTCCAAGATGGCGGTCACCGGCTGCTTGATGCCGAGGTTGACCACGCTGTAGCCGTTGTTGCTCAAGATGATGTCGACCAGGTTCTTGCCGATGTCGTGCACATCGCCCTTGACCGTGGCGAGGACGATCTTTCCCTTGCCCTCCTGGCCCTCGACCTTCTCCATGTGCGGCTCGAGATAGGCGACAGCGCCCTTCATCACGGCAGCCGACTGCAGCACGAACGGCAACTGCATCTCCCCCGCACCGAAGAGCTCGCCGACGGTCTTCATCCCGGTCAGCAGCGTGTCGTTGACGATCGTCAGCGGGGCGATGCCGGCTGCCATCGCCTCGTCGAGGTCGTCCTCGAGGCCCTTCTTCTCCCCGTCGACGATCCGGCGGGCGAGCCGCGCCTCGAGCGGAAGCGCAAGGAGCGCGTCGAGGCGGGAGCTCGTGCTGGCGGCCGCGTCGACTCCCTCGAAGAGGTCGAGGAAGGCGGTCAGTGGGTCGTAGGCCGGGATGCCGGCGGCGTCGTCGCCGTCGCGGCGGCGGTCGTAGACCAGGTCGAGGGCGACCTCACGCTGCTCGTCCGGGATCCGGTTCATCGGCAAGATCTTGGAGGCGTGCACGATGGCGCTCGTCAGACCGGCCTTCTGGCACTCGTGCAGGAACACGCTGTTCAGGACGATGCGGGCGACCGGCTTGAGGCCGAACGAGATGTTGGACAGGCCCAGGGTCGTGCCGACCTCGGGGCGGCGCTGCTTGAGCAGCCGGATGGCGTCGATGGTCTCGAGCCCGTCGCGCCGGGACTCGTCCTGGCCGGTGCCCAAGGTGAACGCGAGGCAGTCGACGAGGATGTCGCTCTCCCGCATCCCCCAGTCGCGCACGAGCACGTCCACGGTGCGCTCGGCGATGGCGACCTTGGTTTCCGCCGTGCGGGCCTGACCGGTTTCGTCGATGCACATCACGACGACCGCCGCGCCGTGCTCACGCACGAGCGGCATGGCCCGCGCGAAGCGGCTCTCGGGACCGTCGCCGTCCTCGAAGTTGACGGAGTTGACCACCACCCGGCCGCCGAGGCACTCGAGCCCGGCTTCGATGACCTCGGGCTCGGTGGAGTCGAGCATGATCGGCAGCGTGCTTGCCGTCGCGAACCGGCTCGCGAGCTCCTGCATGTCGATCGCGCCGTCCCTGCCGACGTAGTCGACGCACAGGTCGATGACGTTCGCGCCTTCGCTGACGGCCTCGCGGGCGAAGTCGACACAGGAGTCCCAGTCCCCCGCGATCATCGCCTCGCGGAAAGCCTTACTGCCGTTGGTGTTTGTCCGCTCGCCGATCATCGTCACACCGGCGTCCTGGACGAGCGGCGCGGGTGCATAGAGCGACGACAGCGCGGACTCCGTCGTCGGTGTCCGGGCCGACACCGCACGGCCGCGGACCGCCTCGACGACGTGCCGCAGGTGCTCGGGCGTCGTGCCGCAGCAGCCCCCGACGAGCCCCACGCCGTAGTCGTTGACGAAGCCGGCCAGGGCGGCGGCCAGCTCGGCCGGCGCGAGGGGGTACTCCGCGCCGTGCTTGCCCAGGGTGGGGAGGCCCGCATTGGGCATGACGGAGATGCCGACCCGGGCGCGCTGGGACAGGAAGCGCAGGTGCTCGCTCATCTCGGCGGGGCCGGTCGCGCAGTTGAGCCCGATGAGGTCGATCCCGAGCGGCTCCAACGCGGTGAGGGCCGCACCGATCTCGGAGCCGGTGAGCATCACGCCCGTGAGCTCCACCGTCACCTGGGCGATGACAGCAACGTTGCGACCGGTGGCAGCCATCGCCCGCTTGGCGCCGATGATTGCTGCCTTGGTCTGCAACAGGTCCTGCGAGGTCTCGACGAGCACGGCGTCGACGCCGCCCTCGATCATCGCCTCGCACTGCTCCTGGTAACCGTCCCGCAGGATGGCGTAGGGGGCGTGCCCGAGCGACGGCAGCTTGGTGCCTGGGCCGACCGAGCCGAGGACCCAGCGCGGGTGCTCGGGCGTCGACCAGGCGTCAGCCGCCTCACGGGCGATCCGCGCTCCGGTCAGTGCGGTCTCGCGGATCTGCCCGGGGATGTCGTATTCGTTGAGGGCCGCCCAGTTGGACCCGAAGGTGTTGGTCTCGACCGCATCGCAACCGACCTCGAAGTAGGCGTCGTGGACGGCGCGCACCACATCGGGGCGGGTAATGTTGAGGATCTCGTTGCAGCCCTCGTGGCCCTGGAAGTCCTCGAGTCCGAGGTCGTGCGCCTGGAGCATGGTGCCCATCGCGCCGTCCGCGACGACGACCCGTTCGCGCAGCGCAGTCAGCAGGTCAGGACGCTCGGGGGCAGCAGACACACCGGGAGTCTACCGGCGGGGTAGGTTGCCGATCAGAGGACTCGATCCGATGACATGGAGATCTGGGTGAGCAAGAGCAGCTACACGATGGTGCTTGTCGGAACGGACGGTTCGGAGTCGTCCTTCCTGGCCGTGGACCGCGCAGCAGCGGTTGCCCGCGACACGGGAGCGACCCTGCTGCTGCTCACGGCCTATCGGCCGATGAACGCGCGTGAGGTGCAGGACGCCCGCGACGCGCTGGGTGACGAGGCCTACAAGGTCTCCGGGTCCACCCCCGCGGAGGACGTGCTGCGGGACGCTGCCGGCCGGGCCCGCGCCCTGGGAGCCGAGAAGGTCGAGACCTTCGCGATCGAAGGCGACCCGGTCGACGCGCTCGTGCACGCTGTCAACGACCGCAAGGTGGACCTGCTCGTGGTCGGCAACCGGGGGCTCAACAGCCTCGCGGGCCGGTTGCTGGGTTCGGTGCCCGCCAACATCACGCACAAGGCCTCGTGTGACGTGCTCATCGTCCACACCACCGGCAAGGGCGCGAAGTAGGCGTGCTCCCCCTGCGGCAGCCCATCATGGTCGCTGCCTTTGAGGGCTGGAACGACGCCGGGGATGCCGCGACGGGCGCCGTCGACCACCTGGCTCAGGTGTGGGCGGGTGAAGAGTTCAGCGAGATCGACCCCGACGACTTCTACGACTTCCAGGTCAACCGCCCCACGGTGGCCCTCGAGGACGGCGTGACCCGACGGATCACCTGGCCGACGACCCGCTTCCAGGTGTGCCGCCTGGATGCTGCCGAACGCGACCTGGTCCTGGTCCGCGGCGTGGAGCCCAACATGCGCTGGCGCAGCTTCTGCGAGCAGGTGCTGGAGACCGCCGCCACACTTGGCGTCACCGAGGTCGTCACCTTGGGGTCCCTGCTCGCTGACAGCCCCCACACCCGCCCGGTGCCCGTGAGCGGCACCTCCTCCGACGTCCAGCTCGCCACCCGACTGGGTTTGGAGCACTCCCGCTATGAAGGCCCGACGGGCATCGTCGGGGTCCTGCAGGACGCCTGCGAACGATCTGGGCTCCCCTCGGTGTCGTTCTGGGCGGCGGTGCCGCACTACGTCGCGCAACCCCCGTGCCCCAAGGCCACCATCGCGCTGCTGCGACGCGTCGAGGATCTGCTCGACATCCCGGTGCCGCTCGCCGATCTGCCCGAACAGGCCCGGGCCTGGGAGCGGCAGGTCGACGAGCTGGCGGCCGAGGATGCGGACGTCGCCGAGTACATCGCTTCCCTCGAGGACCGCGAGCCCGAGGAAGACCTGCCGGAGGCGTCCGGCGAGGCGATCGCCAAGGAATTCGAGCGGTTCCTGCGCCGCCAGGACCCTGAGTCATGATCGAGGTTCTCGCTGCCGACAACGACAAGGTGAATGACGACGTGCCCGTGCCCTCCCAGCCTGCCCCCACCGGGTCGATCGCCGACCGCCGGACCGAGGGACCGGACAAAGCCCCCTGCCGTTCCTGCCTGCACCCGCGGGATGCCCACGAGCATCACCGCCGGGGTTCGGACTGCTCGCTGTCGGGTTGCGGTTGCCTGCGATGGAAGCGCACCCTCCCCGGGTTGCTCCGTTTCCTGCGCCGCTGACCGCTAGAGGGCCACGCCCAGCAGGGCGTCGACGAGGTCCCGCACCAAGGCCGGTGCGCCCGCGTCCGAACCCTCAGCAGCACACCAGGCATCCACGGCCCGGAGCGCCGCAGGGGTGTCCAAGTCGTCGTACAAACCAGCGCGTACGGCGGCAAGCGTCGCGTCACCGGCAGGGCCGGCCGCTCGGGCGACACCGGTGCGCCAGCGGTCCAGGCGGGCCTCGCCCTGCTCCAGGACGGCCGGGGTCCACGTGCGGTCGAGCCGGTAGTGGGCGCTGAGCAGGGACAGCCGCAGCGCCCCGGGATCGGTGCCGGCGGCGAGCAGCGTGGAGACGAAGACCAGGTTGCCCAGCGACTTGCTCATCTTCTCGCCGTCGAGCCCGACCATGCCGGCGTGGACGTAGGCCCGCGCGAACGGCGCGACGCCCGTGACGACCTCCGCCTCGGCGGCCGACAGCTCGTGATGGGGGAAGACCAGGTCAGAACCCCCGCCCTGTACGTCGAGCTGGTCACCGAGCCGGTTGAGCGCCATTGCGGTGCACTCGACGTGCCAGCCGGGACGTCCGATCCCCAACGGTGACGGCCAGCCAGGCTCGCCGGGGCGCTGTTGCATCCACAGCAGGCAGTCGAGCGGGTCCTTCTTGCCGGGCCGGTCAGGGTCTCCCCCTCGCTCCGCGGACAGCCGCAGCATGGTCGGCACGTCGAGGTTGCCGACTCCGCCGAAGTGCTCCGCCGCCGACACACTGAAGTAGACGTCGCCGTCGACGTAGTAGGCCGCGCCGGCCTCCTGCAGCCGCACGACCAGCTCGGCGATCTCGTCCATCGCCTCCACCGCCCCGACGTACCAGTCAGGTGGCAGCACCCGTAGGGCGGTCATGTCGCCGCGGTAGAGCTCGATCTCACGCTCGGCGACGTCCTCCCAGCGGACCCCGTCGCGGGCCGCGCGCTCGAGCAGCGGGTCGTCGATGTCGGTCACGTTCTGGACGTACCGGACCTCGTGGCCCTGGTCCTTCCAGACCCGGACCAGGCTGTCGAAGGCCAGGAAGGTCGCGGCGTGGCCCAGGTGCGTGGCGTCGTACGGCGTGATGCCGCAGACGTAGAGCCGGGCGGTGCCGTCACGCGGGACGACCGGCACCAGCCCGGACGCTTTGGTGTCGTGCACCCGCAGGGTCAGCGGCGCCGGGGGGGCGGGGAGCTGAGGCACAGTCGCCGCGGGCCAGGAACGCATGTCAGGCAGCGTAGTCGCCCGACTTGGGACACGATCGGGTGAAGATCGGTGCCCGGTTTGCCCCGAGACACAGAGCATGACTCGCCGACTTTCTCTCGTGCTCGCCGCTCTCGGCATGCTGAGCGTGCTCACCCCCGCCATGAGCAGCGCCTCCGCGGCCGGTATTCCGGTCCAGGGATGGTCGGAGCCGGAGGCGGTGATGGCGGGAGTCACGACGCCCCAGACCGGCGCGCTCTACACGATCTCGACGCTGCTCGAGGGCAAGGCGATCCGCTGGAACCCGTGCACGCCGATTCACTGGCAGTTCCGCGCCAACGGTGCACCTGCGGGCGGCCTCACCGTCGTCAAGCAGACCATCGCCCGCGTCGCCCAGGCCACCCGGACCACCTGGGTGTTCGACGGGACGGTCAGCACGGCACCTGCCACCACGTGGCTCCCGCGCAGCACGAGCGGCATCCGACCGGTCCTCATCGGCTGGGCCGACGCGGCCAGCAGCGACCTGCTGCGCAACCAGCCCCGGGGCGTGCTCGGGGTGACCCGGACGGCGTGGTTCGGGGTGCAGAAGGACGGCACCACCGTCGCCTCCATCCGCGCCGCCGTCATCGTCCTCGACCGCACCGACAAGCTGCCGCTGACGGGGCCGGTGTCGTGGCGGACCGTGATGCTGCACGAGCTGACCCACGCCATGGGGCTCAACCACGCGGGCAGCAACCGTCAGCTGATGTACCCGGTGCTCCAGCGCAACCTCACCGACCTGCAGAGCGGGGACCTGCAGGGGCTGGCCAAAGTTGGTCGCGCGGCCGGGTGCATCACCATCCCCAGCTGATCTCGCCAACGTCGGACCGCTAGAAGGGCGGCCACGGGATCGCCGGCCAGTCCGGTGACGGCGAAGGGTGCACCCCGGTGGACAGCAGCCGGTCGATCCGGTCCGCTGTCCGCCGTACCTCCCGCCTGGTGAGGTGGGCGTGCAGGCTCGTCCCCAGCTCGCCGCGCAGCAGCGTCTGGAGCCGCGTGAGCACCTCGACCGCCTCGTCGGGGAGGGGCAGGCTCCGCCACTGCCAGAGCAGCGTCCGCAGCTTGTCCTCGGTCGAGAAGCACAGGCCGTGGTCCACCCCGAACACCCGACCCGCAGTGGTCGGGAGCAGATGGCCGCCCTTGCGGTCGGCGTTGTTGACGACGGCATCCAGCACCGCGAGGCGGCGCAGGTCAGGGTGGTCGCTGTGGGCCAGGGCCGCCAGGTCGACGGTCTCGTCGACGTCCACCCACAGCTGGCACATGCCCGGCCCGAACGGCCCGTCGCGGAGCGCGGTCAGCGGCACCAGGTCCCAGCCGATGGCCTCGTCGATGAGGTAGGTCGCCACCTCGCGACCCGCCAGGGTGCCGTCGGGGAAGTCCCACAGCGGTCGTTCCCCGCGCACCGGCTTGTAGACGCAGGACGCGGTGACGCCGTCGAGCGTCACTGTGCAGAACAACGTCGCGTTGCTGGCGTCGACGATCCGCCCCTCGACCGACAGCTCACCGTCCCGGAGCAGCGGCAGCAGGTCCGCGCTCAGCGGCGGTGCCCGTTCTGGCGCGGGCAGATGTGGCCTTCAGGGTCGAGCGGCAGGTTGCAGAGCGGACACGGCGGCCGACCGGCCGCGACGACCCGCAGTGCGCGGGTGATGAAGGCCCTGGCCATCTGCGCGGTGAGCCGGACCCGCAACGCATCGGGTCCTTCGCTCTCGTCGCTGAGAGGCTCGACCTCGGCCTGCTCCTCGTCGGTGGTCTGGGCCATGGCCTCGATGACGCACCGTTCGGTGTCGGGCTCCCAGACCAGCCCCATGTTGCCGACCCGGAACTCCTCTTCGAGGGGTACGTCGAGCGGAGCGGTGTCCTCGAGCTCGCGCGGGATCGTCACCGGCACGTCGGCGCCGGTCTGCCGGCGGACGGTGTCGAGCAGCTCCTCGAGCCGGTCGGCCAGGACCTGCACCTGGACCTTCTCGAGCGCGACGCTGACGGTCCGCCCGCTGCCGGAGGCCTGCAGGTAGAAGGTGCGGTCGCCGGGTTGTCCGACCGTGCCGGCGACGAACCGCTCGGGCGGGTCGAAGAGGAAGACCTGACGGGGCACGACGTGAGCCTATGCGTCGGCGGGCGCGCTTCCGGCGCCACCTCCGACCGCCGCATCGCTCGAGGCCTTCGTGCGCCGTCCCTTGCGGGGCGGCTCGAGGAGGTCGGTGAACGCACCTCCGGTGTCGTTGAGCCGCAGCAGGAACGGGCGGGTCTCGGTGTAGCGGATGACCGTGACGGAGCAGGGGTCCACGACGATCCGTTGGAACTGGTCCAGGTGCAGCCCAAGGGCGTCCGCGACCACCGCTTTGATCACGTCGCCGTGCGAGCAGACCAGCCAGGTCGCGTCCGGCCCCAGTCGGGCGTTCCAGTCGCGGACGGCCGCCACCGCCCGGTTCTGGGTGTCGCGCAGCGGCTCCCCGTCCGGACCGGGGAAGACCGCGGCGCTCGGGTGCTGCTGCACGACCTTCCACATCGGGTCCTTGGCGAGGTCCTTGATGGCCTTCCCGGTCCAGTCGCCGTAGCGGCACTCCCCGAACCGGACGTCGACCTCGACCTGGCGGTCCCCCGTCGCGGCGATCGCCCCGGCGGTGTCGAGGCAGCGGTCCAGCGGGCTGCTCACCAGGGCGGCGAAGGTGAGGGGGCGCAGTCGCTCTGCGAGGGCAGCGGCCTGCTGCTCGCCCCGCGCGTCGAGGTGCAGCCCGGGGGTCCACCCGGCGAGCAGCGGCCCGGTCATCTTCGTGAGGCCGTGTCGGACGAGCACCACCGTGGTCATCTTCGGACCCTAACGGGCCACTTCCTCGGCCTGCCGAGCCGCTCGGTCGACTGCCTTGCGTCTGCTCAGCTGGCCACGTCGGCCGCCTGGCCGAGCAGACGTTGTGGAGGGGTTCGTTCGGCGCCGGCCCGGACTACAGCCAGTGCCGGCGTTTGAAGTAGACGTACAGCCCGGTGCTGACTCCGACGAGCAGCGCCAGGGAGGCCCAGAAGCCCCACGTCTGCTGGAATCCGGGGTAGGGCACGTTCTGCCCGTAGAAGCCGGTGATGGCGGTGCTCACGGCCAGGATCGCGGCCCACGACGTGAGGCTCCGCATCACCACGTTGAGTCGGTTTCCCTGAAGTGTCAGGTTGGTCTCCAGGATCGTGGAGACCAGGTCCCGCAACGACTCGGTCCACTCCGAGGCGCGGAGCACGTGGTCGTAGACGTCCTGGTAGTAGGGCCGCATCTGGTCGTCGACCACCCCGAGGTCACGTCGCAGCAGGGCGTTGACGACCTCCCGCATCGGCAGCACCACCCGGCGCAGCAGCACCAGCGACTTGCGCATCTCGAAGGACCGTCGTTGCAGCTCCCGGGAGCGGGGCTGTTCGTCGAACAGGGCGTCCTCGAGGTCGTCGATGTGCTCGTCGAGCACCTGGACCGCCTCGAAGTGGCCGTCCACGACCACGTCGAGCAGCCCATGGAGCAGGAAGCCGACCCCGGACGCGGCCAGGTTGTTGACGCTGTCCCACCGTTCCACCAGCGCCGCGACGTTGATCTCTTCGCTGCGACGCACCGTCACCAGCGCCTGGCCGGTGACGAAGGCGCCGAGCTCGTGGACAGTCAGCTCGGCCGTGGTCTGGTCGATCCGTGCGATGTAGGACGACAGGAACAAGTGGTCGTCGTAGGTGTCGAGCTTGGCGCGCTGCCGGGCGTTGACGGCGTCCGCGACCGCGAGGGGGTGCAGTCCGAGCTCGTCGACGACCACCTGGAGGTCGGCCTCGGTCGGCAGGAGCAGGTCCAGCCAGACGGTCGTGCCCTCGACCTCGAGGTGGTCGCTGAGGCTCGCGACGTCGAAGCCCTCCTCGACGAGGGCGCCGGCACGGTAGGCCCGGGTGTGCGCCACACAGGTGGTGCCGTTGGAGGCCCGGCAGGCCAATGGGGAGCCGGTGTCGAGGGTCACGCCAGGCAGTCAAGCACTCAGGCGTTGACCGCGAGGCCGATGAGGACCGCGACACCGACCGCCACCCGATAGGGCACGAACGCGGTGATCTTGTGGCCGGCCACGAAGCGCAGCAGGAAGGCGATCGAGGCGTAGCCGACGATGAACGACACCAGGGTCGCCACGGCGGTGGCCGTCGCGCCGGTCGTGTTGTTCGTGGCGTCCGACAGGCCCAGCACACCGGCGCCGAACAGCGCCGGGATGCCCAGCAGGAAGGACAGCCGAGTCGCTGACACCCGGTCGAGACCGAGGAGCAGGCCGGCGGAGATCGTCGCGCCGGAGCGGGAGACGCCCGGGACCAGGGCGATGCACTGGGCAAGTCCGAGCAGCAGGCCGTCCTTGACGGTCACGTCCTTCTCGACCCGGTGCTGGGTGGCGCGCCGCTCGGCGATCACGAAGACAGCCGAAAACCCGATCAGGCCGATGGCCACACTGATCAGGTTCTCGTCGATCTTCTTGATGACGTCCTGCAGGGCGAGCCCGACGACGGCGATCGGCACGCAACCGACACCGACGGCGAGGGCGAACCGGAACTCCGCCCCGGCCCGCTTCTCCGCGGACCGCACCCCGGCGCTGAAGGACCCGACCAGCCGGACGATGTCTTTGAAGAAATAGAGCAGGGCCGCGAAGATCGCGCCGCTCTGGATGACCGCGGTGAAACCGATCAGGGAGTCCCGCTCCTCCTGGGTGTCCATCGACAGCCCCAGCAGGCGCTCGGCGATCAGGAGGTGCCCGGTGCTGGAGACCGGAAGGAACTCGGTGAGCCCCTCCACCACACCCAGCACGATGGCCTGGCCGATGTTCAACGGGACTCCCTGCGAAGACGTGCGGCGACGGTCGTGGCCAGCCCCAGACGGTAGAGGGCCGCCGCGGTGACCGCGCCGTTGCCCCTGCGCGCCTCCCCTGCCGACGCGAAGGACGCGACTGCCGCCAGGACCACCGGCAGGGCGGGTGGCCGCTCCCGAGCCCGCACGACGGTGAGCGCGGACGCCCCCGCCGTGACGGGCAGCGACATGAGCAGCGAGAAGCGGACGGCCTCGTCACGGCGCACCCCCAGTGCCCGCAGGGCGGTGAGGGTCGCGCCCGACCGGGAGACGCCGGGAGCCAGTGCCACGACCTGTGCCGCGGAGGCAACGGCCACTTCCCGCGGGCCGACCCCGCGTGACTCCGGTCGACGGTCCGCCGCCCACATCAGCGCGCCGGCCCCGGCGAGCAGCACCGCGGTCGGGCCGGGACGGCCCAGCCGGCGCTCCACCACGTCCTGGGCCACCAGCCCAGCGACCGCGGCGGGGACCGCCGACAACGCCAACCAGCTCGCCGTACGACGGTCCAGGGAGGCGAGGTCCCGGCGAAGGGCGAGGATCAGGCCGGCGCAGGATCCGGCGTGCAGGGCCGCCGCGAAGCTGGTGCGGTCCCGTGGCTGCTCCCACCGCAGCAGCCACGGCAGCAGCGTGAGCTGAGCCGAGGACGAGACGGGCACGACCTCGGCGACGCCTTGTACGACGCCGAGAGCCGCTTCCTGCCAGGCCTTCAGCTGCCGACGCCTGCGAGATCGAGGGCCTCGACCGCGGTCCGCAGGGTCGCCTTCTGCGACTCCAGGTCACCGGTTGCGGGCGTGATCGTGAGGGTCGTCACGCCGCTGGCGGCCAGCACCTGCATCTTCTCGGCGATCTGCTCCTTGGTCCCCAGCAACGCGGTCTGCTCGAGGAACTCAAAGGGCACCGCGGCGGCGGCTTCGTCGTACGTGCGGTCCAGGTAGAGGTCCTGGACCTCCTTGGCCGCTGCCTCGAAGCCCATCCGGACCGCGAGCTGGTTGTAGAAGTTCTTCTCCCGGGAGCCCATGCCGCCGATGTACAGCGCTGCGTACCAGCGGATCGGGTCGGCGCAGGCCCGCTGGTCGTCGCCGACGACCATCGGCATCGAGGGGACGACGTCGAAGCCCTCCATCGTCTTGCCGACCTTGGCGCGGCCCGCCTCGATGTGGGAGAGCGACTCCTTGGCGTAGTCCGGGGAGTAGAAGATCGCGAGCCAGCCGTCGAAGAGCTCGCCGGTCAGCTCGAGGTTCTTCGGCCCGACAGCTGCGAGGTAGGTCGGGATGTGCTCGCGGACCGGGTGGACGGTGAGCTGCAGCGCCTTCCCCGGCCCGTCGGGCAGCGGCAGGACGTAGTGCTGGCCGTCGTACCGGACCTTCTGGCGACTCAGGGCCAGGTTGACGATCTCGATGTACTCCCGGGTGCGAGCCAGCGGCTTGTCGAACCGCACACCGTGCCAGCCCTCGCTCACCTGCGGGCCGCTGACGCCGAGCCCGAGCCGGAACCGGCCTCCCGACAGGGAGTCCAGGGTGGCAGCGGTCATCGCGCAGTTGGCGGGGGTGCGACCGGGGATCTGGAAGATCGCCGAGCCGATGTCGATCTGGGTCGTCTGGGCCGCGACCCAGGCCAAGATGGTGGGGGCATCGGACCCGTAGGCCTCCGCGACCCAGGCCACGGAGTAGCCGAGCCGGTCCGCCTCCTTGGCCAACTCGAGGTTGGCCCCGTCGTTGCCCATTCCCCAATACCCCATGTTGAGCCCGAGCTTCACGCTTTGCCTCCCCGTTTCGACCGTTGCCGGACGGTAGCGTCCACCCCGTGAAACAGCGTCACCTGGGCCGCAGCGGCCTCATCGTCTCCCGCCTCGGCCTCGGCACCATGACCTGGGGCGGCGACACCGACGAGGACGACGCCGCCGCGCAGCTCATCGCCTTCCGCGAGGCCGGCGGCACCCTGCTCGACACCGCCGACGTCTACGTCGGCGGCGAGAGCGAGCGCGTGGTCGGCCGGCTGCTCAAGGACGTCGTGCCCCGCGACGAGGTCATCCTCGCCACCAAGGCGTACGGCGTCGTCGGCGTCGGCCCGATGGGTCGAGGCACTTCTCGGGGGCACCTGCTCACGGCCCTGGACCAGTCCCTGGAGCGGTTGCAGACCGACTGGATCGACCTGTGGCAGCTGCACGCCTGGGACCCGGTGACGCCGTGGGACGAGGCGCTCGCCGCGATGGACACGGCGGTGTCGTCCGGTCGGGTCCGCTACGCCGGCGTCTCCAACTACTGCGGCTGGCAGCAGGGCGCGGTCGCCGCCTGGCAGCGGGCCTTCCCGGGGCGGGCACCGATCGTGTCCAACCAGGTGGAGTACTCCCTGCTGCAGCGTGGCGTCGAGCGCGAGGTCGTCCCGTCGGCCCTGGACCAGGGTGTCGGCCTGCTCCCCTGGTCACCGTTGGGCCGGGGCGTTCTCACCGGCAAGTACCGCAACGGCTCCCCCGCCGACAGCCGCGGCAACTCCGAGCGCTTCAGCGGGTTCGTGGAGCCCTACCTCAACGAGCGGTCCGCCTCGATCGTTGATGCCGTGCTCACCGCGGCCGACGGCTTGGGGGTCTCCCCGGTGGCCGTGGCGCTGGCCTGGGTCCGCGACCGCCCGGGCGTGGTCGCCCCCATCGTCGGGGCCCGCACGAACGCGCAGCTGCAGGCGTCGCTCGCGGCCGAGCATGTTGTCCTGCCCGACGTCGTCCGGCAGGCTCTTGACGACGTGTCCGCACCTGACCTCGGATATCCGGAGCACATGCCACGCTGGTCCAGCGAGGACCTCGAGACCTAAGGGCGTAGGGATGGCCGACTACGAGTACCGGGCGCTGAAGTTGCCGCGCGGTGCCTCGAGCCGGCACACCCGTGAGGTCCTGGGCATCCACGCCGAATACGGCGACTGGGAGCTCGTCCACCACGCGGTCTGGCCGGACGGCCGGCGCACCGTGAAGATCCGGCGGCGGTTGCGCCCGGATCCCCTGCCTCCCCTGCCGAGCTAGAGACTCCTCGAGGCCTTGCAGGACGCGACGGCCCGGCGTCGAAGACTCCTGACGTGCGCATCTTCCGCCCCTTGCTGGCCCTGTCCCTGACCGCTGCCGTCCTCGTGCCCGTCGCTGCCTCGCAGGCCGCGCCGGCGGCCCCTGCCAAGGACGATGTGACGGTGATCGCCGTCATTGACAGCGGCTTCTCGCCGTACCACCAGGACTTTCTCGCCTCCAAGGTGCCGGGCGACATCAAGAGCCTGCCGCTGACGAAGTCCCCGGCGACCTGGCTTCCCGGCTTCCCGAAGCCGTCGTCGTTCGCGAGCTATGACGCGCTGCGGCTCACCCTCGACGGGACCGACGGGACCAAGATGGCGACCTTGCGCGAGCAGGACAACGCGGCCTGGGCGAGCGTCAAGGGCAGCAGTCGGTCGGCGGTGAACTACCGCTGGATCCCGGGCACCAAGGTGATCGGCGCGTTGACCTTCGGCACGGGCGGCAACATCTACGGCAGCGGCGGCTCCGAGCACGGCATGGGCAGCGCCTCGGTCGCGGTCGGCAACGTGCACGGCTCGTGCCCGTCCTGCCTGCTCGTGTTCATCGAGTACATGGACGCCCCGTCGGCCGAGCAGGCACTGACGTGGGTGCACCAGCAGCCCTGGATCGACGCGGTGACCAACTCCTACGGCTTCTCGACCGGCATCGTCGTGCGGGACCGCGTCTACAACGGCACCGACGTGATCACCGAGCGGATCGCCTCCGAGCGCGGGCAGACCACGTTCTTCTCCGCCGGGAACGGCTTGGAGAACGCCTTCACCGTCCCCAACAGCACGCTGCTGTCGTCGCAGGAGGGCCCGGACTGGGTGGTGACGGTCGGCGCGACCGACCCCAACGGCAAGGACTTCACCGGCACCGGCAAGCCCGCCGACGTCGCCGGGATCGGCCACTCCTACCCCTCGGCCTACGGTTCGACGACGGTCAACAACGGCGGAGACTTCTCCGGTACGTCGAACGCGACCCCCCAGGTTGCGGGGACCTACGGGCAGG
>JANOTZ010000354.1:0-4564 GCA_031416735.1 Frankiales bacterium
GCGCAGGTCAGCGGCGGCGTCACCCGCAGGCCGAGCATCCCCACCAAGGTGATGTCCGCGCAGGCCACGTGATCGCCGATGGTCGGTGACACGTTGAAGATGATGTTGTCGTTGACCGGTACCTGCGCGGCGATGATCGGCACGTAGGACGCCGGTGAGATCAGGTAGCCGAGCTGGTCGTTCGCCAGGCCCAGGGTCATCACCTCCTGCGCACCCGAACCGACCGCGTCGGCGATGTCCTGACGGATCCGGGGGAAGCCCTCGCCGGGGGTGGCGGCCAGGATGACGTCCCCGATGCGCAGCACCCCGACCACGGTCCTGATCGTCTGGGCGTTGACCCACGGGGACTTGCGGCTGCGCATCAGCTCGGCACCGGCGTGCTTGCCGGCGGTGAACAGCGCGGTGACGGCGGGCCCGGTGATCGGCTCGCGGATGAACGCCTGCGCCCCGGCAACCGGACCCTTCACGGGCTTGGCCGAGCTCAACGCGGACGCCACATGCGCGCCGTAGTTGAGGACCAGGGCGGTCTTGCGGTCACTTGCGCCGTACCCGGGGTTGGTGCTCTTGGTGAACGCACACGCGGTCCGGCAGGGCTGGGTGCCGCCGAGGGCACCCACCATGGCGAGGCCGACTCCGCCGTACTGCGCCGACAGCGCCTCGGAGAGGAACTGCGGCCAGTCGCCGTGCAGGCCGTTGCCGCCGCCGGCCGTCGCGTGCGCCGCGAAGACCATGTAGGTCACCGGGTGGGCGCCGCTCGGGGTGGTGGCCTGGAGCACACGGACCATGCCGTCCTTGCCCGGGGTCGCGCAGACCTCCGGGCCGGGGTAGTCGGCCTGTTTGCTCTGGTTGAGCGCCTCGGTGCAGGACTGGTTGTAGACCAGGTCGGAAGCGTCGGAGTGGCCGGCCTTGAGGTCGGCGAAGACCCGCGACGCGTAGGCGGCCTTGACGGCCTCGACCACCTGCGTCTTCACGAGCTGGAGGTAGCCGGGCGTCGGCCCGCCCCAGACTCCGAGGGTGTCGGGCGCGCTGTGGCTGTGGTCGCTCGCGAGGACGATCTGCCCGACCGGCAGCCGCGGCACCTCGCGGGCGATCTGGGCCGCCATGTCCTGCAGCCCCATCTCGCTGTCGTGGTAGGCCGCGAACCAGCCCTGCACCTCGAGGTCGGCGACCGCCACCGCCTTGACGCCGTCGTCGACGACCATGGCCCGGACCATGATCCGCTCGCCCGTGCTCTGGCCGCGGCCGCCGCGGCCCACGATCGCGTCGGGGATGACGGTGCCGTCCCCGAGTCCGAAGCCGCCGAGGTTCACGATGCCCGTCGGGGTGATGTCGCGGGTCGCCGCGCCCACCAGGTAGTCAGGGGTGCTCACCCTGATGCCCACCACCTCGCCCGGTCCCTTGCGCAGCTGACCGACCCGGTAGAGGTAGCTGCTCTGCGGGCTCGCGGAGGTGTCGTCGTAGGACGCCGCGCCGGGGGCGACCTGCCCGACGACGACACCGTCGCGGACCACCACCAGGTCCTTGCCGCCCTTGTCCCAGCTCAGGTGGACGGCGGTGTCGGTGACCACCCCGCTCAGCCCGCCGACGTCCTTCACCTCGACCGGCGAACCTGCCGGGACGGGTGCCGCGGCGAACGCGTGCGTCCCCAGGGGTACGGCGAGAGCGAGGGCACTGGCCAGGGCGAGGATGCGGTGCTTCACGGTGAGGTGCTCCGGTATCGGCGGGTATGTCACCCGTTCGACACGGCAGTGCCGATCCCTGCCGGGCTCACTCAGCCCCTACGTGATCTGCACCGTCAGGCTGGCGCTCACGCCGATCAGGTGTGTGCTGTCTGCGGGGCGGTACACGCGGTAGGTGGTGGCGCCGCGGGCTGAGGGCCGGAACGTCCAGGTCGCCTTCGAGTAGCTGTCCAGCCGCTTGCCGCTCAGGTTCGCCCAACTGCTTCCGTTCCAGCGCTGCACGTAGACGACCTGCCCAGTCCGGTTCGGACCGACTGCCGTGGTGAGCGTGAAGGACCTGCCGAGGGTCACGCTCGTGCTCGACGACGCGAGCGTGACGCGGGGCTTGACCGAGATGACCACAAGGGCACTGCTCGCGGCTGCGTGACTGCGCGCGACGCCGGCGAACCGCGCCGTGTAGTCGGTGTTGCGGTCCGGTGCAACCCGGAAGCTCGCGACACCACTGCTGTTGGTTGCCACGGTGCCGGCGACGGCCCAGGCGGTCGTGCCGCGCTGGCGGCGCAGCAAGGAGACGTTGCGGTTGGCGAGCACGCCGCCCGGATAGGGCTGGGACGCGCGCAGCGTCGCCGTGACGATCTGCGCAGTGCCGTAGGTCAGGGTACGGACGGGGACCGCGAGCGACAGTGTGGTCGGCGCAACCACGTAGACGGTCTCCGTCCGCTGCCCCACCTGATCGTTGCTGTCGTGGGCACGCGCAGTGAGGGTGTGTGCGCCGAGGGCGCGGGCGCGGGTGTCGAGGGTGACGGCATAGGGGGCGGTCGGGTCGGTGCCGATCACCGTCCCGTCGACGAGGAATTCGACCGAGCTGATGGTGGCGCCGTCATGCGGGATGACGCTGACCTGGTACGGCGTGACTCCGGAGATGCCCTGGTTCGCGGTCGGCGCACTGAACGCCAGTCCTGGCTCTACGTTGGTGAACGCGATGCTGCGGACCGGGCTGAACGGCCCCCAGCTGTAGCCGTCGTCGCAGCTCGCCCGGACCTTCAGCTCGTGCGGTCCGTTCGCGAGCATCGTCGTGTCGACCCGCGTCTCGTAGTCGCCGCTCGCCGCGGGTGAGGTCTGCACCCCTTGCGAGATGCCGTCGAGCAGGAACTCCACCCGCGGCTGCGGCGTCGGACACGACTGCGGCTGGTTCGAGCTGGCCGACAACAGCACAGCGCTCCCGCTGACCGTGCTGCCCGCGGCGGGGCTGCGCAGCGTCGCGAACGGGTTGATGTTGTCGATCGTGATGGAGATGGCCGGGCTGGTGCCGAACTCGCCGTTCTCTGTTGCGGCGACCGCACTGAGCGTGTGGGGGCCGTCCCACTCGTACGTGGTATCCCATGCGTAGGTGTAGGGGGCGTCCCAGATCGTGTGGAGATAGTGGTCGTCGACGAAGAAGTTGATGTAGTCGATGGGACTCGATCCGCTTGCGGTCGCGGTGATCTGCACCGTGTCGTGCAGCGCCCACTCCGACGTGGCTGGCTCGGTGATCGTCACCGTGGGATGTGGGTTGGTCACGGTGACCTGCCGGCTCGCGCTGGTGCCGACCTGGTTGTTGCTGTCGATCGCGTTCGCGTGCAGCTGGTGCGGTCCGTCCGCGAGCTCTGCCGTGCCCCAGCTGATGCTGTACGGCGCGTAGTAGTCCGTCTCGATGAGGCTCGTGCCGTTGTAGAAGTCGACCTGGCTGATGGTGGGGGCGGTGCCCGGCGTGACGTCTGCGGTGACGGTGACGGTGCCGGTGACCGTGTCACCCGCACCCGGAGCGGTTATCGTCACGGTCGGCGGGGCCCCGTTGTCGATCGTCACCGGCTGCGACAGCAGCCGTTGGTTGAGGCAGGCGTCGCTGAGCGTGATGGTGAGTGTGTGGGAGCCCGAGCGGTGGAGCGTCGTGTCCCAACCCATCTCATAACGGCCGTTGGCCTCGGGCGTGGTCGCCGCCTGGTTGAACGACTCGCCGTCGAGCCCGAAATCGACGTGCACGTAACCGCTGCCACAGCTCGGGTCCTCGTCGGCGTTCACGCTGATCGTCACGACACCGCCCACGGTCGCACCGCTGGCCGGCGCCACGATCTGGCCGACGGGCGCGGCCACGGCAACGGTGACGGGCAGCACAGCGGCGCTGAGTGCCGCCACGGCCACGACGCTGACTGCACGGGCGAGGGCGCGGACGGTCAACGGATCTCCCGAAGTGGACAAAACGATCAAGGTCCTGTGCCGTATCGGGTGCGCTGGCGCCCGTCTTGAGCCCCAGCTTGTGGTGGACTCAGACGGGCTCGAACCGCCGACCTGCCGCTTGTAAGGCGGACGCTCTACCAACTGAGCTATGAGTCCTTGGGCACCAGTGTGCCAGCGCTGCCCGGCACGGCGCTCGGACCTGCGGCATCACCCGCACACCGTCAAGCCTGGCTTGCGCGGAACGCTCTTGCGCTAGACCCCAGTGATCGCGATGTCGTGAATCGACTCAGGGCCGGCCGGCTGTTCGTCGGCTTCCGGCTCTGCGTCGTTGTCGCTGGCGATCACGACGCGGTTGCGTCCGGCCTTCTTTGCCTTGAGCAACGCGCGGTCGGCGGTGCTGAGCAAGTTCACCAGCTCACCGTGACCGTCCGAGGCAGTGACCCCGAAGCTCACCGTGAAGGTCGGGTGGTCGCCCTGTGAGAGGGCCCTGGCCAACGCCTCTTGGACGCGGGCGAGCACGTTGGAGGCACCGGCGGCGGTGCTGTCGGGGAGAACGACGACGAACTCTTCGCCGCCGTAGCGCGCGACGAAGTCCCCAGGCCGCACCGACGTCTGCAGGACCCGGGCGAAGGTGCGGAGGGCACGGTCGCCGGCGTCGTGCCCGAACG
>JANOTZ010000355.1:0-13145 GCA_031416735.1 Frankiales bacterium
CACGAGCGGCGGTCAAGTGTAAAGGGTGCCGCTCAGACCGGCACACCGGCAGGAGATCGATCACCGGCGCCGAACCTTCCCCCACGTGCGACCGGCGACCCCGGCATGCCTCCCCCCACCACACCCTGAGGACCGATGACCGTCGAGACCCTTCCTTCCGGCCCGCCCGAGCCGGAGTCGACGGCGCTGCGCCGTACCGCGACCTCGGTTCGGCTCGCCGTCTCGGGCTGGCGCCGCCGCCGGTCGGCGCAGGGCAAGCGCGGCAAGGCCGCGATGGGGCTGCTGGCGCTGCTGGTCATCGAGCTCGGCGCCTTCGCGTGGGCGCTGTCGACGGTGTTCGCCGCCCCCACTCCCGGGCACAAGCTCGGGCTCGACGAGCTGACCGCCCTCGCGAAGCAGCGCCGGATCACCTCCGCCACCCTGCTCGACGCCGACAACCGGCTGATCGGTCGCTTCACCGAGGGCGTGATCACGGTCGACACGATCACCCAGGGCCTGCCGAGCACCAGCCCGGCCGTGGAGGGGACCGACAAGGGCAGCTACTACGTCGACATCCCCTCCAGCGCGCCGCTGACCGCCGAGATCTACCGGACGCTGTCGGCCGCGCAGGCCAGCGTCACGGTCGACAAGCAGGGCGGCAAGCAGCAGCTGCGGGTCGTCACGACCTACCTGCTGCCGCTGCTCATCCTCGCGACGGTCTTCGCCATCCTGCTTGCACCCGGCGGCAAGAAGGGCGGCGCCATCGGCGGCATCGTGGACTTCTCCACGGTCCGCGACGGCCGGGTCAAGAAGGGCGCCGCCACCGCGATCGGCTTCCAGAGCGCCGGTGGCGTCGACGAGGCCATCGTGGAGCTGCAGGAGGTCGTCGACTACCTGCGCGATCCCACGAAGTACGAGGCCATGGGTGCTGCCCCGCCCAAGGGCCTGTTGCTGTTCGGTCCTCCCGGGTGCGGCAAGACGCTGCTCGCGAAGGCGGTTGCCGGTGAGGCCGGCGTGCCGTTCTTCAGCGTCGCCGGCGCGGAGTTCGTCGAGGCCCTGGTCGGCGTCGGCGCGGCCCGCGTCCGCGACCTGTTCGCCCGGGTCCGGGCTGCCGCCCCGGCCATCATCTTCATCGACGAGCTCGACGCCGCCGGCCGCAAGCGCGGCGCCGGTGGCGGAGGCGGCGGCTCCGACGAACGGGAGCAGACCCTCAACCAGCTGCTCGTCGAGATGGACGGCTTCGACGCGTCCAAGGGCATCGTCGTGATCGGCGCCACCAACCGGCCCGACATCCTGGACCCGGCGCTGCGCCGTCCCGGCCGCTTCGACCGGCACATCACCATCGAGCGCCCCGACCCCGAGGGTCGCCTGAAGATCCTCACCATCCACGCGCAGGGAAAGCCGCTCAGCGACGACGTCGACCTGCACCGGATCGCCGAGCGCACCCCCGGCTTCACCGGCGCCGACCTGGCCAACGTCGTCAACGAGGCCGCGCTGCTGACCATCCGCGACTCCCGTTCGCAGGTGACGGCCGGTGACTTCAACGAGGCCATCCGCCGGGTGCTCGAGGGACCGAAGCGCCGCGGCCACCTGCTCAGCGACGCCGAGATGGACCGCGCGGCGCACCACGAGGCCGGACACGTGATCGTGTCGCTTGCCCTCGGCCAGCCCCAGCCGTTGCAGCGGGTGTCGGTGCTCGGCGGCGGCAAGGCCATCGCGACCACCGAGCTGAAGGCCGACGACGAGGAGACGATGCTCACCGAGGGGCAGCTCAAGGGCCGCCTCGCCATCCGGATGGCGGGACCCGCCGCCGAACGCGTCGTCTACGGCGACATCTCCACCGGCGTCGAGGGCGACCTCGAGCAGGCGACGTCGATGGCCCGCGACATGGTCGCCCGCTACGGCATGGCCCCCGGTCTCGAGCACACCCGGCTGCTCGGACCCGACAACGGCGCCTACCTCGGGGAGGACACCCCCTGGGGCGACATCGCCGAGCAGACCAAGGCAGCGGCGGAGGTGGCAATCCGTGGGCTGCTGTCCGAGGCCTCCGACACCGCGATGCTGCTCCTCGAGCGGCACCGGGCAGCTCTCGAGCTGGTGGCTGCGGAGCTGCGGCTGCACGAGACGCTCGAGGGCGTCCCGCTGCTCGGCGTCCTCGACGCCGCGAACCGCGCGATGGCCGGCGGCACGACCACCGGCAGTTCCTCCGGCAAGGTGAACGGCAAGGGCGCCGCTGCGAAGGTCGCTGCCAGCAAGCCGGCTGGCCGTCGCACGGCGCGCACCTCGGGCTGATGCTCAAGCGCACCCGCTTCGCCGCCGCCCTCGCCGTCCTCTGGACCGGCGTGGGTCTGCACGCGAGCGCCGCTCCGACGCCCTGCGGTCCCGGCGGCACGACGGAGTCGGCCGGTGGCGGCTGGGTTGCGTCGTACCCAGCCTTTTCGACTGGCCCTAAGGCGATCTCGCTGCTGGCGGCGCCCGCCTTCGACCCCAACCTGGTCTACGCGAGCAACGGCAGCCAGCTCATGCGCTCGTTCGACGCCGGCTGCGGCTGGACCAGGGTCTACTCCGCGAACAGCGGGGTCGGTCTCGTGCCGGGCAGCACGGCGTCCATCACCGCGCTGACCGTGCCGAGCTCGGCCAACAACTCCCGCTTCGTCTACGTCGGGCTGACCCGCACCACCGTCGCAGGGGTCACGACGCCCGCCATCGGGACCAGCGCGAACCGCGGCGACGGGTTCACTCTGCAGGAGTCGGGCCAGGGGCTCCCGTTGCTCGGCGCCGTGACCGAGCTGGTGGCCAACGCCCAGGTACCTCAGGCGGCCTACGCCCTGCTGGACACCGGCCTCACCGGTCCGTCGCGGCAGGTCTACGCCACCACCGATGGCGGTGCCACCTGGGCGCAGCGGACGCCGGGCGGGGCGGACTTCGACGGCCGGCAGCTTGCCACCCACCCCACCACGCAGACCGACCTGTACGCCCTTTCCGGGACCCAGCTGGTCCGGAGCGAAGACGGCGGGGCGACCTTCGCTGCCGCGACCCCCAGCGGCCCGGTCGGGTCCCTGGGTGCGGCGGCCGGCGCTGGCGGACTCCGCCTCGCTGCCGGGCGCACCGATGCGCCGTACGTCGAGACCAGCACCGACCGGGGGACCAACTGGCTCCGGATGGACAGCCCCGTGACGCCCCTGTCGGTAGCCCCCGCTCCGCTGCAGGGCATCGTGGCGGTGGCTGACGCGAGGGACACCTTCCTGCTGCTGCCGACACCGATCCGGATCAGCCCCACCGGCGGGTCCCCCACCTCGCTGAGCATCACCGGCCCGACTGCCCGCGGCTTCTCGGTCACCGGCCTCCGCGCGGGTGCGATGTTGCGGGTCACCGTCGACCTCAACGGCCGGGTGGTCGCGCCGGTGGTGACGCCGGACGGGGTGGTGAGGCCCGTGACCTTGCTGCCGCCGGGGATTATCACCCAGTTCCCCTCCCTGCTGCTGCCGGCGGGTCTTCAGTTGTCCCTTCCGGCGGGCGCGACCCGGACTGTCCCGTATCGGCTTTTGGTTCCTCGCACTCCGACGCCGGTCGACGTGATGTTCGTGGTCGACAGCACCGGCAGCATGACGGGGGTCATCGCCGACCTTCGGGCCGGCATCACGGACATGGTCAACACCCTCAACGCCGCCGGACTCGATGCCCGGTTCGGGATCGGAGACTTCCGGGACTACCCGTCGCCGCGTGGAGAGGCCGTCAGAGGGGACTGGCCGTGGCGACGTGACTATGCGGTGGGCCCGGCCGGAGAAGACCTCCAGCAGGCACTCAACGGCATCACCGCCGGAGGCGGGACCGGGGACGGTCTCACGTCCGCCTATGCGGCCATGTACCAGTCCACGACGGGGAACGACGTCGTCGACGGCCGGGACCAGCCGGTCCGGGACTCGATCGCCGGCTACCGGAGCGACTCCCTGCGGCTGGCGATGCTGGCCTCCGACGCGCCCGCGCGCGGGGCAGAGGGGACCGAGCAGGTCGGCGCACCAGGGCCGTCCGCCACCCAGGTGTTCGGCGCTCTCCGGCGACATGAGGTGCACGCGATCGGGCTCTCCGTACCCGATGGCGAGAGCGGTGACCCCACCCCCTTCATGCGTGAGCTCGCAGACGCCTCTCGGACCTACGCACCACCCGGCGGCGTCGACTGTGACGGCAACGGGACGGTCGACCTGCCGTCCGCCGCTCCGCTGGTCTGCCCGATGAAGCCCACCGGCAATGGCGCGACCGTCAACGTCAACGGCACCGTGCTGCAGCAGGGCCAGCGAACGGCAAACGGGCTGACCGCGGCCGTCGTGGGGCTGGCCGCCGGCATCCCCGACCTCAAACCGGTCGGCGTCACGGTCGGCAAGGGGGCGGCCTTCGCGACCCTGCGCGGGACGGCCCGCAAGGAGCTCAACCTGCGGGCCGACAACGAGCTGCCGTTCGACCTGGTGGTGCACTGCCCACTGCGTCCCGCCTCACGCCAGCGGATCGACCTGGTCGCCGCCACCCCGTCGCAGACGCTCGCCACGGGCACCCTCGAGCTCAGCTGCGGCGGCCTTCCGGGCGCCCTGCCGCTGGCGCTGGTGCCGCCCCTTCGGGCCCTCGCCGAGGTGGCCCCGCCGCCGCCTGCCCCGGGTCAGCCCGTGCCGAACCCCAACCCGAATCCGAACCCGAACCCCAATCCCAACCCGGCGGCCAACGTCAACGTGAACCCGGGCGTCGCCGACCAGCAGGAGCAGGAGTCTCAGCTGGCCTTCGCCGAGAGCTCCGAGTCCGAGTCGCTCGCGATGAGCAGCTGGACGTTCGTGGCGGTCGCGGGACTGATGACGTGCACCGCAGGCGGTCTGGCCCTGCGCCGCCGTACCTCCGAAGCCCTCCAGCGCACCTGAGCCGAATCACTAGTCCGACTTCTGCATGCGACTCGCCGCGCGTGTTCGCTGCAGAAGTCGGACAAGTGCCAGGGGTCAGGGATTGACGGCCCGGTGGAGGGCGACGATGCCGCCGGTCAGGTCCCGCCAGGCGACGTCGCCCCAGCCGGCCGCCTGCAGCCGCAGCGCGAGCGCCGGCTGGTCGGGCCAGGCCCGGATCGACTCCGCCAGGTAGACGTACGCCGCCGGGTCGCTGCTGACGCGGGTCGCCACCGCCGGGAGCAGTCGCATCAGGTATTCGACGTAGACGGTCCGGAAGGGCTTCCAGGTCGGGTGGCTGAACTCGCACACCACCAGCCGTCCACCTGGCTTGGTGACCCGGCGCATCTCGCGCAGAGCCCGGTCGACGTCGGCGGTGTTGCGCAGCCCGAACGAGATCGTGACGGCGTCGAAGGACGCGTCGGCGAACGGCAGCCGCAGCGCGTCGCCGGCGACCAGCGCGACACCCTTCCCCCGGCCGACCTTGAGCATCCCGAGCGAGAAGTCGCAGCCGACGACCTGGGCGCCGCTGCGGGCCAGGGCCACCGAGCTGGTCGCCGTACCGGCGGCGAGGTCCAGGACCTGCTCGCCGTGCTGGAGGGCGAGGGCATCGACGACGGCGGTGCGCCACCCGCGGTCCTGGCCGAGCGAGAGCACGGTGTTGGTGAGGTCATAGCGGGGGGCCACCTCGTCGAACATGGCGGCGACCGCTGAGGGGTCCTTGTCGAGGGTTGCGCGAGTCACCGCTCCATCATCGCCGGTGCACCAGCCGGCCGCCGAGGACGGTGGCAACGCACCGGCCCGCGCCGTGCTCAATCAAGGCCTGGTACGGCGAATCGGTCGGCACCTCGAAGACGGCCAGGTCCGCGCGACCCCCCGGGCGCAACGTGCCGAGGTCCTGTCCGAGGGCCTGCGCGCCACCGACGGTGAGGGCCCGGACGATCGCCTCGTCCGGGTGCTCGAGTCCCTGCCGACGTGCGAGGTCGCGGGTCGCGCGGGCCTCCGCGAGCAGGTCGAGGTCGGGGCAGCTGGCGAGGGAGTCGGTGCCGATCGCGATCGGGTTGCCCTCCGTCAGGTAGTCGGCGACGGGCGCCTCCCCCGCCTGCAGCACCGCGTTGGAACGGGTGCACAGCACGACGGTGGTCTTCCGCTCGCGCAGCAACGCCCGGTCGTCGGCGTCGACGTGGATCCCGTGCGCGACGTGTACGTCCGGTCCGAGACCGCCGAGGTCGTCGCAGTGCTGTACGGCGCTGGTGCCGCTCCCGGTGTTGTGCAGCTCGAACTCGAGGCCGAACTTCTCGACGAAGCCGGCGAAGGCGCCCGTCCCGCTCAGCACCCACTCCGCCTCGTCGGCCGTCTCCGCCAGGTGCGGGTGCAACCGCATCCCCCGCTCCCGGGCCAGGGCGACCATCTCCCGGAAGACGCCGCTGCTCAGGGTGTAGAGCGTGTGCGGGCTCACCCCTCGCTCCCGCCCGGTGGTGCCGAGCAGCAGCTCGAGTCGTTTTAGGGCGAGCGGCCAGCCCTTGGCGTCGACGCCCGCCAGTTCGGCATACGAGATCCCTTGTAGGCCAAGGGATCCGGCGACGGCGATCGCCGGGCCGCGGGTGACGATGTCGGCTACGGCGGTGGTGCCCGATTTCAGCAGTTGGTGGGCGCTGCCCCTGGCTGCGACCTGCCAGTCGACGTCGGTCATCCCTTGCCGGCGCCCCATGAGCTGGGCGATCCAGTCGGCGAAGGGCAGGCCGCTGGTCGCGAGGTCGGCGAAGGGCGGGCCGTATTCGAGGTGGGCGTGCGCGTTGACCAGGCCCGGCGTCATGACCCCGGGCCACTCGCGCACCCGGACCCCGTCGGCCGCGATGCCAGCGCGGGGGCCGACGGCCACCACCCGGTCGTGCTCGACCAACACGGCGCCGTCGGTGATCGGGGGGCCGGTCATCGTCAGCACCACGGGGGCGACGTGGAGGGTGGCGGTCACGGGTCCATCCTGCCTGCCATTGTCTCCGGGCGCCCACCTGCGGGAGGCTGCCGGTATGACGGACTACTCCGATCTGCGGACGCTGTATCTGAACTGCACGCTGAAGCGCAGCCCCGAGCCCTCACACACGCAGCTGCTCATCGATCGCTCCGCAGCGGTGATGAGAGCCCAGGGCGTCACCGTCGAGACGCTGCGGCCGGTCGACGTCGACGCGGCCTTCGGCGTCTACCCCGACATGACCGAGCACGGCTGGCCGACGGACGAGTGGCCGGCCGTGCAGGAGAAGGTGATGGCCGCCGACATCCTGGTGCTGGCCACCCCGATCTGGCTCGGCGACAAGAGCTCGGTGTGCACCCGGACGGTCGAGCGGCTGTACGGCTCGTCGGCGATCCTCAACGACCGGGGGCAGTACGCCTACTACGGCCGGGTCGGCGGTTGCCTGGTCACCGGCAACGAGGACGGCATCAAGCACGTGGCGATGAACGTCCTCTATTCACTGCAGCACCTGGGCTACACGATCCCGCCCCAGGCCGACGCCGGCTGGATCGGTGAGGCCGGCCCCGGTCCGTCGTACGGCGATGAGGACGCCGGTTTCGACAACGACTTCACCAACCGCAACACCACGTTCATGACGTGGAACCTGCTGCACCTGGCCCGGCTTCTCAAGGATGCCGGCGGGATCCCGGCGCACGGCAACCAGCGCTCGCAGTGGGAGGCGGGCTGCCGCTTCGACTACCCCAATCCCGACTATCGCTGAGGGCTGTCAGACGACGGTGGGGATGCCCAGGTCGACGTGCTGGGCGCCGGGTGCGGTGGAGGAGAAGTGCGACACGACCTGGTCCTCGGGGTCCAGCGCCGGGTCCTCGTGGATGGTCAGCAGGTTGTAGCGGGTGTCGCGCTGGGCGGGCACCCGGTCCGCGGTGCGGATCAGCGAGATGAGCTCGCGCCGGTTGGACCGGTGCCGGGCGCCGGCGGCGGACACGACGTTCTCCTCGAGCATCACGGAGCCGAGGTCGTCGGCCCCGACGTGCAGGGTGAGCTGCCCGACGTCCTTGCCGACTGTCAGCCAGGATCCCTGCAGGTGCACGATGTTGTCGAAGAACAGCCGGGCCACCGCCACCAGGCGCAGGTATTCCAGGGTGGTCGCCTTGGTCTCGCCCTTGAGGTGGTTGTTCTCCGGCTGGTAGGTCCAGGGGATGAAGGACCGGAAACCGCCGGTGCGGTCCTGCACGTCCCGCACCATCCGCAGGTGCTCGATCCGCTCGGCTGCAGTCTCGCCGGTGCCCATCATCATGGTGGCGGTCGACTCGACGCCGAGGCCGTGGGCGGTCTCCATCACCTCGAGCCAGGTCTCGCCGGACTCCTTCAGCGGGGCGATGACGGTGCGCGGCCGGGCAGGGAGGATCTCCGCGCCAGCTCCGGCAAAGGAGTCAAGGCCGGCATCGCGGAGCCGGGTGATGACGGCGGCGAACGACAGATCCGAGACCTTCGCGATGTGCACGACCTCGGAGGCGCCGAACGAGTGCACGGCCAGCCCCGGCTGAGAGGCCTTCACCGCCCGGAGCATGTCCTCGTACCACTCGATGCCGAGCTCGGGGCTGTGCCCGCCCTGCAGCATCACCTGGGTGCCGCCGAGCTGCACCGCCTCGTCCGCGCGGCGGACGATCTCCTCGATGGAGTGCGTCCAGCCCTCGGCGTGCTTGGGCGCCCGGTAGAACGCGCAGAACTTGCACGCGGTCAGGCACACGTTGGTGTAGTTGATGTTGCGGTCGATCAGGTAGGTGGCGATCCCGGCCTGGTCGCCGAAGCGCTGGCGGCGGGCGGCATCGGCGGCGCGACCCAGAGCGTGGAAGGGCGCGTCGGTGTAGAGCTCGAGCGCTTCCTCCGGTGAGAGGCGGCCACCATCGGCTGCGCGGTCGAGAATCGGCTGCAACGTCACCCGGCCAGCGTACGGGGCGGGCTCACCCGGAGAAGTGCAGGTCGCCCAGAGCGGCACCGACCGCGAAGGCGACAGCCGCCGCGACCAGACCGATCACGTCGAAGAACCGCTCGGAGCGGGTCCGCGAGACGAGCTGGCCCCAGAGCCCGGTGAGGACGCCGATGGCGCCACAGACCAGGCCACCGCGGGGAGCGTCAGCGGCTACCAGGAGCAACCCGACCGCGCCGAGGCCGAAGGTGACGAAGGCGAGGATCGCGTCCAGCTCGTGGGCTTCCTCGAGGTGGAGAACGGTAGGTGCGTGCACGACGACCTCCGGGAGATGGGACGTATCACGAGCGTCCACCCGCCGGTCGCCGCTGACAAGCGCCAGATCGGGGGTGCGCCTCAGAGGACGGCGATCTCCAGCAGCGCGTCGGCGGGCACGGCGCCCTGCAAGGCCGCCCGCCGGGTGAACTCGCGCACTCCCTCGAGCTGCCGCGCCCCGAGCCGGAAGTCGAGCGCCCGGAAGTAGGTGGCGAGGGTCGTAGCGTCGAAGGGCTCCCACCGGGCGGCGTGCTCGGCCACCTCCTCGACCCGCCCCAGCGACGAGGTGAGTGAGGACCGGAACGACTCCTGCACGGCCCGGACCTGCTCCGGTTGGGCGGCCGCGTAGTCGCGTCGGGCGGCCCACACCGCGAACACCATCGGCAGCCCGGTCCACTCCCGCCAGGCGGCCCCGAGGTCCAGGACGTGCAACCCCAGACCGGGGGCCTCGTAGGTGGCCCGCAGCGCTGGGTCCCCGATCAGCACGGCGGCGTCCGCAACCCGCAGCATCGCCCCGAGGTCAGGGGGCGTGGTGACGAAGGAGGTCTTCACCTCATAGCGCTGGGCGAGCAGCATCTGGGCCAGCAGGACGCTGGTGCGGCTCGTCGAGCCGAGGGCCACATGAGCACCATCGAGCTCCGCCGGCGGGACCTTGCTCACCAGGACCACCGACAGGACCGGGCCGTCGGAGCCCACCGCGAGGTCGGGCAGGACCACGAGCTCGCTGCTGTGCTGCAGGGCCGGCACCAGGCTGATCGGGCCGATGTCGAGCTCCCCCGCGAGCAGGAGACCGCTCAGCACGTCGGGGGTCTCGCGCCGCAGACGGACGTCGAGCAGCCCGCCGCTGCGGACCAGACCGTCGTACAGGGGGAGGCAGTTGAGGAAGTCGATGTGGCCGACACGGGGGCGGGCGCGTCCGGACACGGGATCACTGTAGGTCCGTAGCCTGCGGGGCGTGACCGATCTCGCCGGCTTCGAGCAGGCCTTCCGTAGCGCCGGACTGCCGTCCTTCATCGCCGAACGCACCGCGCGCGAGGACATCTGGACGCGGGCCTTCCCGCTGCTCAGCCTGGTCTTCGGTGCCGAGATCCTCGGCGCCGTCGACCTCAAGCTGTCGTTCTGGGCCAACCTCGCTCTGATCCTGGCCGCCGTCGGAGTGCTCGTCGCGACGCTGGCCGTCCTCAACGCGGTCCGGCACCGCCCGCTGCTGGCCGGTCCTCGGGGTGTCGGCAACCCGGAGCTCGTCGCCTTCGTCCTCGTCCCGGCACTGCTCCCGCTCGTCCTCAACCAGCAGCCGGTCAGCGCCCTCGTGACAGCGCTCGCCAACCTCTCGCTCCTCGCCCTCCTGTACGGCGTCATCGGCTTCGGCGTGCTGTCGATCGTCGGGTGGGCCGGGCGACGGCTGGTGAGCCAATTGGCGACGGCGGCCAACCTGGTCGCGCGGGCCATCCCCTTGCTGCTGCTGTTCAGCGTCGTGCTGTTCATCAATACCGAGATGTGGCAGACCTTCGCGCTGCTCCGCACCTGGCGGGTCCTCGGGCTGGTCGGGTTGCTCGCCACCCTCGGCACGGTCTTCCTCGTGGTGCGACTCCCCCGCGAGGTCGCGCAGCTCGAGGCCGACGTGCTCGCGGACGCGCCGGCGCTGGACCACCGGGAGCGCGTCAACGTCGCCCTGGTGATGCTGGTGTCGCAGTCGCTGCAGGTGGTCGTGGTCGCCGTCGGAGTGGGTGCCTTCTTCGTCGCGCTCGGGCTGCTGACCCTCTCCCCGTCGCTCATCGAGACCTGGACGGGATCGGCGGTGCACGAGGTGTTCGGGCGGGATGGCGTCGTCGTCACCTCGGAGCTGCTCCGGGTGGCGACGGCCATCGCCGGGTTCTCGGGCTTCTACTACGCGATCGCGGTGCTCACCGACGCGACATATCGCGAGGAGTTTGCGGCCGAGATCACCGAGCAGATGCGGGAGTCGTTCCGCCTCCGGGTCAGCTACCGGCAGGCCCTCGGGGAGCTCCCGGCCGAGCTGGGTTAGGCCTCAACGGCCCGACGCGCGCGCATCGCGGCATGAACGGACGTGTGCGTCGGTCGGTGGTGCAGGCTATGCCGCGCCGCCGCTGTGTTCCAGTCGTTCGGCGATCCAGACCTTGATGATCGACTGGCGGGTGACGCCGAGTCGTTTGGCCTCGCGGTCAAGCGAGTCCACCATCCATGCGGGAAAGTCCACGTTGACCCGGCGGGCCGCTAGCCCGGGCCGTCGCATGCCGGCGAGGTCCAAGCTGGCCGTGATGTCTTCGCCACGGTTGAACTTGTCATCGAGCTGCTTCGCCTTCATAGAGTTCCACCTCCTCGCGTCGGGACCGTCTTACCGAGATGATGCGCACCCGCTCCTGGCGGTAGGTGATCACTGCCGACCAACACAAGGCTTCGATGCGCCCGACCACCAACCACCGAGGCTCGTCCTCGGTACGCGCCGGGATCTCGAGACGGTCTTCGTCCAGCCATAACGCTTGCGCCACCACGAAATCGATCCCGTGTTTGGCGTGGTTGGCAGCGCTCTTGGTCGGCTCAAACTCGAACTCCACATGACCCCTTCGGTATAGAAACTATACCACTTCGAGCAGGTGTCGCCCTGAGATCCGGACCCGGCAGGCCCCTCCTCCGCGGCTGGTGACTCAGGGAGGAGGAGTCGTCCCGCTTCGGATGGCGGCGGCGAGCCCGGTCGACAAAGCGGCCAGGTCGGTCGGCACGAACCACACCTTGTTGGCGGAGCCGTTGGCGATGTCAGGCAGTCGGTCGAGGTACTTGTAGGCCAGCAGCTTGTCGTCGAGCTGCACCGCGTGCAGCGCCTCGTAGACGGTCTTGATGGCGGCGGCCTCACCGTCGGCCCGGAGCTTCGCGGCCTCCGCCTCACCCCGCGCCCGGGTCACCGCCGCCTGCGCGCGGCCCTCGGCTTCGAGGATCGCGCCGGCCTTCTCGCCTTCGGCGGTGAGGATGGTGGCCCGCTTCTCCCGGTCGGCGCGCATGGACTTCTCCATCGCGTCCTTGATGCTCACCGGCGGCTCGATCGCCTTGATCTCCACCCGACCGACCTTGATGCCCCACTTGCCGGTCGCCTCGTCCAGGACCGCGCCGAGCTGGCTGTTGACGGTCTCCCGGCTGGTGAGCGACTCCTCGAGCTGCAGGTTGCCGACCGCGTTGCGCAGCGTCGTCACCGACAGCTGCTCGATCGCCTGCAGGTAGTTGGCGATCTCATAGGTCGCCGCCTTGGGGTCGGTCACCTGGAAGTAGATGACGATGTCGATGCCGACGACCAGGTTGTCCTTGGTGATGACCTGCTGCGGCGGGAACGTGACCACCTGCTCGCGCAGGTCGAGGGACGGCCGCAGGGTGTCGACGAAGGGCACGATGAGGTTCAGGCCGGGCTGCAGCACCCGCTGGTAGCGGCCGAAGCGCTCGACCACCCGGGCCGTCGCCTGGGGGACGACGCGGACACCGCGCGAGACGATCGCGAGCACCACCGCCACCACGACAAGGGCAACGATCAAGGCATTCATCTAGAGCTCCTCAGGGAAGACGACGACGGTCGCACCGTCGACCGAGCTGACGACGACGGACTCGCCGATCGCCACCGTGGTGCCAGGGGTCAGCGGCCGCGCCGCCCAGGACTCGCCGCCGAGCTTCACCCGGCCGGTGAAGTCGGTGATCGCCTCGATCACGACGGCGTGGCGGCCCTCCAGCGCCGCGGTGCCGGTGGTGATGGCCGGCGTGCTCTGATGCCGTCGTTCGAAGGGGCGCACCAGCAGGAAGCCCACCGCGCTGCCGACACCGAACACCGCCACCTGCCCGGCAACCGGCAGTCCGAGAGCGGCCGCCATCGCGGTGACGGCGGCGGCTCCGGCGAGCAGTCCGAGCACGAAGGTCAGGGTGAAGAGCTCAGCGAGCATCAGCCCACCGGCCACCACCAGCCAGATCACCCAGTCGTCCACACCCCGCAACCTACGCGTGGCCGGCCCTCGGCGCGCAGGCCCGCGCA
>JANOTZ010000356.1:0-14543 GCA_031416735.1 Frankiales bacterium
CTCCGCCGGCCAACGCACGCTTTCGTCGTACACGAGTCCGGTCCAGTAGGAGCCGTCGTCGTGCCGCAGGTGCTGCACGTCGGCGAGCAGCTGCCGGGCCCGGTCGGGGTCGCCGGACACCAGCAAGGCCAGGGCAAGCTCGGCGGTCTCGGCACCGGTCACCCACGGGCGGTCCGAGACACACCGGCAACCCAAGTCGCGGACGACGAAGGTTTCCCACTGGGCGTCGAAGATCTCGGCGGCCATCCGGCCGCGGACCGCGCCGCCGAGGACCGGGTAGTACCAGTCCATCGAGAAGCGGCTCTTGTCGAGGAACACGTCGGGGTGGTGCGCGACCGCGTGCTGGAGCAGACCGGCGGCGAGCTCCCACTCGGGCTGCGGCTCCCCCATCAGCTCGGCGAGCGCGATGCCGCAGCGCAGCGCCTGGTACATCGAGGACGACCCGGTGAGCAGCGCCTCCTTGCGGGGGGTGACTCCGTCGCGGGCCCAGTAGATCTCGCCGGTGGGCGCCTGCATGTCACAGACCAGGTCGAGGGCGCGCCGCACGTGCGGCCACATCTGCTCGGGCAGCGCCCGGTCGCCGGTGACCTGCCACCACTGCCACATGCCGACCGCGACATAGGCGCACTGGTTCACATCGACCATCGGGTCGAGGATCTCGAGCTGGTCGTAGGAGGTGGCCCACGACCCGTCCGTCGCCTGGGTACGGCGGAGCCAGGCATAGGCCAGGCGGGCGTCGTCGAGCCGGCCGCCGAGGGTGAGCACCATGGCGCACTCGACGTGGTCCCAGGCGTCGGTGTGCCCGTCCGGCCAGGGCAGAGCGCCGCACGGCTGCTGCGCCGCCGCGATCGCGTCCACGGTCTCCTGCAGCTGGGCCTTGCTCAGCACGCCCGGCAGGCCGCGGAGCTCAGGCCGCCGCACGGGCGCTCTCCAACGGCTTGCGGAGGTAGACGACCAGCGACTTGCCGACGAGTGGCTGCAGCAGCCGCTCGGCGAGCCGGGTCGCCAGCGGCGCCTTGACCATGTCCCACACCAGCAGCGAGTGGTAGGCCTTCACCAGCGGGTTCTTGTCGTTGGTCACGCCGACCGCGCACTTGAGCCACCAGTACGGCGCGTGCAGCGCGTGCGCGTGGTGCTCCCCGTCGTAGACCAGGCCGGTGCCCTCGAGCCGCTCGCGCAGCTCGGAGCCCTTGTAGATGCGCACGTGGCCGCCTTCGACCTCGTGGTAGGCGTCCGACAGCGCCCAGCAGACCTTCTCCGGACCCCAGCGCGGCACCGTCACGGCGATCAGCCCGCCGGGCTTCAGGACCCGGGCCAGCTCCGCCATCGCGTCGGTGTCTTCGGGGAGGTGCTCGAGCACCTCGGCCGCGATGACCCGGTCAAAAGCGTTGTCCTCAAAGGGAAGTGCATAAGCATTACCGCGTACGGCGGTCGCGCTGGCCCCCTCGGGGATCTCCCCCTCGAGCTCCATCGCGCGGAACATCGTCTCGACCTCACGCAGGTCGTTCTCGCTCATGTCGAGGGCCACGACGTCGGCGCCTCGGCGGTAGAGCGCAAAGGCGTGCCGGCCCCCGCCGCAGCCCATGTCGAGCACGCGGTCGCCGGGACCCACGGGGAACTTGTCGAAGTCGACGGTGAGCACTAGGCCTCTTCCTTCTGGGTTTCGCCGAGGTAGTCGCGGTACCACTGCACGGTCTGCACGGCGACGGACTTCCAGGTGTAGCGCTCCATCACCCGCGCGCGGCCGGCCGCGCCGAGTCGGGCGGCCAGGTCGTCGTCGTCGAGCAAGCGCTTGATCGCCAGCGCCAGGGCCTCGGCGTCACCGGGCGGCACCGAGAGGGCGGCGTCGCCGACGACCTCCGGCAGCGCGCCGGCGGTGGTGGCGACCAACGGGGTCGCGCAGCTCATCAGCTCGATGGCCGGGAGGCTGAACCCTTCGTACAACGACGGAACGACACCGACATGCGCGCTGCCGAAGACCTGGACCAGCTCCGCCTCGCTGACGCCGGTGACGAAGCGCACCACGTCCTCCAGACCCAGCCGCTCGATGGCCCGCGCCGCGGCGCCGCCCTCCTTGGCCCGTCCGACGATGACGAGCTCGACGTCCCGCTCGGTGCGCAGCTTCGCGACGGCCTCCATCAGCGGGACGATGCCCTTCAGCGGCACGTCGGCACTTGCCGTGGCGACGATCCGCCCCGGCACGCGCGGCACCGTCGGCGGCACGAAGACCGCATGGTCGACGCCGACCGGGATGACGCGCATCTTGTCGGGGTCGACACCGAAGTCGCGGACCACGTCGTCGTAGGAGTTCTGGCTGACCGTCACCAGACTCGGCAGCCGGCGGATGACCCGCCCCTGCATCCGCAGGAAGGAGTACCACCGCCAGGTCGAAAGCTTCTTGCGGAGCGGCGCGGCGGCCATGTCGAGCTGCCGGTCCACCGTGATCGGGTGGTGCACGTTGGCGATGACCGGCAGCCCGGCGCGCTGCATGAGCAGCAGCCCGTACCCGAGGGTCTGGTTGTCGTGAATGACGTCCGGCTTGACGGCCCGGTCCCGCAGGACCCGGTGCGCCCGCAGGCTGAACGTCAACGGCTCGGGGAACGCCGCGGTGCTCATCAAGGCGAACTCGAGCACGTCGATGGAGGTCTTGAACTCCCGCGGCCACGGCACCCGGAACGGGTCGGGCTCGCGATAGAGGTCCAGCGACGGCACGACGGTCAGCGTCACCCCCGGATCCAGCTCCGGGTACGGCGGTCCGCTGAGCACCTCGACCTCGTGGCCGAGCGCCGCCAGCTCACGGGAGAGGTGGCGGATGTAGACGCCCTGTCCCCCGCAGTGCGGCTTGCTCCGGTAGGAGAGGAGGGCGATGCGGAGCGGTCGACCGCCGTCGGCGGCAACCTGCAGGTCCTGCACCAGATCTCCTCATCGCTGCTGTTGCGTGAACGATCAGGGTACCGACCAGGTGTTACCGGCGGTAAGTGAGCCAGGTCACACTCCCCCCGGACCAGTTCACCGCCTCCCGGCGACGGGGCACCGTCTTGAGGTTGGACGTGCCGCACCCCCCGCCGGCGGGGGCCGGAGCGGGGGGTGCGGGTGGGGGGGCTCAGCAGCGTGTCACCTGCTGGTCGGGCCGATCGCCGTCAGGACAGCACGAGCACCGGCGGGGTAGCGGTCTCGCGGCTCGCGTAGATCGCGCTGTCGCTCGAGCTCGTGAGGAGCGCGAAGCTGTAGGTGCCGTTCCCAGGCACCGCACTCGCCGGAAGGACGATGTCCACGTAGGTGGCTGCCGCCACCGCCTGGGCCTTGGCCAGAGCCACTGAGTCGAAGGCCGGAGCGGTCGCCCAGGTCGTGGTGAGCTCTCCCCAGGAGTTGCTCGAGACCCGGTGCACCGTCCCACCCACGGCGCTGCCGTCAGTGACCCGCAACCGCAGCTTCACGGCCTTGGGAGTGCCGCTGACACCGGTCACGTTGAAGCGCACGAACGAGCGGATGACCGGGTCGTTGAGGTCGCGCAGTCGGAGCTCCGAGTCACCACCCCAGTTACCGGTCGGCTGGGAGTTCTTCACGTAGGTGTCCGCGCTGCTGGTGAACGAGAGCGTCGACGGCATCGCGGTCGGGGTTGCCGTTGCGGTCGGCGTCGGGGTCGGGCTTGCCGTTGCGGTCGGCGTCGGGCTTGCCGTCGGCGCCGGGGTCGAGCCGTCGTCACCGGGGGCGTAGCGGCCGTAGTTGGCCATCGCTGCGTTCAGCGGCCTGAGGGCGTCGGACCCGTCGTACCTGGGGTCGGTCTTGATGTTGCCGCCCAGGTCCTTGAGGTTGGGCGACGACTCGAGCACAGACCCGGCCTCCCAACCCACGTTGTCCCAGCCCTGGTTGCCGGAGCCGTTCAGGTTGTAGGCCGTCACGTTCGGCGTGGAGGTCGAGTTCGGACGCACCATGATGTTGCGGTAGATCTTGTTGTTGCTCGCCCCGAAGGACAGCTGGATGTTGGACGGGCCAAGGTTGCCGTAGAAGTTGTTGTAGCGGATCGTCACATTGCCGATCGGCGACGTGCTGCCCGAGGGCGGACCGATCTTCACGCCACGACCGTTCTCGCTGCGGTTGAAGAGGTTGCGCTCGATGATCCCGCCGCCCGTACCACCGTTGACGTAGATCAGGTGGTCCTGGTTGGTCGAGTTCGACCTGTAGGTGTCGTGGAAGTTCATGTGGTCAACCCGCCAGGCGCTCGGTGTGCCGGCGATGAGCAGGGCCGCGTAGGAGCGGGCGCCCCAGATCTCCGCGTTGGTCAGGCGCCAGCCGACACCGCCGGTCATCTTGACCATGTGCTCACCGGAGCTGTTGCCCGTCGACCAGGTGACGTTGAGACCGTCCAGGGTCCAGTAGTCAGCCGACGTGAGCCACAACAGGCCCTGAACGACCGGGCGCTCACCCGGGTAGGCCTTCACCGTCACAGGTGCCGAGGCCGTTCCCTTCGGCACGCTCAACTTGAGTCGCTCCACGTAGGTACCGCCGCGCACGTAGAGGAGGTCGCCCGGGTGCAGTGAGCTGAACGCCTTCTGCAGTGTGCGATACGGGCTGGAGGCGCTCCCGTTTCCACTGTCGCTGCCAGCGGTGGATACGTAGAAGGTGGCGCCGGCAGCGTTCGCCGGGGTTGAGGGAAGTCCGACGAACGTGCCGACGAGGGCGATCACGGCGGACGTCAGGAGGACTCGACGGCCGGTGCGCCGCGAGATGGACACGCCGGGGGACGTGGTGGTCATGAGGATCCGCCTAGGGAAGATGGGCCTGGGCCCGGGTGCTAACTCGGTCTCCCCAGATGTCGACCTCGGCGTGAAATTGCCTTAGTGGTTGTGCACAAAGATTTCGCCGCTCCTGCGAGAGAGACCTCTTGGCGGCCCCTCAGATCTCGCGCGGGTGCGCAGAACGTCAGGTATTAGCCGGGCTCTTCGGCACTCGTACTAGGAGAAGCAGGACAGCTGATGCCAACTCAGCGCCGGAAACTCCACGGAGCTGACGGGGGAAGGACGTGTGATGGTGGCTGCCCCCACAGGTGACGTCGCCGCCAAGCGGACCTTGGAACGCGCCTTCCCCGCCCTGCAGGCAGCCGGTGTGCGTTGGTGCCTGTTGCGCGACGAAGCACCCACGGCTGGCGAGGTCGACCTCCTGGTCCACCCCCTGGACAGGTCGCTGGCGGTGGCGACGCTCAGCCGACTCGGCTTCGCCCTCGTGCCCTCCTGGGGCCGCGGGGACCACATGTTCTTGCGCGCCTACGACCCGGCCCACGACGAGTGGTGCGTGCTGGACCTGGTGAGCGAGTTGGCCTTCGGCCAGCACCAGGAACTGGCCGCGCCCTTTGCCCTGCTCTGCCTGCATCGCCGCCAGCTGCACTCCGGCTGGCCCCGTCTTCACGACGACGACGCCTTCTGGTGCCTGCTCCTGCACTGCCTTCTCGACAAGCAAGGGCAGCTGGGCCGGCACCAGCAGCGGCTCAGCGCGCTGGCCCGGGAGTGCGTCACACAAGGCCCCTGGCCAGACCTGCTGCGCTCTCTGCGCGGCGCACCGTCACCTGAGGAGCTGAGCACCCTCACGGGTCGCTGGGAGGACGTGCAGCGAAAGGCCGCCGCGCACCGGCTGCACCGGGCCTGGATGCGCGCGCAGGGGCCCCGTGCACTCAGGCGGCGGGCCACGAACGGCCTGCTGCTCCACTGCACCAAGATCCTCACCGCGACCCACCGCCGTGGCGTCACCGTTGCACTGCTCGGCCCCGATGGTGCGGGCAAGTCGAGCCTCGCCGAGCACCTTGTCGTCAACCTCCCCCTGCCTGTCCGACAGGTCTACGCGGGCCACTATGGGCGCCGGTCAGCCCGACGTCTTCCAGGCGGCACGGCCACGTTGCTCCGGATCGGCAGTCAGGTCCTGACCAGCACGATGACGCCCTGGCACACCGTTCGCGGCCGCATCACCGTCTTCGACCGCTATGCCTACGACGCGCTCCTCCCCTGCACCTCCCGAAGCCCGAAGACCAAGGCCCGACGCTGGCTCCTGGCCCGGACCGCGGCACGTCCCGACCTCGTCGTCGTCCTCGACGCCCCTGGCCCGCTCCTCTACAGCCGGTGTGGCGAGCACAGCCCAGACGCTCTCGAGAAGCAGCGCCAGGGCTACCTCTCCCTGGCCGGTCGACTGCCGCACGCGCAGGTCGTCGACGCCTCGGAATCCGTGGACGAGGTGCGGGCCAACGTGACCCAACTGGTGTGGCGGGCCTACTGCTCCGGCTGGTCGTCGTCGTGTCGCATCTGAGCACGTCGGTTCCCCCTGCAAGACAGGCGCCTTGCCATGACGAACAGGCGACAAGCCTGCGCGGGTCCACCCTCCTCCTGTCAGGGAGGTTGATCTCCCTCACCGTGAACTTCGCCACGCAGGTGATCGTGGTGCGCTCCCTGACTCGTGCCGAGTTCGGTGCCTTCGCCTACGGGCTGTCCGTCGTACTCCTGGCCGTGTCCTTCATCCACCTGGGCCTGGACCGCGCCGTACCCCGGTTCGTGGCCGTCTATGACGAGGAGCACCGCTACGGCGAGCTGTTCGGCGCACTCGCCGTCGAGGTACTGACCATCGTGACCCTCGGGTCCGCCGTCGTGCTCCTGGTGATCGGGGACGTGGTGGGCACCGGGCGCGGGGGCGATGCGGAGCTCACCAGCATGCTCGCCGTCCTCATCGTGCTCGCCCCGCTGCAGGCGATCGACGATGCCTTCACCGGACTGTTCGCCGTGTTCGGGAGGCCCACCGCCATCTTCATGCGGAAGTACCTGCTCGGACCATCCTTGCGGTTGATCGTCGTCGCCGGTACAGCCCTCACGGGCCAGGGCGTGCAGGCACTCGCCGTGGGCTACGTCTCGGCCGCGGTCGTCGGGAATGCCGTGTACGCGTGCTTTTTGACCCGCGAGCTCCGACGCGCCGGACTGCTGCGGGGCCTCCGGTGGCGCTCGCTGCACTTCCCCGTGAGGACCCTCTTCGGGTTCTCCCTCCCGCTGCTCAGCGCAGACCTCGTGCTTCTCCTCAGCAGCACCTTTGACGCCATCGTGCTGCAGCACATGCACGGCGCCAGGGAGGTCGCGGAGCTTCGCGTGGTCCAGTCGCTGGCGATGCTCAACATCGTCGCCTCGTCGGTCTTCTCCTCGCTCTACACGCCACTGGTCGCACGGCTGCTCAGTCGCGGACAGCGCACCGCCGTCGAGGTTCACTACTGGCGCTCAGCGGCCCTGGTGACGCTGTTCACCTTCCCCGTCGCCGCCGTGACGGTGACGGCGGCCACCCCCATCACCACAGCCCTGTACGGCGAGCGCTACGCCTCGTCCGGATTGCTGCTCACGGTGCTCTCGATCGGGCTCTTCACCCAGGGAGCCAGCGGTTTCAACGGACTGACGCTGCAGCTCTTCGGCAAGCTGCGCCTCGTCGTACTGGTCGGGCTCGCGGCGGCGACGGTCAACGTGGTTGCCGTGTTGCTGCTCGTGCCTGGTGCAGGCGCGCTGGGAGCAGCGATCGCGAGCACCTGCACGCTTCTCGTCTACAACGTCCTGAAGCAGCTCGCCCTGTCGCGGAGCACGGGCATCCCGATGCTCCCAAGAGGCTTCGGACGGACGTATCTGTCGGCCTTCGCCGGACTCATCTTCCTGGGGGTCACCCAGCACCTTCTTCACCCAAATCTGCCCGTCGCTCTGGCGCTTTGTGCCTTCGGGACGGCACTCGTCTGGGGGGCCGGCAGCAAGGAGCTGGAACTGCTTGAGACCTTCCCGGGTCTTTCACGGCTTTCGCTCCCGCAACTGCCAGGCCGCAAGAGCCGCTCGTAACACCTTCTCGAGGAGTCCGGATGACGACGACCCATTATGTGATGGCTCTGCGCAAGTGGTGGGCAGCGCTGCTCCTCATCACCCTGCTCGGAGCAGGAGTCGGCCTCCTCGCCGCTGAGCGGGCGCGCACGGTGCACGTCGCGGAAACCACGATGCTGGTGGGCAATGTCAACCAGGACACCAGTTCGGTGAGGGCCTCGACCGGGCTGGTGGCCACGTACACCCAGATGCTCATGACAAGACCTTTCCTCGAGCGGACCGCGCGGGCGATGAACCCGATCGCGACCGCGGACGAGGTGACCGCCGCAGTGCGGGTCGTGCCCAACAGCAGCTCCCGGCTCATCGTGCTGACGGCGAGGGACACCGACCCTGCGCGCGCCTCCAGGATCGCGACCGCACTGACGGGCCAGCTGGTTGCCATGACCAGCCGCGCCCAGCCCTACGCGACCGTTCGGGTGGTCGCCCCGCCGCCCCTGAACCCGCCCGCAGCGCCCGCCCACCGAGAGCTGAGGGTAGCTCTGGCGGCACTCGTGGCCTTCGCCGCTGGCAGTGCACTCGCGCTGCTGATTGACCGGCGCCGCAAGGTGCTCAGCAGCCAAGAGGAGGCCGTGGCTGTCACCGACCTCGACCCGATCGCCTCGATCGGGAGCCAGTGCTCAATCCCGCACATCCCGACAGCGGCCGAGCTGACGTCTCCTGGCGGGGCCGGCTACCGGCTGCTCGGTGCGTTCGTCGAAGCTCGCGAATCCACCGAGGGCCTGGTGGTCACGGTCCTGGGCGCCGATCACGGCGCCGACGATCTCGAGGTCGCCACCCATCTGGCGGCGACGCTCGCGCAGGGTGGTCGACGCGTGCTGCTGCTCGACGGAAGCGCCGGTCAAGGCAGGTCCCGACCGTGGTCCCGCGATGACGGAGCCTTGCTGTCCGAGGGCATCGTGCTCGGCCCCGGGAGGGATATCGCACCGATGAGCGGCGCGTGGACGGAGCTCCCGGCACTCCTGCGTGGTGATGCGTCGATGGGTCCGGCGGCTCCCCCGGCCCGTGAGCTCCTGGGCCGACTCCGCAAGGCGGTGGACGTCATCGTCGTCGCGACCGGTGACCTGGACGAATCGCCGTCGGCCGCGGGTTGGTGCGCGTCCTGCGACCTGGTGTTGCTCGTCGCCCACATCCAGGCGACCCGACTGCCGGCGTTGCGCACGTCAGCGGAGGCTGTCCGTCGACTCGGAGCCACTGCGGGCCTGGTCTTCCTCAACGGTCGCGCGCCCCGCCCGGCAGCACCGCTTCCACGCCGGATCTCGGCGCCGACCATCCCCGCCCAGTCAGCCAGCACCCGACTGGAGGACCGGAAGCGGCACGCGGCCCGCAGCGGAGCTCCGAAGTGAGACCCACGGTGCTCGGGCTGTCGCTGAGCGCCGTGCTCTGGACATACGTCCTGTTCCCGCTGGTCACCGTCCTGCGTGCACTCGTCCGGCCCCGCCCGCATCTGGTGGCCGACGGCGAGCTCTCGGCAACCTTGATCATTGCGGCCCACAACGAGCAGGACCAGATCGGGAGCAAGCTCCGCAACGTGCTGGCCCTCGACGCCCAATCGGGACGGCTGGACGTGGTGGTGGCTGCGGACGGGTGCGACGACGGGACCGAGGGGGTGGTGCAGCAGTTCACCGAGGCCGGCATTCGGCTGGTCTCCTTGCCCCGCATGGGTAAGGCAGCCGCCCTCAACGCTGCCGTTGCGACGTGCACCACCGACGTCCTGGTCTTCACCGACGCAAACAGCATGCTCGCGCCGGATGCGGTGAGGCAGTTGCTCCGGCCGTTCGCCGATCCCGACGTCGGTGGTGTCGCAGGGGACCAGCGGTACCTGCCGGTCGACGGTGGGACAGGGTCGGGTGAACGCACCTACTGGTCGCTCGACCGCATCCTGAAGTCTGCCGAAAGCCGGGGCGGGAGCGTGGTCTCCGCGACCGGGGCGCTGTACGCCGTACGCCGGGAGCTGTTCCGCCCCGTCGCCGAAGGGGTGACCGACGACTTCTTCGTCTCCACTGGCGTTGTCGCGCAGGGCTACCGGTTGGTCTTCGAACCGGCGGCGAAGGTGTATGAGCCAGTTTCCGAATCAGACGGCGCGGAGTACGCCCGGAAAGTGCGCGTCATGACCCGTGGACTGAACGGCGTCCTGGTGCGGCGCGAGCTGCTCGATCCACGGGAGCACGGCTTCTACGCCGTCCAGCTGATGTCCCACAAGGTGCTGAGGCGGTTGATGGCCCTCCCCCTGGCGGGGCTGTTCGTCGCCACCACTCTCAAGCGGCCCCGCACCGGCGCATTGCGCGTTGCGGTCCTGGCCCAGGGCCTGCTCTACGCGACGGGCGGCGCAGGCCTGATGCTCGGGAAGCGGGAGCGGCAGCCGAAGTCGCTGGCCCTGCCGGCGTACTTCTGCATGGTCAACGCGGCAAGCGTGCGGGCCGTCTGGAATCTCGCGGCTGGGCGCCAGATCACCGCTTGGGAGCCACAGCGAGCTGATGGGAGCCGGCGCCATGACTGATCTGGCCGAAGTCGACCGACCCAGCAAGGTGGCCGGCGACACCGTTCCCCTCGTCCTCGCCGGTGCCCTGCTCGCGGTGCTGATGACCGTCACCTTCGCCGTCAGCGCGGTGTTCGGGCTCCTTGCCACCACTCTCCTGCTCGCGGTGGCGCTGGGGCTGGCCCGACCACACCTCGTCACCCTCATCGTCGTCGGGGCCGTCTACAGCAACGCCGCGGTGATCGCGGTGCGCATGCACGGTGTCCCCCGCGCTGTCGTCATGGTCCTCGCGCTGGCCCTGCTCGTGCCCATCGCACACCGCATGCTGCACGACAGGCGGCCCGTCCCGGTGCCCCAGGTCCTGCCAGTCGTGGCGGCCTTCGGCGTCGTACAGGTCCTCAGCTCGCTCCAGTCCCGGGACCTGACCGCGTCCGCCGAGTCGTTGATGGTGTTCGCCGTCGAGGGCCTTGCTCTCCTTGTCTTGCTCGTGTTCTGCATCGCCAGTCATGCGCAGCTGCGAAGCCTCGTCTGGATCGTCGTGCTGATCGGCGCGGTGCTCGGGGGGCTCTCGGGCGTGCAACAGGTCCGAGGGGACTACGACCAGCAGTTCGGTGGATTCGCGCAGGTCAGTCGCGCCGTGGTGCCGACAGGAGACCTGGCCGCAGCAGAGAGCACCGCCCCTCGGTTGTCAGGCCCCATCGGCGAGAAGAACCGTTATGCGCAAATTCTGGTGGTGCTCGTACCGCTGGGTCTCTCGCTCGCTCGCACAGCCCGCCGGCGCTCGGCCAAGGCGCTCGCTGTTGGCGCGACCATGCTCATCCTCATCGGGACGGCGCTTACCTACTCAAGAGGCGCAGCAATCGCCCTCGGGCTGGTGCTCGTGCTGGGGACGTTCCTACGCCTGATCCGTCCCGTTGCCCTGTGTACGGCGGCAGTGGGCGTTGTCGTCGCCCTGACCGTCGTTCCCGCGTACGGGGAGCGTCTCAGCAGCCTCGACGACTTCGCCCGTTCCTTGACGTCGAGCACGCCACTCACCTCGAGCGACAGCTCCATCCGGAGTCGCGCGACCGAGAGCCTGGCCGCACTCAACGTGTTCATCGACCATCCCATCCTCGGGGTAGGGCCTGGAGCGTTCCCTTCCTACTATCGCTCGTACGCGTCGGAGATCGGCGGTCGCCCGCGCATGGAGGATCGGGAGGCGCACAACCTGTATCTGGGTGTGGCCGCTGAGCTCGGACTCCTCGGACTGCTCCTGCTCCTCACCCTGTTCGCCGTCCTTCTGCACGCTTTGTTCAGAGCCCGGCGTGCGTGGTCGAAAAGGGATCCCGCCCGCAGTGAGCTGGCGGGTGGCTTCATCCTCGCGATCATGCTGTACATGTCGACCGGGCTCTTCCTCCACTTGTCCTACCAGCGGTACTTCTGGATCCTCATCGCCTTGGCCACGGTCGCAGCCACCCTGCCGAGACAGCGCACCGAGGCGACCGCGGCAACGACGTGACCGAGGTCCGGTCTTCATCCGCCCTCGCCGCGATGCTGGCGCCACCTGCTTGCCCTGTGCGGGTACGACCCCTCTCCTGGCGGTCCCCTCGACGGGAGGACGGACTCCCCACCGTCGAGGTCCACGACATCGCGTCCTGGGGGACATCCGCCGCGGAGCTACTCCGTTCGGCAGGCCTACGGGAGGCCAAGATCCTTCTGCAGCAGAGGCGCCGGATTCGACCTGCGGTCCTACGGCTCCCCGCAGAAGTGCTGCGCCCCGGGGCGCGAGCCCGGTGCAGGGCCGCTCTTGCCTCCGGTGTCCTCCTGCACTGGCCAGGCATGCCATCGCACCCCACGGTGCTGGATGACGTCCTCAGCGCTGCGGGGGCGTCGAGCACCGGTCCGCCGGTCCTCACGACGGGAGGTTCGGTGCTGGTGCGCTGCCGGACACGTGATCAGGAAGCCGTACTGCGGATGGCACCCAGCGGCGCCGTCGCGGACCCCGCTCCTGGAGGTCAGGCCCTGCAGCGGTTCGCGGCGAACCCCGGTGGCCCGGTGCCTCGCTTCCTGGGATCGGGGTTGGTGTACGACGTGAGCTGGGTGCTGGAGGAGGCCCGGCCCGGGACCCGGCCGGTCACGTTGTCGGCGTCCCTGCTCGAGGACGTGGTCGGGTTCCTTGCCGGGTTGCCCCAGGGCACGGGCGCGCAACCGGCGGACCGCCTGCTCGCCGTCCTCACCTCCCTGATGCCGGAGTGGGTGCCGGCCGCGGAGGAGCTCACGGCGACCATCGCCACAGAGCTGGAAGGCTGGCCTTCAGTCGCGGCACACGGCGACTTCTGGCGCGGCAACCTGCTTGAGAGGGAAGGCCGCCTCAGCGGAGTGGTCGACTGGGATGCCTTCGACCCGCACGGCGTCCCGGGAGGTGACCTACTGCACCTGGTGGCGACCGAAGAACGCCTTCGCACCAGAACGTCGATGGGGGCGGTGTACCGGAGCGCACCTTGGCTGCGGACTTCGTTCGGGTCCTGCAGCCGTCACTACTACCGCGCCCTTGGCTTGCAGCCCAGCCCGGCCCAGCTGACGGCGGTGGGAACCGCATGGTGGGCGGCGCAGGTGGCCGGGGACCTCCGCCGGCGGCCACAACTGAGTCGAAACGACTCCTGGGTTGCCGCCAACGTGACGAGCGTCCTGGCACCGCCCCGGTGAGCACCTTCCTAGGAGACCATCAACACCGGCGGAGTCGAGCTTTCGCGGCTCGCGAAGACGGCGCTGTCACTCGACGTCGTCGTCAGCGCGAAACTGTAGGTGCCGTTCCCAGGCACGACGCTCGCGGGAAGGACGATCTCCACATACGTTCCTGACGTCACCCTGCCAGCGACGCCGAGTGCGCCGGGCTGGTAGGTCGGTGCAGTGGCCCACGTCGTGGTCAGCTCTCCCCAGGTGCTGTCGGAGACCAGGAACACGGTCCCGCCGTCAGGGCTTCTGTCCGTGACCCACAGACCCAACGTCACCGACGTCGGCGATCCGCTCAACCCGGTCACGCTGAATTTCAGGTAGGAGCGCAAGATCGAGGAACTTGCCTGACGAAGCCGCAGATCGCTGGCGCGGCCATAGTTCTTGGTGGCCTGGGTGTTCTTGACGTAGGTGTCCGCGAGGCTGACGAACGACGCGGACAGCACCGGAGCGCTTGCCGTCACTGTGGTCGTGATCGTCGACTCGCCGAATGCATTGCCCGCCGTCAGTTGCACCACGAATGTTCCGGCCGTGGCGAAGGTGTGACTCGGATGTTGCACCGACGCACTACCGCCATCCCCGAAGTCCCAGGCCCACGACACCGGCACCCCGGTCGAGGTGTCAGTGAACGCCACCACCAACGGCGCCGTCCCCGACGACGGCGACGCCGTGAACGACGCGACCGGCGCCGAGCCTGCCGCCACCACCGTCACCGTCACCGTCACCGACGACGTGGAGCTGCCGAACGCGTTGCCTGCCGTCAGTTGCACCACGAATGTTCCGGCCGTGGCGAAGGTGTGACTCGGATGTTGCACCGACGCACTACCGCCATCCCCGAAGTCCCAGGCCCACGACACAGGCACCCCGGTCGAGGTGTCAGTGAACGCCACCACCAACGGCGCTTCCCCCGACCCCGGTGTCGCCGTAAAGGAAGCGGTCGGGCCCAGGTCTGTCGTGTCGCCGTCACCGGGGGCGTAGCGGCCGTACGCAGCCGTCGCCTCGTTCATGGGAAGCAACGTCTCGGGGCCGTCGAACATCGGGTCCACCTTGATGTTCCCGCCCATGTCCTGCAAGTTGCTCGACGATTGGATCACCGAGCCGCCTTCCCAGCCCACGTTGTCCCAGGCTTGGTTCCCGGACCCGTTGAGGTTGAAGGCCGTCACGTTCGGCGTGGACGACGAGTAGGAACGCACCATGATGTTGCGATAGATCGGGTTGTCACATGCCCCGTGCGACAGCTGGATATTCGAGGGACCAAGGTTGCCGAAGAAGGTGTTGTAGCGGATCGTCACGCTGCCGATCGGGGTGGTGCTGGTCGTGGTCGGTCCGATCTTGACCCCACGTCCGTTCTCGCTGCGATTCAGGAGATTTCGCTCGATCACGCCACCTCCAGCTGCCCCCCCTACATAGATCAGGTGATCCTGGTTGACCAAGTTGGATCGGTAGGTGTCGTGCACGTTCAGGTGGTCGAGCCG